>NZ_JBIVGN010000005.1:0-395261 GCF_044748705.1 Pseudomonas sp. NPDC089758
CACAGTCTGTACTGCGTCAACAGTCAGAATCCGGCATTTAGTCCCACCACCCCTTCAAGTCTAACCATACAAGCCGGCTTGCCGGCGATGAGGCCCGTGCAGGCCACACAAAAACCGCTTTAGAAATACCCAGATTGTCTGTAGCCTTCGGCGTCCGATAATAATCCGCGCCCGCAGAGGGCCGTGGCGGCTTGCCTGCCGTCCGGCGCCCTTAGCCGATCTGTCAGGGCCGGGTGATACACTCGATTTGACGCGCATGCGCGCCTGCAGGTCCAGCGATCATGACCCAGATATCCGAACGCCTGTTGGTTCAGGCCCACCTCGACGCCAAGCAGCCCAACCCGCTGACAGCCGAGCAGGAGGCCGAATACCGTGCGGCCATTGCTGCCGAGCTCAAGGCGCAAAATGCCGTGCTGGTTGCCCATTACTACTGTGACCCGGTTATCCAGGCGCTCGCCGAAGAGACCGGCGGTTGCGTGTCCGACTCGCTGGAAATGGCCCGTTTCGGCAAGAACCACCCCGCCCAGACGGTGGTCGTCGCCGGTGTGCGCTTCATGGGCGAGACCGCGAAGATCCTCACCCCGGAAAAGCGCGTGCTGATGCCGACCCTGGAAGCCACTTGCTCGCTCGACCTGGGTTGCCCTGTCGAAGAGTTCTCGGCCTTCTGCGACCAGCACCCCGAGCGCACCGTGGTGGTGTATGCCAATACCTCTGCCGCCGTCAAAGCGCGGGCCGACTGGGTCGTGACCTCGAGCTGC
The DNA here is from genome assembly GCF_044748705.1 of Pseudomonas sp. NPDC089758. NCBI lineage: Bacteria > Pseudomonadati > Pseudomonadota > Gammaproteobacteria > Pseudomonadales > Pseudomonadaceae > Pseudomonas > Pseudomonas sp. NPDC089758. Next base: position 759 of record NZ_JBIVGN010000005.1, read on the forward strand.
GCGCTGGAAATTGTCGAAAGCCTGATGGACAACGGCGAGACCATCATCTGGGGCCCGGACCAGCACCTGGGCCGTTACATCCAGAAGCAGACCGGTGCCGACATGCTGCTGTGGGACGGTGCCTGCATCGTCCACGAAGAGTTCAAGTCGCGCCAGCTGGCAGACATGAAAGCGCTGTACCCCGATGCGGCGATCCTGGTGCACCCGGAGTCGCCAGAGGCAGTGATCGAGCTGGCCGATGCGGTAGGTTCCACCAGCCAGCTGATCAAGGCGGCGCAGACACTGCCCAACAAAACCTTCATCGTCGCCACCGACCGCGGCATCTTCTACAAGATGCAGCAGCTGTGCCCGGACAAGGAATTCGTCGAAGCCCCCACCGCCGGTAACGGCGCGGCCTGCCGCAGCTGCGCGCACTGCCCGTGGATGGCCATGAATACCCTGGAGCGGGTGCTGGAGTGCTTGCGCAAGGGGACTAATGAAATCTTCGTCGACCCGGCGCTGGTGCCGAAAGCCATCAAACCCTTGAACCGCATGCTGGACTTTACCCAGGCTGCTCGGCTGAAGCTGTCGGGTAACGCCTGAGGTTCAATCGCCGGCCCCTTGCTATGGACTGCCCCCAAGAAGTTGGACACCAATCCGACCCTTGGGGGAGCCACTGTCTTGCTCAACTTCTAAAAGCTGGCGCGATCCCTGTGGGAGCCGGCTTGCCGGCGATTGGGCTGCGAAAGCAGCCCCTTACCGCCCCATCATCTCCTGCACCATGCGCTGCTGCTCCATGATCTCGCGCTGACGCTGGTCGATCTGTGATGCCAGTGGGAAGTTGCTGCCGGCACGACGCTTGGCGTAATCCAGCTGCTGGATCGCCTGGTCGAAGTCCCCCACCAGGGTAAAGTACTCTGCCCGCGCCCGGTGCAAGCCAATGGTATTGCCCGCCAAGCCACGCACTTCGGCCATTTCGTACCAGACATCCGGGTCATCCGGGCGGTTCTTGATCAGGTCGTTCAGCACCTTTTCGGCCTCGGCGGGCTTGTTCTGCTTGATCAGCAGGTCGGCACGCACTTGCTTGAGCGGGTAGTTGCCCGGATACAGCCCTTGCATGCGCTCCGCCCGCTGCTGCGCATCGGCCAGGCGGTTGTTGGTGATGTCCAGGTCGATCTGCGCCAGGTTATAGGTGATGTCATTGGGCGCCTTGGCCAGCAGTGGCTTCAGGTTCTCACGCGCTTCGTTGAGCTGGCCGCCTTTGATCTGCGCCAGGGCCAGGCCATAGCGGGCAGCGTCCAGCTTCGGATCTTCATCCAGCTGCGCGCGGAAGCGTTTGGCGGCCAGGCCCGGTGTGCCTTCATAGATGAGGGCCACGCGGGCGCGGATCAACTGATAACGCTGGCTGTCCTCGACGCCGCCCTTGGGGGCCTGTTCGGCCCGGTTGCGGGTGTCGGCGATACGCGATTCGGTGACCGGGTGAGTCAGGAGGAATTCCGGTGGTTTGGCGTCGTAGCGGTACTGGCGCGCCAGGCGCTCGAACATGGTTGGCATGTTGCGCGGGTCGTAACCGGCCTTTTCCAGGTTCTGGATACCGACCCGGTCGGCTTCCTGCTCGTTCTGCCGCGAAAAGCGCCGCTGCTCCTGGATCGCCGCTGCCTGAGTGCCGGCAATCATGCCGATGCCAGCATCACCGGCGCCCCCAGCCGCCAGGACGATACCGGCCAGCAGCGCCGCCATCATCGGCAGCTGCATGCGTTGTTGGGCCTCCACGCCACGGGCGAAGTGGCGCTGCGACAAGTGCGCCAGTTCGTGAGCCAGTACCGAGGCGTATTCGCCCTCGGTCTGGGCGTTGAGGAACAGGCCGCCGTTGACCCCGACGATACCACCCGGGGCGGCGAAGGCGTTCAGCTCGCGGCTGTCGATGAGGATGAATTCCAGGCGCCGGTCCTGCAGCTGGCTGGTTTCGGCCAGGCGGTACACGGTGGTTTCGACGTAGTCCTTGAGCTGGGGGTCGTTCAGCTGGTTGACCTGGCCACGCAGCAGGCTGAGCCAGGCACGCCCGAGCTGGTGCTCCTGCTGCGGCGAGACGATCGCGGAACTGGCGTCGCCCAGTGAAGGCAGGTCGCTAGCATGGCCGGGAACGGCCATCAGGCAGGCCAGCGTCAACAGGGTAGGGCGCAGTAGATTCATGCACGAAGCTCGCGTCGGGTCAAAGCCCCTACTGTAGCCGGCTCACACGTTGGCGACCAGTGGCGGTATGCTAGCCAGCCTGTTACCAAAGACGTCTGTTCCACGTTTGGAGACCCCCTGATGACCAGCACCCTGACCTGCGACGCCGAACTCGACGCCAGCGGGCTGAACTGCCCCCTGCCTCTGCTCAAGGCGAAGATGGAGCTCAACCGACTGGCCAGTGGCGCGGTGCTGAAGGTCATTGCGACCGACGCAGGCTCCCAGCGCGATTTCCGCACTTTTGCCCAGCTGGCCGGTCATACGCTGCTGCATGAAGTGGCCGAGGCCGGCACCTATACCTACTGGCTGCGCAAGGCCTGACCCAACCAAGGATCGTCAATGTTCAAAGTGCTTCGCGACTGGATAGAGCGCTACTTCTCCGATGAGGAGGCTGTGGCGCTGGCGGTCCTGCTGTTTCTGGCCTTTACCGCGGTCCTGACCCTGGGCGGCATGCTTGCGCCGGTGCTGGCGGGCATGGTGCTGGCTTTTCTGATGCAGGGGCTGGTCAATGCCCTGGAGCGCCTTCGGGTGCCGACGCGGCTGGCGGTGATGGTGGTGTTCGCTCTGTTCATGAGCGCGCTGGCGGTGTTCCTGCTGGTGCTGGTGCCGTTGCTTTGGCATCAGTTGATCACGTTGTTCAACGAGTTACCGGGCATGCTCGGCAAGTGGCAGTCGCTGCTTCTGCTCCTGCCTGAGCGCTACCCGCACCTGGTGTCTGACGAGCAGGTGCTGCATGCCATCGAATCGGTGCGTGGCGAGATCGGCAAGTTCGGCCAATGGGCGCTGTCTTTTTCGCTGTCGAGCCTGCCGCTGCTGGTCAGTGCCATGATCTATCTGGTGCTGGTGCCGATTCTGGTGTTCTTCTTTCTCAAGGACCGGGAGCAGATCGGCCGTTGGGTCAGTGGCTACCTGCCGCGCCAGCGGACCTTGCTGAACCGGGTTGGCAATGAGATGAACCGGCAGATCGCCAACTACATCCGCGGTAAGGGCATCGAGATTCTGATCTGCGGTATTGCCACCTACATCGCGTTCATCAGCCTGGGCCTCAACTACGCGGCGTTGCTGGCGTTGCTGGTAGGCCTATCGGTGGTGGTGCCTTATGTAGGGGCGGTGGTGGTGACCGTGCCGGTGACGCTGATCGCGTTGTTCCAGTGGGGTTGGGGGGATCAGTTCATCTATCTGATGACGGTGTACGCCATCATCCAGGCGCTCGATGGCAACGTGCTGGTACCGCTGTTGTTCTCAGAGGCAGTGAGCCTGCACCCGGTGGCGATCATCTGCGCGGTATTGCTGTTTGGCGGGCTATGGGGCTTCTGGGGGATCTTCTTCGCCATCCCGCTGGCGACGCTGATCAAGGCCGTGCTCGATGCCTGGCCGCGGCACGAACCTGCCGTGGCGCCCATGCTGTGAGCTGAAGCGGCACGCTTCGAGCGGCAAGCTTCGAGCTGCAAGCTTCGAGCTGCAAGCTGCAAGTAAAAGCAGATGGCGGTGTCCATGCGATCCGCTTTAGCTTGAAGCTTGAAGCTTGAAGCTTGAAGCTTGAAGCTCAGCGCTGGTTCAGTGCCTGGGCCGCTGCCAGGACGGCATCCACATGGCCTGGTACCTTCACGCCACGCCACTCCTGGCGCAGTACGCCATCCTTGTCGATCAGGAAGGTGCTGCGGTCCACGCCCATGTATTCCTTGCCATACAGCTTCTTCAGCTTGATCACGTCGAACAGCTGGCACAGGGCCTCGTCCTTGTCGCTGATCAGCTCGAACGGGAAGCCCTGCTTGGCCTTGAAGTTTTCATGCGACTTGATGCCGTCGCGCGACACACCGAACACCACGGTGTTGGCCGCCTCGAACGCTGCGTGCTGGTCGCGGAAGCCCTGGCCTTCGGTGGTGCAGCCTGGGGTGCTGTCCTTCGGGTAGAAATACACGACTACCTGACGGCCCTTGAGCTCGGCCAGGCTGACGGACTGGCCGCCGGTGGCCTGGGCCTGGAAGTCGGCGACGGGTTGGTCGAGTGCTACTGCCATGGATGCATTCCTTAAACGGGGTTCTGTGGGCGCCAAGGCTCGATCAGCGCGTCCAGGTTGAGGGCGTCGGCAAAGTCGAGGAACTGGTCGCGCAGCCAGCTGATCTGGGTGCCGGCCGGCAGGATCACGGTGAACTGAGCGTTGAGCATGCTGCTGCCGGTCTGCGGTGCCAGGTAGGTGTCGCAGGTCATGGCTTCGAGCTCGACACGGTGGTCGAGGAAGAACTGGCACAGCTCGTTGATGATGTCCGGGCGGTAGGCCGCACTGACATAGGCCACATACGGCAGGGCCTGCGGGCGCACTTCCTGGTCGGCGCTGCGCACCACGTCGAGGGTCAGGCCGTGCTTCTTGCCCAGGCCGGGGAGGGTGGACTCAAGGCGTGCCAGGGCATCCCAGCTGCCACCGACCTGCAATACCAGGGCGCTGGTCTCGCCATGGCGGCTCAGGCGCGAGGTGACGACCGCGCAGCGGTTCTCGAAGGCAGCGCGGCTGAGGACGTTGGCCAGCTCCATGGGGTTGGGGCCCAGGGCACTGATGACAAGGAATTGTTCGCGGACGGTGGGGGTGGACATGCAGCATTCCTAAAGCGATGAGCGGTCGGCACAGGACGGGCGAAAGCCTCCTGTCGGCAGGGCCCGGGGCTCGCATGCGAGGACGTGGACGCTGGCCGGGGAGCAAGGTCGACGGCCCGGCGGGCCGCGCTGCACCGATCAAAGGGTCAAGGGTAGCGAAATAAGGCGCCGAGGGGAATGCTCCACCCGCCTGCTTCGCTTGTGCAAGGCCGATGCCCCCAGTACCATTACCGCTCTCTTTTTCCGGCAGGAGCGTTTACATGATTGCGGGCAGTATGGTGGCATTGGTCACACCCATGGATGCACAAGGGCGTCTTGATTGGGGCAGCCTCGGCAAACTTGTAGACTTCCACCTGGAAAACGGCACTCACGCGATCGTCGCCGTCGGCACCACCGGCGAGTCGGCCACCCTGAGCGTCGAAGAACACATCGAGGTCATCGAATTCGTGGTCAAGCGGGTCGCTGGCCGCATTCCGGTCATCGCCGGCACCGGTGCCAACTCCACGTCCGAAGCCGTGCACCTGACCCAGAACGCCAAGGATGCCGGCGCTGACGCCTGCCTGCTGGTGGTGCCGTACTACAACAAGCCGACCCAGGAAGGCCTGTACCTGCACTTCAAGCACATCGCCGAAGCCGTCGACATTCCGCAGATCCTCTACAACGTACCCGGCCGCACCTCCTGCGACATGCAGGCCGAGACCGTGATCCGTCTGTCGACCGTGCCCAACATCATCGGCATCAAGGAAGCCACGGGCGACCTGGCCCGTGCCAAGGCCATCCTCGATGGCGTCAGCGAGGACTTCATCGTCATGTCCGGCGACGACCCGACTGCCGTCGAGCTGATCCTGCTGGGTGGCAAAGGCAACATTTCGGTCACTGCCAACGTCGCCCCGCGCGAGATGGCCGACCTGTGCGAGGCCGCCCTTGCGGGCGATGCCGAGAAGGCCCGCGCGATCAACGAAAAACTCATGCCGCTGCACAAAGACCTGTTCTGCGAAGCCAACCCGATTCCGGTGAAATACGCGCTCGTCGAAATGGGCCTGATGCAAAAAGGCATTCGCCTGCCACTGACCTGGCTGAGCGAAGGTCGTCACGAAAAAGTCCGTACTGCCTTGCGCCAGTCCGGCGTACTGGTTTAATCGAGGAAGTACACCGCATGAAGCGACTGGCTGGTCTTTCCGCGCTCGCCCTGATCATTTCCAGCACCAGTGGGTGTGGCTGGCTGTGGGGCGAGGATGGCTATTTCCGCGACCGCGGCAGCGATTACCTGCAGGCGCACCCGACTGCACCGATGCAGCTCCCCCAGGACGTCAGCAACGTCAAGCGCCTTGACCCGCTGCTGCCGATCCCGCGCAACGTCGCCGACGACACCGCCAAGGGCGAGTTCGAAGTGCCGCGTCCGCAACCGCTGTCGGCTGGCGCCGACGTCAGCGATTTCAGCCTGCAGCGCAGCGGCAGCAGCCGTTGGGTGCTGGCCCAGCGTTCGCCGGCCGAAGTCTGGCCTGTAACGCATCAGTTCTTCGAAGACAATGGCTTCCGCATTGCCGAAGAGCGCCCGCAGACCGGCGAATTCACGACCACCTGGCAGCGTTTCGACGAACTGTCGGCATCGCTCGGCCAGCGTCTGGCGAGCACCACCAGCAGTGGTGACAGCGAAGTGCGCGTGCGTGTGCGCATGGAGCCTGGCGTACAACGCAATACCTCCGAGGTGTATGTCGTCAGTATCGAGCGCCCGGCGGGCAGCACTGCCGAGCCTGAGTTCCCGTCCACGTCCAGCAACACGGCCGCCGATGCGCTGCTGGTCGACGAAATGCTCGCCAGCATGAACCGCAGCGCCGAGAAGGGCGGTTCGGTGTCCTTGCTGGCTGCGCGCGACTTCGATGCGCCGAGCCGCGTCAGCCTGAGTGAAGACGGTAGCGGCAACCCGGTGCTGTTCCTCGGCGCCGACCTGGACCGCGCCTGGTCCGGTGTGGGGCGTGCCCTGGAGCAGGGCGGTCAATGGCGTGTGGAAGACATCAACCGCAGCCTGGGCCTGTACTACATCAACCTGTCTGAGAAGCCCGACGACAAGCAGAACCAGCCTGGCTTCTTCAGCCGGATGTTTGGCAGCGAGCCAACCAAGGAAGAGCTTGAGGCCCGCGCCGAGCGTTACCAGGTGCGCCTGAGCAAGGTTGGCGAAAGCGTGCAGGTTACCGTCGAGAAGAACATCAACACCGTGGCCCCGCCCGATGTCGCTCGCCGCGTGCTGAGCGCCATTCAGGACCACCTGGGTTAAGTGCGCTTCGCGGTACTGGGAAGCGGCAGCCAGGGAAATGGCACGCTGATCGCCAGTGGTGACACGTTCATCCTGGTCGATTGCGGGTTTTCACTGCGTGAAACCGAGCGGCGCCTGGCGCTGCTCGGGGTGCAGGCGTCTCAGCTGAGCGCCGTGCTGGTCACCCACGAACATGCCGACCATGTGCATGGGGTGGGGTTGCTGTCGCGGCGCTACAATGTACCGGTCTACCTCAGCCAGGGCACATTGCGCGGCATGCGCAAGCCGGTGGAGGCGGCCGGTTTTCTTGCTTGTGGCGACAGCCTGCATATCGGCAGCCTGCAGGTGAGTGCGGCGCGGGTCGAGCATGATGCCTATGAGCCGCTGCAGTACGTCATCAGTGACGGTCGCCGTCGCTTTGGCATGCTGACCGACCTGGGGTCGTACGACGCGCTGTTGCTCGAGCGCTATCAGGGCCTGGATGCACTGCTGATCGAGGCCAATCATTGCCGCGACATGCTGGCGCGCGGGCACTACCCGTACTTCCTCAAGCAGCGGGTCGGCGGCATGCAAGGACATTTGAACAACCACCAGGCCGCGCGCCTGGTGGACGAGTTGGGGTGGAGCAACCTGCAGCACCTGGTGCTGGCCCACCTCAGCAGCAAGAACAACCTGCCACATCTGGCCCGCCAGTGCTTCGTCGACACCCTTGGGTGCGACCCGGACTGGCTCCAGGTGGCGAATCAGGAACACGGGCTCGACTGGCGCGAAATCGCCTAGCCCACCCACTCAAGCAAGCGGAGCCCAATCATGGAAAAACGCGAAGAACTCTACCGCGGCAAGGCCAAATCGGTTTACAAGACCGACGACGCCGACCGCTTGATCCTGCTGTTCCGTAACGACACCTCGGCGTTCGACGGCAAGCGCATCGAACAACTGGACCGTAAAGGCATGGTGAACAACAAGTTCAATGCCTTCATCATGCAGAAGCTCGAAGAAGCCGGCGTGCCGACCCAGTTCGACAAGCTGCTGGGCGACAACGAGTGCCTGGTCAAGAAGCTGGACATGATCCCGGTCGAGTGCGTGGTGCGTAACTATGCCGCCGGCAGCCTGGTCAAGCGTCTGGGCGTGGAGGAGGGCATCAAGCTCGAGCCGTCCACCTTCGAACTGTTCCTGAAGAACGACGAGAAGGGCGACCCGTTCATCAACGAATCCCACGTTGTGGCGTTCGGCTGGGGCACTGCCGAGCAGCTGGCAGAGATGAAGAAGCTTTCGCTGAAGGTCAACGAAGTACTGAACAAACTGTTCGATGACGCCGGCCTGCTGCTGGTCGACTTCAAGCTGGAGTTCGGTGTATTCCACGGCCAGATCGTCCTGGGTGACGAGTTCAGCCCGGACGGCTGCCGCCTGTGGGACAAAGAAACCCGCAAGAAGATGGACAAGGACCGCTTCCGCCAGGGCTTGGGCGATGTGATCGAAGCTTACGAAGAAGTTGCCAAGCGCCTGGGCGTGCCGCTGTAAGCGGCGCATTCACGCAAGCGCCTGATACCACGCGATTTTTTTGAAAATAAAGGTTTGCGTTTTCAGAATTCGCTGGTATGATGCGCGGCATTGGAGAGATGCCGGAGTGGTCGAACGGGACGGATTCGAAATCCGTTGTACTGGCAACAGTACCTAGGGTTCAAATCCCTATCTCTCCGCCATACGCGAAGTAGCCGAAGCCCCCGAAAACGTTGATGTTTTCGGGGGCTTCGTCGTTTTAGGGGTGTCGGTTAGGGCAGATTTAGGGCAGATTTGCGGCCCATTAGGCCGCCTTAGGGCGGTTCAGTCCGCTGCAAAGCCCATCATCTTGGAGACGATATCTGCCATGCTTTTGGTGTCCTTCGAGATCCAGCGGCCGTAATGCTTGCGCACCATGGTCGTGTCGCTGTGGCCGAGTTGACGGGCGACCCACTCAATCGGGACGTAGCTCGACAGTGCTTGGCTCGCGAACGTGTGGCGTGCCTGGTTGGCGCCTCGATGGCGAATGCCCGCTTTCTCAAGGTGGGCGGTGAACCAGTTGCTGACGGTCTTGCCGTTCCACAGCAGGCCGCTTGTGGAGCTGCGGAATAGGAAGCGGACCCGCTCATGCTTCTTCGTGATGTTGTCTCGCTGCACTACCGTGATGTGCGTGGGCTCTGCAGCCTTCGCTTCAGCAACGATCATGGTCAGCAGTTCCAAGGCCGGCGCGATCAGTTCCACCGTGCGGATGCGCGAGCGCTCCTTCGGTACCTTGAATTCCCCTGCGACCAGAGCGCGTCGAATTGTCAGAGTGCCGGCCACCAGGTCGACGTCCTCTACGCTGGCCGCGATCAACTCGGACAGAGACAGCCCGGCCCAACAGTTGAAGACGATCATCCGGCTGTCTGTCATACGCCCAGGGTCTGCAGCAGCTATCCGCTCGATTTCGCTCCGGGTGAATGGGTCGGCGAATTCGCTGTCACTGTCGGACTGGATGTTCTCGATTCGCTCAAGGGGGTTGAGTTTGATGATCTCGTCGCTAAATGCGTCCCCCCACACCCCCCGTATAATCGTGAATACGTCATTTACGGTTTTCGGTTTGAGGCCATTAGTGAGTAGCTCGGCTTGGAATAATTCAAGCTCGCTCTTGGGGATGCTGGCGATCGTTCTACCTGCGAATTTCTTCCTAACGTGTTCGGACTTGCTCTTGTAATTGATAAATGTACTGTGGGCCTTTTTGACTTTGGCAACTTCAAGCCACTGCGCTATCCCTTCATCTACAGTCCTTTTGGCTGGCTCATTGGGAAGTTCCTGTCGAGCTTTGAGCCAAACCGAATCGGGGAAGTGTGCCGCGTAGTCGAAGCGGTTTTCCTTGATCTCCGCAAGTATCGTTCTGCGTTTATTGTCTGCATAGGCGATGGCGGCCTTGTTGATCTTGGCAACATTGCGTAGAGGCTCTCGGCGGCGTTCGCCTTCGTACATGAAGGCGATCCGCAGGTGGTTACCGTTGATGTCGACGCCCTTGGGTAGGGCGTCAACACCAGTTGGAAGTTTCACGCTCATGTACGGCCGGCCATCCAGTTCTCAATCTCTACACGGTTGTAGACAATCACATTGGCTGGGTCGGTGCGCCATTGCTTCTCTTCCAGCCAGATTCCCCGGTCACGGTACTTGCGTACGGCTTCAGTGCTCAGACCAAAGATTGGGAACAGCAACTCTTTGCGGATCCACACTGCTGGGGTTATCAAAAGTTGCACGGCATCGGAGGTCAAGTTGCTTGCTTCGTGGATGGGTTTAATTTGTGGCTTAGCCATTTGATGATTCTCCGATTCACCGAAGTGGTTGCGGGCGCTGAGGCTGCTGACGTTTTTTCGCGGCCACGTTGGCCATGTAGGATTCCCATTTTTCGCTTTCGCGCTGTTGCCGGATCTGGCTACATTTCGTGTGTCGACGGGTCGACCTGCCTTTGCCGCATATGTCGCATATAGCGGGCAGGTCGAGGCTGTGCGAGGCCATGGGTGGCCGGATGCGCTCAGTCATAACTCACTGCCTCGCTGCCATTGTTGATAGCGTCCAGCGCGGCTTGGTCAAGCAAGCGGTGCATTTGGTTAGTGCCTTGCTCGTCCTCGCGCTGCAGTTCGTGGATGATTTCCTGTATCAATAACGTGCCGTTCAGGATGCTGACTGGCTCGCCTCTGTAGTCGACCGGCCATTCCGGTGCACAAGTGACTGCGTGCAATAGGCACTCGGTGGTGATGCGGATAACCAGTTGGTCGCCTTCGACTGCCACCGTAGGCAGCGCGTCAGTCAGGTCGGCAGTTCGCTCAGCCGTTGGAGGGGGGATGCGATTCAGATCGTCTTCTGCTGGCTGTATGGCAATCGCAGTTGCGACGCCAAGTGACTGCTGGCGATCGAGGCGTTCGATCTCCGCGAGGATGAGTGCGCCGGCTTTTACGAGCATTGTTCGTTGATCGGTCGGTTTCCATTGATCTCGATGCCATGGCCAAGATGGAGGAACGGTAGTTACTTTGAAGTCCTGGATGTTGCAGGTTTGAGCCCAGAACGCATATGCACCTGCTGCGTCGGCCAGCTGGCCTGCGGTGTATTGGTCGTCACCTTCCGTTGTATACCCTTCGGTTTCGAGCTGGCGTCGCCGCTCCGCGAGAACAGCTTGAACGGCCGTGTCGCTTGGGCGCGTGGAGATGTTGAGGTCGGGCTTGCAGCCCTCCGCTGTGTCGAGGCTGCGGCATGGCGCTGCACCGGCGCAGGGGACGCCAGAGAGCAGGATGCTGTTGTCGGGCTTACAGCCCTCGGCGTTTATCTGGCGGTGGCGCTCGATCTCGGCGATCAAGCCCAGTACCGTCGCGGGCGGTACTGCCGTGCCGTAGTCATTCAGGGCTACGACGTCATACTGATTGGCGGCCGCAGCCGTGGCGAGTGTCTTCAGTTTGATAATGTCGATGGTCATGCCGTAGTCCTTCGGATGATGTTGAAACCAGCTGCCTGGCGGGTCTTGGAGCACTGGTCGTGATTGCCCTTTACGCGAGCCTTACCGCAGATGTCGCAAATAAACGACATGGCGGGGCGAAACATGGGCTGCATGCCCTTGCGCATACGGGTGGTGGGGGTATAAGTCGATGTGTCGATCACAGCGAATACCTCTCATGGATTCGGCGAGCGTTCGGGCTCAAGGCCAGGTGCTCAAGGTTTGTGGCGCTGTCTGCACTCGGCAGCGTGACTGTCACAGGGTGGCGGAGGCTGGTGCTGCTGTGATGCAGCTCGACCAAGGCAGCGATCAGTGCCACTGCGAGCGCAAGGCTGATCGCTTGCCAGGTGCGTGTTGGGTTAGGCACGTTGGCGGCCCTCATTGAGCTGGCTGAGCACCTGCTTGCTAGCTAGTTCGAACAGTTCGTTGGCGGATACTGGCGTGACGGATTGCTCGCAGTTGTGCACGGCGTCAAACCGAGTGCGGTACAGCCCGGCCTGGCCGAGCCAAGCGACGGCGCTGTGTTCGGCATTGGACACTGGGCAGCCGTGGGCTTCAGGGACAGTGCCTTCGTGGGTGCGCCTGCACTTCCTGCAGTGATACAGGCCACCGTCGTTGGCCTCGCTCATGTACCAATCATGGCGGTGCGTGCTCATGCGGCCTCCATGGGGCTTTCATGAACCCAGCTGCTGTCGCAGAGACCGTAGGCGCTGGAGCAGGCGGAGCTGTCTGCTTCTCCATCGCTGGCGATCAAGTCGTACTGGATCCCGCCGCGTGTGGTGCGGGACCACTCGACTGTTTGGTGGATGTTGGCAATGGCTACTAGCTCCGCGGGCGTCATGCCATTGGTGGACCCCCGCTGATGCTTGGCATTTGCTGCCGCGAAGAACGTCGCGCCACCACTTTTGCTTGCCTGACGAACCAGGTCCTCCCAATAGGCGATCCGCTCGATGTGCTCGGGAAAGCGGGCTGCGATCTCACGCAGCTCACCTTTGCGACAGTTGATGCAAGGCATGCATCCAACCCTTCCCATGCCTTGGCTATACAGGGGGTTTGGTTTGATGCCTTGATGCTTGTGTGCCTCGAAAACCGCTGCGACAGGCCAGTCGAGTATGGGACGGTAGTTGTAGAGCCCGCCCCCGACTGCATCCAATTCGGGAAGGTAGCGTCGGACGTCCGACTCCTCTCGGCGTACCCCTTGCCAAGACAGGACCATGTTTCTGCCGTCCAGCAGGGGAAGCATTGCCTGCTCGACGATCACATTCCGCTTGAGCTCTTCGGTGCAGAACTGAGCTTTCCGTGAGGGGAAGCGACCTTTCCAGAGGCAAAGGTCCAGAAACGGTATGCCTGTTGGTTGAAGCACCTGCAGGGCGCTCTCGATGAGGTTTTCGGCGACACCCTGCTCGCGCCACTTGGTGGAGATGAAATCGCGCTTGCGCGCGATCTGCTGGGTAAAGTCTGCGCGTAGTGTTTGGATCGGTATGCCGGTGACCGAGGTCAAGTAATCAACGTACTCCAGCGTGAGCTCGTGCTCATTGCCCGTGTCGGAGAAAACGCCACTTAGATTGGGGACTTCAAGGGCTCGGGCGAGTAGTAGCGTGGCGGTACTGTCCTTACCGCCCGAGACGCTCGCGATGTTGAACTGCTGGCCGTCGAGCTGATCGACCGCGTAGCCCTGGCCGTTCATCTTTACGGCGGTCATGCTGTCGCTTCCTGTTGGCGGGTGATCTGCATGGCCTGGTCGAAGGTTATCACGCGGCCATCGAAGTACCAGGCGGGATTGTCAGCGTTGGTCAGCACCAGGGTGTCCAGCAGCGGTACAGGGGCGCCAGCGTCCCAGTTGTCGAGGATCTGGCTAAGGCCGAGCGCTTTTGCGATGGCTGGGGCGTTGGTGGTCTTGCCGCATCCGGCGGGACCGTGAACGAGGCAGCTGCGAGGGGTCTTAGTAGTCATGCTGCAGCTCCTGCTGTAGCTGCGCTGGTCGGGGTGCTGCGCAGTTGGGCGTGGATGCGCTTGGCCAGATCGTCAATGACGTCGGCTTGGGCACCTGCTCGCGTTGCCTCGGCATCGGTCTTCAAGGCTTTGAAAGTGCGCTCAGCCAGGCGCATCGTGGACGAAGCGCTGACCAGCTTCTCGTAGTCCGCCTTGGTCACTGCGAGCCCTGTGTACGACATGATTCGGGCTTCAAGCTCCCTGATGCTTGCCTTGAGCGCAGTGATGCTCGCTCGGCGCGCGGCAAGCTCCAGATTTCCGGTTTGCTGAGTGCGCAGCAGCTCTGCGCGGAGATCGTCCAAGGCCTGTATGGCTTCCTTGAGTTGCAGGCTCAAGGTCTGGTCGTGGAAGGTTTTACCGGCCTCGAAGCCTCGGGCATAAGCAAGGCGGCGTGCTTTGGCGATCAGGAAAGGAAGGATGATCAGGGTGACCATCCAGCCGATGCCAGCGGCGAGTGCGTACTGATGAGGTTGCATGTGCTGTGCTCCTTCGTGGCCCGCCACCTTGCGGGGTGAGAGTCGGCGGCGGGCAGAGTGCCCCTGTTGGCCGGGGCCGCCTGGTTCAAGCGGATTGATTAGTGCGCTCTGCCTGGCGATCCAGATATGCGGCCAAGTTCTGCAGGTAAACCACGTGCTGGGCCTTCGCCGAGTTGTGTAACTTGCTCAGCTGCAGATCGATCTGGCCTTTGTTGATGAGCTCCCTCAGCCGTCGGTCTGTACCGATGTGAGCGAAATAGCGCTCCCTCACGGCGGACAGCGTCGGGCAAGGGGTGGCGAACTCACTGCGCAGTTGTTCTAGCGTGCTCATGCGCATTTCCCGAGGCCTTCGGGGCCGGGCTGAAGCTTTCCGCGCACTGCTGCAGCGAGGTGTTCTTTGCAGGCACCCGTGACGGCGACACAGACATCCCCTTGCTCGTTGGTCACTACGGCGCCAAGGGGCAGTTCGCGGTTGACTGTGGCGATGACATAGGCGGTTTGGCCGGTTTGGAGCACTTCTTCCACACTGACCTGCGCCTCCAAGAGTGCGAGTGCTTCTTCCGACTGGGCGCCAGAGTCAGCCCTGCCATTGGCCAGGTCCTGCAGAAAGTCTCGCAATGATTGGCACTTGGTCGAAAGTGCGCGAGGAAGGCTCAGGCTGCTGAGGAGCGGCCCAAGTGTCACCTTGATGCGGTGGTGAGTAGTGTCGTTCTCGATCTCAAGCTGAGCGTCAAGCGACACTTCCGGGCGCTGCAGTTTGCAGGTCGCTGAGCCGCCTTTGTCCAGGGTGTTCTGCAGCAGCATGATCTGGCGGAGAGGTATGTGGAACTCGCTCATGCTGCACCTCCGGTGGCCGTTACTGCATGGGCCTTACCATCCTGGGTGACGACCAACTGCAAGCCGGTGCTGCGCTGGAATGCCTGAATCTTTGCAAGGCTGCTGCAGGCGGTGGGGTGGATCAGGATCGCGACCGATCCTTTGTGCTGTGCTGATTTCATTCTTCCGTGTCCTTGATGTGAGAGAGGGGCACGGGGGTGAAATTAGCAAAGGCTAATTAATTGAGCAATAGCAAATGCTAAATTATCGAAGTGTGGCTACGCCCCAGCAAATGCCGGTAGGGCGCAGCTCGGGAGTTCGTTAGAGCTTCTTCGCGTTCCAGGCCAGCAGGACGCGGGCTTGGATGTGCATGCGCTCGATCATCGATTCATCGATGGTAATCGGTGGGTAGATGGGGTTGTCGGAGATCATTCGCAGCTGGCCTCCGGTAAGGCGCTGCAGGCGTTTGATGTAGAGATCGCCCTCAAGGGTGAAGACATATATCGCGTCTGTTTTCACCTCGGAAATCCCACGATCCACAAGCAGAGCGTCGCCGTCGGCGAACGTACCAGACATGCTGTCGCCATCTCCTGTGATGATGGCCAAGTTGTCTACATTCGAGAAGCTCAGGCCCTGCATCCTGAGCCAGTCGAGGTGAACCGTCATGTCGCGAATGACTTCAATGTGCATACCTGGGGCTGCCTTGCCATGCCCCATAGACGCCGCGATATCGAGGTGCGGAATCAGCACGAAGTTCTTGTCCTTTTCCGCCCTGGTGGGCAGGCGAACCACGTTGTCTGGGGCTGCGGTGGATGGCTCCTCGGATGGAGGAGATGTCAGCGTCCCTGCTGCGAGCCCAATCTTGAGCTCCAGATTTAGCGCAGCCTTTTCCCCCAGCTTGCGATGGCCGTTGAGCAGTTGTGACAGGTACGACGCGTCTAGGTCGTGAGCCTCAGCGAATTCCTTCTGGCTCAGTGCACCCATGATCGTACGGAGGGAGGCGATACGCCTTTCGTTGATATCCATGTGTCGATGATTGCTTTCCGTTAGCAAACAGTAAATTACTACTTGCTATTGCCTTGCGAATTAGCAATTGCTAATCTCGCCGGCAATGGAGGTGTCTATGACGCTTAGCGAGTACTTGAAGACGATGGACAAGGAAGGGCTCGAGGCTTTCGCGAAACGTTGCGGAACGTCTGTTGGGCAGTTGAAACAAGTCGCCTACGGCAACCGCCGCGCTAGTGCGGGATTGGCTGTTTGCCTGGATCGAGAAACGGAAGGGGCGATTCGTTGTGAAGCGCTGCGACCGGACATTGATTGGGCGTATTTGAGGCAAGCAAAGGAATAAGGTGCTGGACCAGGGACTCTCACCTCCCTGGCCCAGCGACGACGACGCACAGCACAGTACGGTCGTAGCTGTAGGATAGGTCCTACCTCATTCTCTGGCTACACCGTAAACCGAGGATTTACGGTTATGAGTCGCATTGATCTACTGCCGGATGCAGGTCCGGTTCTCGCCTTGCGGCAGGCGCTCTACCGCGCCGGTCGCGACTATCACGGCGGTATCACAAAGCTGGCCTTCGATATGGTCATGGACGTGGATGCCCTGCAGAAGAAACTTCACCCTACCGAAGAGCGCCGCTGGCCAAGCCCGGACGAGATCGAAGAAATCGTCCGCTGGACCGCTGACCCGCGTTTGCTTGATGCCTTGGTCCGTCCGGCCGGTGCCGTCTGGTATCGCCCGGAGCCGGTCCCAGCGACTAATGAAGCGCTGCAGGCAGTAGCCAAGCTCCTTGAAGAGTCCAGTGAGTTCGTCGGTAGCCTGCACGAAGGCGCCGCCGACAATGTCTGGACGGCTGGTGAAGTGGTCGACCTCGAGCAGCGCGGGATGGATGTTATCCGTCAAGTGCTAGCGATCATGGCGGGTGCCCGCCAAGCTATGGAGGATGAAGCTCATGGCTGATGTGATCGATGTGGCCAACGATCAAGCCGACTATCATCTGCAGGTAGCCCTTCAGCGCCGTATTCGCCCAGTGACGAAGCCGAGTGCGCAGTTTTGTGAAGACTGCGATGAACCAATCCCGGAGGTGCGTCAGCTGCTGGTGGCGGGGTGCGAGACTTGCATCAGCTGCCAGGAGCTGCGGGAGCGTCGGAGATGAGTGATCGCCCATCCTCTACCACAGCTGATTGGGCGCGGCGCTACATTGATGCCTTCGATCTTGCCCTGGTTCCCATTGAACCAGGTGAGAAGGGTCCGAAGGGTGCCGGCTGGAACAAGCCTGGTGGCTATTTCACGGATGCCTCGAAGGCTGAAGCGTTCTGGACTGCGAGCCCGAATCACAACCTTGGTGTTGTGCTCGGGCCGAGTCGTGTCTGCTCGCTCGACGTTGATGACGTTGAGCTGACCCGGCAGGTCTTGCAGCAGATCCTTGGGCTCGACGTTGACGCGCTCGCTGATGCGTTTCCCACCTCAGTAGGCAACCCTGAACGATTCCGCGTGATGTTCCGTGTTCCTGAGGGTGTTGACCTGACTCGCCACGCCTTGGTGTGGCCTAACAAAAACGACCCCGATGGCACCATCTACAAGGGGCTCATGGCGCAAGTGAAGGCCGCGCAGGACGAAGGCGATGCTGCCCGCGAGGCGGCTTTTCGCATGGCGGCTGAGCCCTTCAAGAAAGTGACGGTATTCGAGCTGCGGGGCGGGCTGGTGCAGGACGTCTTGCCGCCATCCATTCACCCAGGCACTCGTAAACCCTACACGTGGCGTACACCTCCGACTGCTGAGGGGCTGCCCGAATTGCCGGCTGACCTGCTGGGCATCTGGCAGGGTTGGGACGAGTTTAAACAGAAGGGGGAGGCTGTTTGCCCTTGGAAGCCGAAGGCGGCAGCACCTGCGGCTGCAGCTCGTCCCGTGGCCAGGCCATCACCAGCTGCTGCACGATCTGGTGATCGGCTCCCCGAAGTCATTCCCGAATTCAACCGCGTCCATGACATCGCCACGATGATTGAGGCGCACGGTTACAAGCACATCGATGGGAAATGGTTGAGCCCCCACAGTAGCTCCGGGATGCCCGGCGTCACTATCACTGAGGGCAAGCTGTATTCGCACCATACCTCGGACCCGCTGGCGAATGGGCACAAGAACGATGCGTTCGATGTGTTCTGCATCCTGATGCACGACGGCGATCAGAAGGCTGCGACCAGGGCGGCTGCTCAAATCCTTGGCATTGACGCAAAATCGCGCCCGCCGACACCGCCGCCATTGGGTGAACGTCCCCGTACCCCATTGGTGGTTGAGCAGACCGACCAGCCTATAGTCATCGAGAACGGCGCTGTAGACCCTCCCCAACCCCCATCGGACGATGAAGCCACCAGCCCGGCCGGCTCCTCGGCTACCGGGGGGGCAGGGGGTGGCGCCCTGGATATTGACGGCGCGATGCGTCGCTTCGCCCTGGTCGAAGGCACCACCAGCGTGTGGGACTTAGACAAGGGTCGGTCGATGAAGCGGACAGGCTTCGAGGCCTTGATCGGCAAGCCACTTGCGAAGGAGTGGATGGAGCGGACTGACAAGAAGCTCATCGCCACAGAGCAGGCTCAGGAGCTTGATCAGGCCAGGCGTTTGTCGACCAAGAAAGGCGGCGCGTTGAAGCTCGACCCCATCGAGCGGTACGTGTACATCGACGGCACCAAGGACGTGTGGGACAGGGAGAAGAAGCGTCGTGTCGCTGAGGGGGCCGTGAAAATGGCCATGGGGGAAGAGTACAAGTGGTGGCTCAACAGCCAAGATCGTCGCGTCGTGGATGTTGACCACATCGTATTCGACCCCACTATGACCAAGGATCCCAACCTCTACATCAACACTTTCGAGGGGCTCCCTTTGGAGCCTGTCCGTGATGACGCCGCGTGCGAAAATTTGCGCTGGTTGATTTCGTTTCTCTGCAACCATGACGAGGAAGCCTTGAGCTGGCTGACGAAGTGGTTGGCATACCCGCTGCAGAACATGGGGGCCAAGATGGATACGGCGGTCCTTATGCATTCCATCATGGAGGGCTCAGGCAAGAGCTTGTTGTTCGCGGACATTTTCGGCCAGTTGTATGGCCAGTACGCCGCGACCGTTGGCCAGACCCAGCTGGAGGGTAGCTTCAACGCCTGGCAAAGCCGGAAGTTGTGGGCTGTGTTTGAGGAGGTCGTGAGCCGGGATCAGCGCTACAACCAAGTTGGCAAAATCAAGCACATGATCACCGGCAAAACCGTACGCATGGAATCGAAGTTCATCAACGGTTGGGAAGAGGCCAACCATATGAATGCGGTCTTTCTGAGCAACGAAATCATGCCGTGGCCTATCAGCGAAGATGATCGCCGGATGCTTGTGATGTGGCCCTTGCAAACATTGCCCGTAGATCGCCAAAAGGCTATCGGTCGGGAGCTGAGCAACGGTGGAGTGGCGGCACTCTACGGTTGGCTGCTCGATGTCGAACTCGGAGACTTCAACCAGCGGACACGTCCTCCTAAGACCGAGGCGCGACAACGTTTGGTCGCGCTCAGCCGTACGGCATGGCAAACTTTCCTTCACCTCTGGCAAACTGGAGAGCTTGGGCGAGGTCTATGGGGGTGCTGTCTCGCAACCGACTTGTACGCGCTGTTCATCGAGTGGTGCTCGCGTAACAAGGAGCACGCCATGAGTCAGACGAAGTTCTCACTCATGCTTAGTGCTACGGTCGATAAAACGCGCTCAATTCCATGGACGGAGGGGAATAACCGCCGATTCGCGGCGTTCTTTTTCCCTGATGATCCCGAGGCTTCCCTGCCCCCATCGTTCAATGCGGCCGAGCTGGGGCAAGCTGTTATCACCTGGCGCAGCAAGGCGAAACTTGCAGGGTGGAACGTCGACGCTTGGGAACACGTGAAGGGGGTCGCTGCATGAGACCAAGAACCCCTGTGTTGGGTGTGTTGGGTTTGTGTTGGGTCTGTTTGAGCAACCCAACACGCGTAGAACCCGCTAAATTCAAGGCTTCCCGAGCCCTTGTGTTGGGTGTGTTGGGTTTGCGCGCACGCGCGCGTGCGGGCGACTTATTTCTCATGCTTCGTCGGGCCAACAAAAAAACCTATGCGAGAACTCAAAAACCCAACAAACCCAACACACTCAACACACCTACTGATAAAGCATTGAATTTATTAGTTTTTATCTGTGTTGGGTTTGTGTTGGGTTGGCTGATTGTGTGTTGGGTATGGAATTCGGAGGAGTGGCGATGACGGTGGAAGCGGGATTGCGCATTCAGCTCCTGGTGCAGATGGCCCAGCACCAGGCGGAAATGGCGGAATTGATTGATCCAGCCGAGCGCCTGCGTCTGGTTGGCGCTCTGATGCAGCACTGGGGCGAGCAGCGGCGTCAGCTTGGTTTGGGAGCCAGCCTTGGCAGCCAAATGGGGACGATCATGGAGTGGAAGGGATCAGCGCCTCGCACTGGCTCTTCTGGTGCGCGGATTCTGATGGCGGGTGCTGGTCTGGATCACGCCGCCTCTGAAGTAGATGCAGCTGTTGCTGAATTGGCTCGCGGGAACGACCGGGCGGCAACGCTGGCCAAGTTGGCCGCACTGCGTTACGTCCACCAAGTCACGATCAGGGAGCAGATGCGCGAGGTCGGGCTTGCCGAGCATGCTGATCGCACCTACCGGAACTGGGTCAAGTCACTGCACCTGCAGGTGTTTGCCGTGCTGGCTGCCCGCTCCGGCCGTGTTCGGCAACAGACCGTTCGTCGGGTAGGAATGCGACTTGCGTGCAACATCGATGCTACATAGGCGCCACATTGCGGAGTACCGAAAATCACCCCTTTTCGGTTTTTCCGGTGGCATGTAAAAAGGCCCCACGATATCAAAAGTGCGCTTAGGCGCTTCCCCCACAAGCACCGTGCTGCGCTACCCGCTCCGACCTGTCGGCGCACCGAGAACCCTGCCACCTGGCGGGGTTTTCTGTTTCTGGCGCCGTGCTTTGCCAATGAGGCTTACATGAACAGCGAGCAACAAGCGTTAGCCGAACTGCCGATCTGGATGGTGATCGTGCTGTCCCTGGTCGGCGGCGTATCGGGAGAGATGTGGCGAGCAGACAAGGCGGGTGCTCGCGGTTGGGGGCTGATTCGTCGGCTGGCCCTGCGCTCGGGTGCCTGCGTCACCTGCGGTTTGTCGACCAACATGCTGCTGTACGCGCTGGGCGTTTCGGTCTGGGCGTCTGCTGCCGTAGGTTGCCTTACCGCCATGGCCGGTGCCGATGTCGCGATCAACCTGTATGAGCGCTGGGCTGCGAAGCGTCTGGGCTTGGAGCAAGCCCCACCGGCAAACGGCGAGGTAGGGCAGTGACCCGGCCTGGGGTCGGGGTGGGGGCCTGTCGGCATTTGCCGATTTTTGGGTCCTCCCCCAGGGCCGCCCCCTACACGGGTGCGCAGACTCGCGGTTTCCCTGCAGCTGAAATTCCTGCAGGGATGTCCGTCTTTTCAAGGACTTAGTGATGGGCAAGACAGTCAGCAAGGTCGAACTGGGCGAGATCATAGGCCGAGACGAACGAACGCTGAGCCGCTGGCAAAAAGATGGGATGCCAGTAATCGAATTCGGCCTGGGGCGTGGCAACGAAAACCAGTACGACACCCAGGCGGTGGTCGAGTGGTTGATGCGTCAAGCCGCGTTGAACGGCAAGAAGGAATCAACACGTGATCGCCTCGACCGTATTCGTGGCGACCGCGAAGAGATCGCGCTGGCCCGTGAACTCGGTGAAGTTGTGATCGAGGCAGAAATGGTTGAGCGCTTCGAGGCGGTGATCACTGCCGCGAAGATCGAGCTGCTCAATACCTTTCCTGATGAGCTGGCGGCGACCTTGTCGGCCAAGTACGGCGTGCAGGTCGATGACCATCTGATCCGCGAGCCCATCGAATCAATACTGAGGAGGTTGTCCGCGTATGACGAGGATGACGATCTCGCTGGGGATCCTGACGAGTCGGACGACGAGGAGGGCTCTGAAGAAGTCGGCGAGTAAAGCGATGAGTCGGGTTTGCCGCAAATGGGCGCCCCCACCGAAAATGACCATCATCGAGTGGGCCGACAGATTTCGCTGGCTTGCCCCGGAGGAATCGGCAGCACCAGGTAAGTATCGCTTCGACATTACTCCGCACTTGATCTGGCCGGGTGGTCCGCTCGAGGCGCTAGACGATCCCAACGTCTCCGAGATCGTTGGACGTAAGTCGGCTCAGGTGGCCTGGACGTCGGGGGTGCTGGGCAACGCCATCGGCAAGTGGATTGACCTTGAACCATCTCCCATCTTGATCCTGTTCCCCAAGGCCGAAGCGGCGAAACAGTACGTCGCGGAAAAGCTGGAACCGATGATCGAGGCCACCAAGCGGCTGCGCAAGAAGGTGGATCTGCGAAGTCGCAAGCTGCAGCAACGGCAGGACTTCAAACGGTTCCCCGGCGGCTTTCTGAAAATGGTTGGCTCCAACAGCCCGGCCAGCGTGAAGTCCACGCCGGTTCCAAAGGTCGCCATCGAAGAGCCCGACGACTGCAATCTGAACCTGCGGGGGCAGGGGGACAGCATCAAGCTGGCCAAAGAGCGCCTCAAGACATTCCGTCGGTCGAAGATCATCATCGGCGGCACCCCCACCATCAAGGGCTTGTCGGCCATCGACGCGGAGCTGGAACTGTCCGACAAGCGTGTCGGTCTGGTGCCGTGTCACGGATGCGGACAGTCGCACGCGCTGAGCTTCGATCATCTGCACTGCGACGAGGACGACCATTACTTTCACGAGGTGTACGGCAAGCGGCGCCCGGAAACGGCGTACTACGCCTGCCCGCACTGCGGTGAGATTTGGGATGACCACCAGAAGAACGACAACCTGAAGCGTGGACGTTGGGAGGCTACTGCCGAGTTCCGAGGTATCGCCGGGTACATCCTCAACGAGTTGTATGCGACGTTCCACGGCTCCCGCTTCGAGGTGCTGATGGAAAAGAAGCTGCAGGCCGAGCACGCCATGCGGCTGGGAAACATCGGGCCGATGATCGCCTTCACCAACAGCTCGATGGGCGAGAGCTACGAGTTCAAGAGCGACGCGCCCAAGACCGACGAGCTGGAGAAGCGCGCCGAGCCTTATGCGGAGCTTACTGCCCCCAACGGCACGCTGCTCATTACGGTTGGCGTCGACGTCCAGGGCGACCGTCTCGCCCTAGTCATGGTTGGCTGGGGAAGGGGCGAAGAGTCCTGGCGTTTGTACTGGGGCGAGCTGCCAGGCAACCCCATTGATCCCCATGACCCTGTGTGGAGTGAGCTGGACAAGATCGTCGCAACGCCGATCCCTACCGAAAGCGGTGCGCAGCTCGCCGTCTCGGCTGTCAGCATCGATAGCTCCGACGGCAACACCAGCGATGCGGTGTACACCTACGTTCGAGATCGCCAGCGCTTCAACATCATGGCGATCAAGGGCGCGTCCATCGACAGCCGGGACCGGGAGATCTTCACCAAGCCGGCCCAGTCGGCGGACACCAGCCAGGACAACACCAAGGCGGCGAAGTACGGCCTGCGCGTGTTCATCGTCGGCACCCATAAGGCCAAGACGCTGATCGATGGCCGGATGAAGCTCAAGGGCGCGGGGCCAGGGCGGATGCACTGGTATAGCGAGATCCGCTCGGACTATTACGAGCAGGTGACCAACGAGGTGCTGGCTCCGCACCCACGCAACCCCAGCAAGATGGTCTGGCAGAAGAAGGCCGGCCGGCGTAACGAAGCCCTGGACTGCGAAGTGTATGCCTTACACGCGGCGCGCAGCATGAAAACTCACCTGCTGCGTGATCACGAATGGGACCAGCTCGAGCAGCAATTGCTTCAGCCCACCCTCTTCACTACTGAGCAGGCGGTGGCGCCGGTTCCTCGCCGTGCGGTTACACGCGGCAGGGGTACCCGCAGCCGCGTCAGCTAATCGAGGTTCAACATGACAGATGCACAACAACGCCTCGACGAGGTCAGGGCGGCGATCTCTCGCGTCCTGAAGAACGGGCAGCGCTTGCGCCGGCAGGACCGTGAGGTCCAACTGGCCGAGCTCAACAGCTTGCGCTTGCTGGAGAAACAGTACGCTGCTGAGGTCGCATCCGAGGCAGCAGCTAGGCAAGGCCGTGGCCGTAGCCGCGTTTCCTACGTGGGGATCTGACCATGTGGCCGTTCCAAAAGCAGGATTCGGCTGCTGAGCAGCTGATGAAGGAAGCAATCCGCATGGCCAGGGCTTCGGTCGACGGGCAGCAAATCGTTGCCCAAGGCGGCGGCGGTGGCGTCGAAACTCGCTGGCGGGGTGCTTCGCGGGTGCTGCGCAGCGTTGCTAGCTGGATACCTGGTCTGGGTAGCCCCCGGCGCGATTTCAACCACAGCGAACGCCGCATGCTGGTGGCTCGTTCCCGTGATGCCATGCGCAACCACCTGATCGCCCGTGCGGCGATTACACGGTTACGCACCAACGTAGTGGGTACCGGGCTGGTCTGTCGTGCCCAGGTCGACCATGAAGCGTTGGGCCTCACCGAAGAAGAAGCTGAGCAACTCAACGCTCAGCTGGACCGGTTGTGGTCTCTGTATGCCGATGATCCACGGGAGTGCGATGCAGAAGCATCGCTCAACCACTATCAGTTGCAAGCTCTGGTGCTTGTCTCGTCAATGGTGGCTGGCGACGTGTTTGTTGCCAGCCCCGACCAAGAGCGGCCTGGGTGCATCTTCAGCACGCGGTTGCAGTTGATCGAGTCCGACCGTGTCGGCAACCCGAACGGCGGCATGGACCGGGCAGACCTGGTGGAGGGCGTGGAGTTCGACGGGCTGGGTGCACCAGTGGCATACCACGTCTGCACTGGCTACCCCGGCGAGCATCTGCTGGGTAAGTCCCTGCAGTGGGAGCGGCTGACGGTGTTCGGCGCTGAGACCGGGCGCCGGCGGGTGCTCCACGTCATGGCTGACAAAGAACGGCCCGGCCAGAAGCGCGGGGCGCCTTACCTGTCACCGGTGCTGGAGCCTTTGCAGAAGCTGGAGCGGTACAGCAGCGCCGAACTGATGGCGGCGGTGATCTCGGCCATGTTCACCGTGTTCATCAAGAAGAGCGACGGTTTCAACACCAACAACCTGCCCATGTCTGCGCTGACGGAAGAGCAGCCAGGCGGTGATGACACTTCCGACGGTGCCATTGCGTTGGGCGAAGGCGCCATCGTTGATTTGGGCGTCGGTGAGGAACCGATGATCGCAAACCCCAGCCGGCCAAATGCGCAATTCGACCCGTTCTTCACCGCTGTGGTGAAGGAAATCGGTGCAGCGCTGGAGCTGCCGCTGGAGGAGTTGCTGTTGCATTACAGCAGCAGCTACAGCGCCGCCCGGGCAGCCATGCTGCAGGCGTGGCGTTTCTACAGCCTGCGCCGCTGGTGGCTGGCCTGTGACTTCTGCCAGCCGAGCCGCGAACTTGTCATTGACGAGGCGGTAGCCAGGGGCTTGGTGGACTTGCCCGGTTACAACGATCCGGCCAAGCGCAAAGCTTACTGCCAGGCCATCTGGATTGGGCCTGCCCGTGGCGCGATTGATGAACTCAAGGAAGCCAACGCTGCCGGCAAGCGCATCGAGATCGGCGTGAGCAACGAAACGCTGGAAACAGCGGCGATGACTGGCGAGCCCTGGCAGCAGGTGATCCGGCAGCGCACCCGTGAGGTCAGCTATCGCCGCGAGCACAACATACAGGCGCTGCCGAAGAGCGGGCTTGAGTCTCCGCCAGAACCCCAACCCAAAGAGGATTAAGCATGCCTCGAGCACTTGAGCTGGCTGCCTCGCAGCCCTGGCTGATGATGCCCGACGCCTTGGACAACCTGCTGACCATCTCCGACCGCATGGGCGATCCGGTGGCGCTGGCGACCAAGCGCGGCGAGCGGCTGGATGAAACCCGGCGCGTCACCATGCGCGGCAGTGTGGCGGTAGTGCCGGTCGTAGGGCCGATCTTCCGGTACGCGAACTTGTTTACCGAGATCAGCGGTGCCACCAGTACCCAGGTGTTGGCTACCGATATTCAGCGCGCCCTGGACGACCCCAAGGTCAAGTCCATCGTGCTCAACATCGACAGTCCTGGTGGTGTTGCCTCGGGCATCAACGAACTGGCCGAGATGATCTACGCAGGCCGCTCCCGTAAGAAAATCGTCGCTTACATCGGCGGCATCGGAGCTAGCGCGGCCTACTGGATCGCTTCGGCGGCGGGCGAGATTGTCATCGATGAGGCCAGCCTGGCCGGCAGCATCGGCGTTGTGGTCGAGGCTGTGATCGAGGATGAAAAGAAGGCCGGGCGTGCCCGCTACCAGATCGTCAGTCGCAATGCGCCGAACAAGCGGCCTGACCTCGGCACTGAGGAAGGCCGCGCCAAGATGGGCGAGACCATCGATGCGATGGCCGAAGTCTTCGAGGGCAAGGTCGCCCGCAATCTCGGCGTGGATGCGGCAAAGGTGCCCGAGATGGGCGACCACGGCGGCATCCGCGTCGGAGCCGACGCCGTCAAGCACGGCCTGGCCCACCGCGTGGGATCGCTGGAGTCCGTGATCACCGAACTGGCCAAGCCGGCCATCAACTCTACAAGGATACACACCATGACCACCGTCAAAACCACGGCAGAGCTGCGCACCGCGATTGCAGCGGGCACCGACCCCAACACCATCGAGATCGCTGCCGCCGATCAGCCTGATACCGCAGCAATTCGCACCGAAGCGGCAACCGCTGAGCGCGACCGCATCAAGGGAATCAATGCCCTGGCCGTCAAGGGCTTCGAGAAGGAAATCGAGGCTGCCATCGATGACGGTAGCTCGGTAGAAGCCACCGCTCTGGTGCTGTTCAAGGCTTCGCAAGATCGCGGTATCTCGCTGGCTGGCATCAAGGGTGATGCGCAAGGCGTCACCGGTATTACCCCGCCTGCAGGCGGCAAGGATGGCGAGCGTAAGGCCGCCGTCAGCGCAATCGTCTCTGGCGCCTCGCGCCGTTAACCAGGAGCCCATCATGGCAAACCCTCATACCCACACCTTCACGCTTTCCCAGCTCGAGGCGGGCGACTTCCCCATCGTGATGGACTCCGGCGTCATCGCCGCCGGCCAACAGCTTTCCCGCGGTGCGGTGCTGGGCCAGGTCACCGCGTCTGGAGAGTACCTGCTGTGTAAAGCAGCTGCCGAGGATGGCTCCCAGTCGCCCAGGGCGATCCTCGACCGTGATGTTGATACCAGCGCTGGCGCGCTAAGCGCACCGCTTCGCCTGACCGGCCAGGTGCTGGGCAGCCAGCTCACCCTCGGCGAGGGCCTGACCCTGGCGGCTGCGAAAGCCGCACTGCGTTCTCTCTGCATCTTCGTTCGTTAACTGGAGCACCTATGGATATCTTCGACACCCTGACCATGCTGGAAGCTGTTGAGCAGTTGGCTACGCCGCGCCGCTTCCTCATGAACACCTTCTTCAATGCCGGTGCCCCTGAAACCTTCCCAACCGAGACGGTGACCATCGACATCGTGAAAGGGCAGCGCAAAATGGCGCCGTTCGTTCACCCAACCCTGCCTGGCAGCGTTTCCCAGCGCACTGGCTTCGCCTCGTCCACCTACAAGCCTCCGTACATTCAGCCCAAGCGTGTCACCCGCGCTGAGCAGATCCTGAAACGCGGGGCGGGTGAAACCCCGTTTTCCACGCGTACCCCGCTTGAGCGTGCTGGCGAACGGCTTGGTCGTGATCTGGTGGAGCTCGAGGACGAGATCATTCGCCGCGAAGAGTGGATGTGCGCCCAGGCGCTCACTACTGGCCGCATTCGGGTTCAGGGCGATGGCGTAGATGACACCATCGACTTTCTCATGGAAGACACCCACAAAGTCACCCTGGCGACTGGCCGCTGGAACGCTTCCGGCTCTGACCCTATCGCCAACCTGCGTCAGTGGCGCCGCCTGATCGCCAAGGACTCTGGGCGTTCCGCTAACGTCGCGGTGCTGAGCGCTGAGGCGCAGGACGCCTTCCAAAGCAACGAGGCGGTGCTCAAGCAGTTGAACACTCGTCGGGTTGATATGGGACTGATCAAGCCAGAAGAGCTCCCTGACGGCGTGACCTATCTCGGTTACCTCAATGATCCTGGGGTGGACCTCTATGCGTACGACGAGTGGTACCTGGACGACGAAGCCGGCGAAAAGCCGCTGATCCCCGCCGGTAGCCTGATCCTGGGCTCGACCGCAACGCGCAACATCATGATGTATGCAGCGATTCAGGATCTGGACGCTATCGAGAGCGGCCTGGTCGAAGCTGCGCGCTTCCCCAAGAGCTGGGTTACTCAGGAACCAAGCCAGCGCTGGCTGAAACTCCAGGCCGCGCCCCTCGCTGGGCTGCTGGAACCGAACGCTTTCCTCTCCGCGAAGGTGGTGTGACATGGCTGCCAAAATCGAGTACGTGGTAGTGGCGGGCTGCATTCAGGAAGGCACCAAGGTTGTGCGCGAAGGTGAGGTTTACGTGCCTCCCTCCACCGAAGTTCGAGATGTCTTGCTCAAAGAAGGGGTCATCGCTCGTCGTGGCGCGCTAGAGCCTGCTCCCGAATCGGATGATTGAGCGTGGCCTGGCGCGAGCAGGTTGCGGACATGGATTTTTCTCTGCTGGATGAGCTGGGCGATGAGGTCGAGATCGAGGGTTTCGACGATCCGGTGAAGGGCTTCATGTCCGTTCCGTGGCAGCAACCGAAGGTCGGCACGATCAACACCGGGCTACGTCAGCCGGTGTTTTCCGTGCGTGTGAGCGATGCGGCAGGTATCAAGGAAGGCCTGCACCTGGTCTGTGACCTTGCTCCAGCAGACGGCGGGGGCCGCTACATCATTGCCAGGCGTGACCCGGACGGTACGGGCTGGATCAACTTCGCACTTCGGGAGGTTCGATGAGTGTTGGTAGCTACCACAAGCAGTCATCCAGCAGCGGACTGATCACGCTCCAGGCGAATCCACAGCAGGTCAAGGGCTTCGAGCGGTTCGCCGAGTTGCTGCCCAAAGCCATCAAGGCTGCCCAGCGCCGGGCAGTTAACAAGACCCTGCGCTGGCTGCGCACCCATGTTGCCCGGTCGGTAGGTCGACAGGAGCGCATCGCCATTGCAGCGGTACGCCAACGCCTGCTGGCCTATCCGGTCTCCAGCAGTGGTCAAGGAAAGCTGTGGTTTGGTCTCAACCCCATTGAAGCCAGCCGCGCAGGTCGGGTTAGAGAGACTAGAACAGGTGTATCAGTGGCGGGCCGGAAGTACCAGGGCGCGTTCTTCCGGCAGGTGTATGGCAGCAAACCAGACATCTGGATGCGCACCGCGAGCAAGCACTTCAGCGCGAACGACTACCCAGACAGTGAGGTATCTGGTCGGGGAAGTGCCAGCTCGGGGTGGATCGCCGAGAACAACAGTCGATTTCCGCTGGCGAAAGCCAAGATCTCCCTGGAGGACGTCAGGTCTCACTTCGAGTCATGGACGAACAAGGCCCACCAACGGCTGCTGGTGGTGATGGAGCAGGAGCTGAACTTCGAGCTGCACAAGCTCTCACGGAGTACCGGTAATGGGTGACGATCCTATCCCTCTGGCGGGGGTGTACGCCGCGATGGAGGAAACCATAAGTATGGCAATCCCTGGGCTGAACTACGTTGGCACGATGCCTGGGATGCTGCAGACGGTCGCGGTACCAGCGGTCGTGCTGGAGTTCGCTGGCTTCGAGCCTGCGGAGTTTGATCCTGGGACCGGCGAGGTTGCCATTGATGCCCGATTTGAGGCGCGGGCCATCGTAGGCACCGAGTACGACGACCATTTGCATGTGGTGGCCTTCATTGCGGCACAGCTCGCGGTGCTGCTGCGCATGCAGACGTGGGGCCTCAAGGTCGATACCGCCAAGTTGGTTCGGGCAGAGCCTGATTGGAGCCGGCCAGAGCTGGATTCGATGGCTGCTTGGGTTGTGGAATGGACGCAGGTCATCTACCTGGGCAAGGAAGAGTGGCCGTGGCCAGAGGAGCTCGGCCCGATCATGTTCGGCTTCGATCCGCAGACTGGCGCTGAGCATCTAGGCGACTACATGGCCCCCGAGGACATGGCATGAGCTACGTGTCTGCGCAACACGACCGCATGCTGGCCAGTACGGTGATTCCCTGTCGTGTGGTGGCCGTCGACCTACCGGTCGCCAGGGTGCGGGTATCCGATGGCAGCGGGTGGACTAGTGCCTGGGTGCGTTGGCATGCCGAGGCCGCCGGCAAGGCCCGCCACTGGCGTGCGCCGAGCCTGGGCGAGCAGGGCGTGCTGATTAGTCCGAGTGGTGAGCCGGCCCAAGGGACGTTTGTTCCGGGGCTGTACGGTGACGCCGGCGCGCCGCCGGACAACCGCGATCACGTTGAGGTTTGGCGCTTCGACGATGGTGGCTCGCTGGTCTACGACTGGCAGGCCAAGAGCTACACCATCACGCTCCCCAGTGGCACTGCCACGGTGAAGGTGGGCGGCACCGAGGTGGTGGTTACCGACAACGCTATCACCGCTAAGTCGGGAACTATCGACCTCACCGGCGCCGTCAAGATCAATGGCCCGTTACTAGTAACGGGCGATATCAACGGTGGCGCACGAATCATCGACACCGCCGGCAACACGCCCAATCACAAACATTGATAGCCCGCCCAGCGCGGGCTTTTTCTTGCCCGGAGGGGCGTATGAGCACCAAGAAAACCATTGCTGCGATCAACGCGCCGGCAGGCGTGACCTATCGCGATAAAAGCCACACCTCGCGGTCGCTGTTCATGCCCGACGGTCGCGAGCTGAAGGTGGTCGGCGGCCACCTTATGGTCCCAGAAGGAGACAACGAGACCATGGCTTACATGGATAGTCGCCGGGACTTCGAGCGCCCGGGTCAGGTGGAGTAACCCATGATTGGAATGGACCGCCGCACCGGTAAGCCGCTGTCGGGCCTGGCCCACTTGCGGCAGTCCATTGAGGACATTCTGACCACGCCGATTGGCTCGCGCCGCATGCGCCCGGAGTACGGGAGCAGCATGCGTCGTTACGTCGACCTGCCCGTCAACGAGGGGTGGAAAAGCGCGGTACAGGCTGAGGTTGCCCGCGCGCTGGGCCGATGGGAGCCGCGCTTGAGGCTGGAGCGGGTCAAAGTGGTTTCGGTCGTCGGCGGACAAATCACCCTGCAGCTGTCCGGGGTTTACCTGGGCGACAGCACGGTACTGGAGGTAAGCGCATGACGATTGATCTAACCGCGCTGCCGGCGCCGGCGGTGCTGGAGGCGCTGGACTTTGAAGACACCTATCAGGGCGAGCTGGCCACGTTTGAAGCGCTGATGGGGGAGGGGTGGTCGGCGCCGCTGGAAAGCGATCCGGTGGTCAAGCTGCTGGAACAAGGCGCCTATCGACGCCTGCAGACACGGGCGCGGGTCAATGATGCGGCCAAGGCGTTGCTGCTGGCCTACGCCAAGGGCTCGGACCTCGAGCAGTTGGCCGCCAACGTCAACCTGCAGCGCCTGGTGGTGCAGGCTGAGGATCTGAATGCAGTGCCGCCGGTCCCGGCGGTGATGGAGGAAGAAGATGCCCTTCGTGAGCGGGTGCAGCTCGCGTATGAGGGGTTGACCACGGCCGGCCCGCGAAACAGCTACATCCTGCATGCCCGCAATGCCTCGGGCCTGGTAGCTGACGCCACGGCCGAAAGCCCCTCGCCGGCGGTGGTGGTGGTCACGGTGCTTTCCCAAGACGGCAACGGCGCCGCCTCGGCTGAATTGCTCGATACCGTGTCTGCCTATCTGAATGACGACGACGTCCGGCCGGTTGCGGACCGGCTCACGGTGCAGAGCGCGCAGGTACTGCCGTATCGGATCGACGCCAAGGTCTACATGGTTGGCAACGGTCCGGAGAACGAGGCCATTCTGACCCAGTGCCAAGCGCGCCTGCAGGCCTGGATAAACCCGCGCCGTCGCTTGGGCGTTGAGGTGGCCCGTTCGGGTATTGATGCCCAGTTGCATATCGACGGGGTAACTCGCGTCGAGCTGACGGGGTGGGTGGATATCAAGCCGACCAAGGCCCAAGCGGCATGGTGTGAGGGCTTCACCGTTGTGCGGGGTACGTGATGGCCAGCTTGCT
Source organism: Pseudomonas sp. NPDC089758 (assembly GCF_044748705.1). Taxonomy (NCBI): domain Bacteria; kingdom Pseudomonadati; phylum Pseudomonadota; class Gammaproteobacteria; order Pseudomonadales; family Pseudomonadaceae; genus Pseudomonas; species Pseudomonas sp. NPDC089758. Next base: position 32,713 of record NZ_JBIVGN010000005.1, read on the forward strand.
CCCGAACAACGCCACGCCGCTAGAGCGTGCCGTAGAGGCCGCCGACGCTGAAACCGCCGTGATACCGCTGCGCGATCTGTACAACCCCGATACCTGCCCAGCGCACCTGCTGTCCCAGCTGGCCTGGGCGTGGTCGGTGGATCGCTGGGATGACGGGTGGCCTGAGGCCGTCAAGCGCTCGGTGATCAGGTCGGCGTTTTACATCCACAAGCACAAGGGAACCATTGGCGCGCTGCGTCGAGTGGTCGAGCCGTTCGGCTACCTGATCGAGGTTGTCGAGTGGTGGAACATGACCCCCGAAGGCGTGCCCGGCACCTTCGCGCTCAAGGTCGGCGTATCCGACTCCGGCATCAGCGATGACACCTACCGCGAGTTATCGGCCCTGCTCGATGACGCCCGGCCGGTAAGCCGCCACATGGTCGGCCTGGAAATCAGCCTTGAAGCCAACGGCCGTTACTACGTCGGCGCGAGCCTGAGCGAAGGCGACATTCTCGACGTGTACCCGCCCATGCAGCGCGACATTGAGGTCACCGGCGTGATTCGACGCGGTGGCCGTGAAACCACAATCGACACTCTGGATATTGCACATGGTTGACCAGAACTCACAGTTCTACGCGATCCTCACCAACGTGGGCGCCGCCAAGCAAGCCAACGCCGATGCCTTGGGCTTGGCGTGGAAGATCACCCAAATGGCGATTGGCGATGCCAACGGCACCGACCCAACGCCAAGCGCTACGCAAACCAGCCTGATCAACGAATGGCGCCGGGCGCCGCTCAACCAGCTTAAGGTTGACGATAACGACCCGTCGATCATCGTGGCCGAACAGGTTATCCCGGCCGACATTGGCGGCAAGTGGATTCGCGAAATCAGCCTGATCGACGAAGACGGCGATACGGTGGCGGTGGCCAACTGCGCACCGACCTACAAGCCGTTGCTGTCGCAAGGCTCGGGCCGTACCCAAGTCGTGCGCATGAGCCTGGTGGTCAGCAGCGCCGCCAACGTCCAGCTCAAGATTGACCCCAGTGTGGTATTGGCCACCCGTGAATGGGTCACCGAGGAACTGGCCCGCCAAGATTTCAAGCACTCGGTGCTGGTGGCCACCACGGCCGGCATCAACTTGACCGGCCTGCAGACTGTCGACGGCGTAGCGCTGACCGCCGGCGCGCGGGTGCTGGTAAAGAACCAGACCACTGCCAAGGAAAACGGGATTTACACCGTAGTCTCTGGCGGTCCTTGGACGCGTGCTGTCGATGCCAATAGCAATGCCAAGGTCGCCCCCGGCCTGCTCGTTCTGGTCGAGAAGGGCACGGTCAATAGCGATAGCGCTTGGCAGCTGGTGACGGACGCGCCGATTAGCCTGGACGTAACCGCTTTAACCTTTGAAATGGCGTTCGGTCGCAGTGGCGTAACGGCAGGCACCTACCGCAGCGTGCAGGTGGACAAGTATGGCCGGGTGGTGGCTGCCACCAACCCGACCACCGTGGCGGGTTACGGGCTGACCGATGTGTACACCAAGGCGGAAACCTACAGCCGCACGGAGATTACCCAGGCCATCGTCGGCGCCGTGGCTACAGCTGTATCTGGTCTGGTAGATGCTGCCCCAGGCGCGCTGGATACGCTCAAGGAGCTGGCGTCCGCCATTGGCAACGATCCGAACTTTGCCACCACCATGGTCAACGAGTTGGCCAAAAAGGCGCCGCTGGCCTCGCCGAAGTTCACAGGCTCGCCTGAAACACCGACCCCTGCAGTCGGCAGCACGGGCTTGCAGGTGGCCAACATGAGCGCCCTGGCCACTGCTGTGGCGACGGCCGCACGACAGTTCAAGTCGGCGATCATCGGCGTTAACACCAACTTGACCTTGACGGCTGCGCAGATGGGCAATGCCGTGCAGTTCAATACGGGGCCTGTAACGCTGACGCTGCCAGCGCTGGCCGATGTGGGCAATGGCGCGTCGGTGATGCTGCGCAACCCGTCTTCTTCGGCTACGCAAACCATTACCGTGGCGTCCTCTGGCTCTATCGTGGACGCCGGCAGCACTGTGACCAGTACCACCATCAAGCCATTCGAGTGGATGGAATTGGCGTCGTCTGGTTCGGCCTGGTTTATCGTCGGGCGGGGCAAGCTCAAAGAAGTGGCTGAGCTGGATTCGCCGAAGTTTACGGGCGTGCCGGAAGCACCGACGGCGCCGGTCGGCACCAACACTGCGCAGGTCGCTACCATGGCGGCTGTACTGGCTGCGCTCCAAGCGTTCGGCTTGGGCACCACCATTGGGGTGATGGTCACTGACTTTGATGCGGTAGAGCAGACCAGCCTGTTTCGCGTTGAGGGTGGCGCGCTGCATTCGCCCTTTCCCGGCGCTTCAATGGTGGCCCTGCACATCCAGTACAACCAGACCGGATGTTTTCAGCTGGCGGCAGGCTGCAGCAGCAATATTGGTAATGCTCGGTTGTTCTGGCGGACCAAAGCTGGCGGGGCATGGGCAGACTGGCAGGCTGTCAGCCGGCTGGACTCCCCTAACTTAAGCGGCATTCCCACCGCGCCCACGGCGGGGGTCGGCACCAACACTGCGCAGATCGCGACCATGGCGGCGCTGCTGCAAGGGATCAATGCCTTCAAGCGCAATTACAGCGGGAACGTGGTAGGTGTTGGGGCAAACCTTGCCCTGACTGGAAGTCAGACGGGCTATGCGTTCAACGCAACGGCGCCGGTCACGATTACCTTGCCGCCAGCGGCTGAGGCGGGTTCGGGCGGCACTTACGTTATCCGTAACGTTAGTTCCGGCAATGTCACTTTGTCTTACCCTTCTGCAGGATCGATTTACGAGAAGAACGCCGGGGCCAACAGCGCCATTATCAGTCCTGGCGAATGGGTGGAGATTCAAGCGTCGACCAGTAGCTACTTCATCAACAAGCGCGGCCCGTTGAATGATGTGGGCAAGCTGATCGCCGACGCGTTGGCGGCGGTTGGATTGGGCACCGACCAAGCGCCGATTTGCGCTGATGTGGACGCACAGTCCACAAGCGGTTTCTTCTTCGTCAGTACCTCGTCGTCGTTGAATATGCCGTATGCCAACAATGGGTTCTTGCTGCAGTTTCCCTGGAATGGCACCTCGGCAGCGCTGCAGTTCTACGTTGCGGCTTCGGTAGACAAGCTGATGTACCGAGCAAAGTCTTCTGGTACCTGGCGTCCTTGGAAAGATCTGCCCTCACTCGATGGCGTAATTACCGCGATCAACAACGTATCGCGCAGCTTTCGAGCGCAGCCGATCATCGGAATTGCAGCCAACATGTCGTTGAACACCACGACGCACCTCGGTGCCGTGTTCCAGTTCAATGCCAACGCTTTGACCGTCACGCTGCCATCTTCGGTAACTGTCGCAGATGGCTCCGTGGTGACGCTGCGCAACCCTCGGGCTGCGACACAAACCCTGGCGGTTGCGGCCGGTTCCGTGGTTGAAGAGGGTGTAACCGGCGACAAGCTGATATTGGAGGCTTATGAGTGGGTCGAAATGGCTTCCTCGGGAGCCTCCTGGTTTGTCACTGCACGCGGCAAGGTCAAAGAGTCGGCTACGGTAGAGCAGTTGAACGCCGCCGTTGTCAGCGCTGCGCCTCCTGGCATGGTCGCCCACTTCGCGCGCAGTACGCCGCCGTCCGGCTGGCTCAAACGCAATGGTGCGGCGGTCTCGCGCACTACCTACGCCGCACTGTTTGCCGAGATCGGCACCCAGTTTGGCGCCGGTGACGGCTCGACCACTTTCAACTTGCCGGATGACCGCGAGCTAATCGACCGGGCGTGGACGGATGGCCTCAATGCGGCTGACGCGGGACGAGCCCTATTCTCGCCCCAGGCTGGTCAGCTTGAGTCGCACGAGCACGCCGCGCGCACCGGTTATGGGGGAGGTCACTCGCATACGACCAACTTCGTTCGCGAACGGATCGCGGCTGAGATGGTGGCGACGGGAGGGAACGCAGTCTTCGGTGACCAGCAAAGTGATGGTACGCAGACGCTCACTTCCTCGTCTGTGCCGAACCACATGCACACCGTTACGGTAGATCCGACAGGCGGCAACGAGACACGTATGGCTAACCGGGCCTATCTGGCCTGCATCAAGTATTGAGGTAACCATGAGCGACGAAGTCGAAGATGTTCTTGAAGGCGTAGAGCTGCAGGAACCGCTAGAGCTGGTGCCCTGGTGGCAGCAGCCAGGCGTAGAGCCGCCAGTGTTGTGCAATGTGCATCGGGGAACCGGCGAGTTCATATGCACCTCGGCCGCCGACCCTAGCCCCCTGGAGCCTGGTGTGTGGCTGTTTCCGGCATACAGCTATGAAATTGAGCCGCCCCAGGCTGAGGCCGGCTTTGCCGCGCTGATCAATCGTGACGGTAACGGCTGGGAGCGAGTCGCCGACCATCGCGGCGCCACGGTGTACAGCACCGAAACTGGCGAGCCGCGCCAGTGGCTGGCCTTGGGTGATCTGCCCGAGGGCTACACCCTGCAGGCCCCCGAGTCGGCGTTTGACGCCTGGAAGGATGACAAGTGGGTGCTGGATGAAGCCGCACAGGCCGAAGCGCTGCGCAGCGCTGCCTACCGCAAGCAGGCCTTGGCCAACCAGTACGCCACGGGCCGCATCGCCACGCTGCAGGATGCCGTCGACCTCAAGATGGCCACCGAGGATGAAGCCGCCGCGCTGCTGGCCTGGAAGGCTTACCGCGTCGAGCTGAGCCGCTTGGATATCACCACCAGTGCGCCGGCCGATGACGACTGGCCGAGCAGCCCCAACGACGAAGCCCTGGCCGCCTGGCTGGCCTCGCAAACCGAATAGACGCCCCGCACTGACGGGGCGTTTTCTTTTCTGCTGTACCCAAGGCCCCGCACGCGGGGCTTTCTCATATCTGGAGAATGGCTTTATGAGTGGTTTCTTTCACGGCGTTACCGTAACGAACGTCGACACCGGCGCGCGCAGCATTGCCTTGCCATCGTCCTCAATCATTGGTTTGGTCGACACCTTCACCCCTGGCGTGGGTGTCACGGCCAACCCCAATGACCTGGTGCTGATCACCAGCGAGCGCGAGGCGGTGGCCGCCTTCGGCGCGGGTTCGGCAATCGCCAAGGCCTGCCAAGCCATCTACACCCGCGCCAAGGCGGTGATCGTCGCGTGTGGCGTGGCCAAGGTCGATGACCTGGCCGAGCAAACCTCGGCAATCATTGGCGGCGTACTGGCGGATGGTAAGCGTACCGGCCTGCAGGCGCTGCTCGATGGTAAAAGCCGGTTCAACGCCCAACCGCGGCTGCTGGTCACTCCCAAGCACAGCGCGACCCAGGCGGTCGGCACTGCCCTGGTGGCCTTGGCTGACAAGCTGCGCGGTATCGCGATCATCGACGGCCCCAACACCACCGACGAGGCGGCCATTGATTACGCGGCGGGCTTCGGCGCCAAGCGTGCGTTTCTGGTCGATCCGGGTGTGCAGTACTGGGACACCACCGCAGATGCCACTGTCGACGCGCCCAGCTCGGCCTGGGTGGCTGGCCTCTTTGCCTGGACTGACAGCGAATACGGTTTCTGGGCCTCGCCGTCGAACAAAGAGTTCGTCGGCATCACCGGTACCACGCGCCCGATTGAGTTCTTGGATGGCGACGAGACGTGCCGGGCCAACCTGCTGAACAACGCCAATATCGCGACCATCATTCGCGATGACGGTTACCGCCTGTGGGGCAACCGCACGTTGTCGAGCGATCCGAAATGGGCGTTCGTCACCCGCGTGCGGACCATGGACATCGTCATGGACGCGATCCTGTACGGGCACAAATGGGCGGTCGACCGCTCGATCACCGCGACGTACGTCAAGGACGTGACCGAGGGGCTACAGAACTTCATGCGCGACCTGAAAGCCCAGGGCGCAATCATCAACTTTGAGGTGTACGCGGACACCGAGTTGAACACGGCCAGCCAGCTGGAGCAGGGCAAGGTGTACTGGAACATCCGTTTCACCGACGTGCCGCCGGCCGAAAACCCCAATTTCCGCGTTGAAGTCACCAACCAATGGCTGACCGAAGTCCTCGACACCGCCGCTTAAGGAGCGCACTTACATGGCAATGATTCCCGAAACCCTGGCCAACCTGAACCTGTTCGTGGATGGCGTCAGCTTCCAGGGCGACGTACCCAGCCTGACCCTGCCCAAGCTCACCCTCAAGATGGAGGAGCACCGCCCCGGCGGCATGGACATGCCGGTTGAGCTGGACATGGGCATGGAAAAGCAAGAAGCGAACTTCACCACCACCGGCGTGCGCCGCGAGGCCTTGAAGTTCTTCGGCCTGGCCGATGGCACCGCCTTCAACGGCACGTTTCGTGGCGCCTTCAAGGGCCTGAAAGGGGCGATCAAGCCGGTGGTCGTCACCCTGCGCGGCTCGATGAAAGAGATCGACATGGGCGACTGGAAAGCCGGCGACAAGGCCGAGATCAAGCACGGCGTTGCCGTTACCTACTACAAGCTGGAGGTCGATGGCCGCGTGGTTTACGAGATCGATGCGCTGGGCATGAAGCGCGTGATCGATGGCGTCGACCAGCTGGCCGCCCAGCGCTCTGCGCTCGGCCTGTAACCCTACTCCCTGAACAAAAGGACACCGCACTATGAGCAAGCCACTCCCGAAGTACCTGGCCCTGGCCGCCGACCGCGTTACCGTAACGCTGAGCAAGCCCACCGAGCTGAACGGCATCACGCTCGACGCCATCACCCTGCGCGCACCGACCGTGCGTGATATTCGTAACGCGCAGACCACCGCCGCCGGCAACGAGGAGCAGGCCGAGCTGAACCTGTTCGCCAGCCTGGCCGAGGTCGGCGCCAAGGATCTGGAGGGCATGGCCCTCAAGGACTACACCCGCCTGCAGGCCGGATACTTTCGCCTGGTGCAAGACGACGAACTTTGATCCCCAGGTGCAGAAGGGGCTGGCCAAGCGGCTGGCCCGTGAGCTGGGTTTTTCAGCGGCTGAAATCACCGGTATGCCCTGGGCCGATATGGTCTGGTGGCTGTCGGATTGAGCCGCTAAGGGGGTAACCGATGGCAGGCAAGCTGGCGTTATCGCTGGTGATTGGCGGCGCCGTCGCGTCGTCAGTCGGTGCGGCTTTCCGCACCGTAGACAGTGGCATCGACAAGCTCAAGCGAAAGGGCGACAAGGCCAAGGTGCTGCAAAGCACCATTGGCGAAACCATGAAGCTGCAGGCGGAGTGGAAGCGGGCGCACGACACCGGCGCCGCCGGGGCTGACAAGCTGCTGCGCAAGCTCAACGGCAACTTGGATGCGTTGCGCAAGCAGGGCGTAGAGGTTGGGCGCCTGGGCCGCGAGTACCAGCGCCTGGGTCGTGACGCCAAGGCGGCAGACCTGCAGGTCAAGGGACATAACCAAATCGCCGCCGGCAAGTCGTCGCTCAAAACCACCATGGGCGCGGCGGCGGTCGGCATCGGCCTGACGGCTGTGCCCACCAAGATCAGCGCGGACTATCAAGCGATCATCCGTGACATTGCGATCAAGGCCGATGCGGCCGGCAAGCCGCAAGAGGTGCAGCTGAGTCGGTCGGTGATCCACACGGCCAATGACACGGGCATGGCCCGCAACGACGTGGCCGACCTGATTAACCAGCTGGTCGGCGCTGGCATGGACCTGGACAAGGCCATGTCCTACGCGTCGACGGCGGCCAAGTTCGCGGTTGGTCAAGGCGCCTCTGGCGTCGACACGGCCAGCATGATCATGGCGCTGCAGCAAAACGCCAAGATCACCGACCCGAAGGTCATGCAGCAAGCCCTTGAGGCGATTGCCTACCAAGGCCAGGCGGGCAGCTTCGAGGCCAGCGACATGGCCAAGTGGTTCCCCCAGCTGCTCGCGGGCATGGAGAAAAGTGGTATCACCGGCTTGGATGCGGTGACGTCGCTGGGCTCAATGCTGCAAGTGCAGATGAAGACCGCCGGCAGTTCGGACGAAGCGGCGAACAACTTCAAGAACTGGATGGAGAAGCTGGGCGCCGGCGACATCAAGAAAAACTATGAAAAGGCCGGGATCGACTATCAGGCCTCGTTGAACACTGGCCTGCAGAAGGGCATGAACGTCATTGAGGCGTCCATGGACCTGGCCATGAAGTATGTGCAGGCCACTGACCCGGCCAAGGCGCAAAAGATCAAGGATGCCCAGGCCAACATTGACAAGGAAGTCGACCCGGAGAAAGCCCGGGCGGCGCTGGAAGCCCTGGAGAAGACCCTGCGCACCGGCGATATCTTCGCCGACATGCAGGTCAAGGCGGCGCTGACCGCCTACGGCCAGAACCGAGGTCTGTACAACGACCTCAAGGCCGAATCGCTCAAGGCCACCGGCATCCTCGACAAGAACCTGGCCGAGCGCCGCGAAACGTCGTCGCAGCGCTGGGCCGAGTTGCTGCAGTCCACCGATGACGCGATGCGCAGCATTGGCGATGCGATCCGCCCAGCCACCGATGCCTTTGCCCAAGGTGCCACCACCGTGGTGCAGGGCATCACCAAACTGTCGGACAAGCTGCCCGAGGTGGTTCTCGGCCTGGCTGGCTTGGCCACGGCTATCGGCGCGCTGTTCGCGGCGCGTGGTGCCGCCAGGGTCGGCCGTGGCGTGATCAACGTGGCGCGTGGCCGCGCACTGGGTTACCGCCGGGGCGGCCCGGCTGGCCAGGGCCCTGCCGAGGCGCTGCCCAAGACCGGCAATCCCGTGGTCGACGCCGGCCTGGGCGCCTTGGGTAAAGTGCTGGGAGGGCCAGCCAGTAACGATGGCGGCCAGGCGCCCAGCAGCGAGCCGCAGCGCGTGTTCGTGGTCAATTCCGATGCCTTCGGCGGGATCGGCGCGCGCGGGGCTAATAACGGCCCTGCAGGGCCTGCTGAAAGTCGCCGCGCTCGCCGTCGTCGGCGCCGGCGTGCCGGCTCAATGAACGATGCGCGCCCAGCACCGAGCGCGCCGCCCGTCAAGGCGGTGGCCGCTACGGCAGAGGTGGCGGCCGAGGCGGGTAAGTTCGGGCGCATGGTGCGCGGGGTGCGGGGCGTGACTCGCATGGCCGGCAAGGTGCCGGGCGGTCGCTTGCTCGACGTGGTGCCGGGCGTGCTCGATACCGCGCTGAATGCGCAGACCCGCGACGAGAAGGCCGAGGGGTATGGCGGCCTGGCCGGCGGTATGGCCGGTGCCTGGGCGGGGGCTACGGCCGGCGCTGCTATTGGTTCGGTGGTGCCGGTGATCGGCACCGCGATTGGTGGCGCCATCGGGATGGCCTTGGGCGGCTTGGGTGGTGAATCGCTGGGCGGCTGGCTGGGTAAGGCCTGGTTTGGCGAGGATGAGGCCAAGCCGGGATCGCCAACGGCTGAGGCGCCGGTACAGGTTGCCGGTGCGCCCGAGGCTGTGGCGCCGCCGCCGGTGGTGGTTCCGCCGGCACCGTTGCGACCCACTCTGCAGCCAGGCGCTGCGACGGGGCCAGAGTCGGTGGTGAAAGCGCCGGCGCCGGTGTCTGTCGCCCCTTCGGTGGTGGCTGCGCCGCCGGCGCCCGTGGTGCAGGGTGTGGCCGTCGCGCGGGTCGAGGCCCCAGGTGGCCAAGCAAGGGTTGACGGCGCTGCGCCGGCATCGAAACCGGAACTCGGCAAGGCGGTGCGACCGGTTGAGCCAGTGGCCAGCGCGCCGGCCATGGTCCCGCCGGCCGTGCCGAGAGCGCGTGAGCGCACGCGGCCTGAGCTGTCGCGGGGTGGTCAGGGTCAGCCCTTGGAGCGCGCCGACGCCGTAGGCGAGGTGGTGCGCTCGCTGGTCGAGGCGGTGCAGCCGGCCGTTGCGCCGCCGGCGCCGGTGAAGCCAGCAGAGCCGCCCAAGCCCGAAGCGCCGAAGGTCGACCAGACGTTTCAAATCGCGCTGAGCATGCCGGTAACGGTGGAAGGGAACATGGATGACCCTTATCAAATCGTGGCCAAGCTCGAAGCGCCGATTCGGTCGCTGCTGGATCGCGTGCAGCGTGAGTTTGCGAGCCGCCAGTTCAGCGTCGAGCTGTACGACGCGCCACATGTTTAAGGAGGTGCCATGGCTTACATGGATTTGATGAAAAGCACCCTGTCGTCACTGGTGGCGGCCGGCGAGGCCGGCCGTACCAGCCTTGACGGCATGCTGGGGCCGTTGAATGGCGCTGTCAGTGATATGACCGGCGCGGCGTCTGAGTTGGAAAGTTTGCCGATCATCGGCCCGGCGGTCGGCGCCAAGCTGCAACGCACCATGCGTGCGATCAACGCGGCGCAGTCCACCGTGGGCATGGTGGCGTCGAAGTACAGCCAGGTCACCAGCGCCGCCTCGCAGGTACAGGCGCGCCTGGGCTCGCTGGGGGAGCAGGCCAGCAAAGCCGGCACGGCGATCAATCGCATGGCCGGCAAGGTCAGCCCGTCACTGGGTAGCATCTTCCCCAGCAGCGCCTTGACCACCGACAAGACGCCGGCGGCCGCTGCAGTGACGCCGTTCCCACACCTGCTGATTCTGCAGCCGCTCAAGGCGGGTTCGCAGCCGTACTACTTCAACCTAGACACGGCGGCCTTTGATGAGCTGCAGCGCAAGACGGCGTACCGCTGGGCGGGGCAGGAACGCCTGACCCGCGATATCGCCCAGCAGGCAGTCGGGCAGGGCGAAGACACGTTGACCATCAAGGGCGCCGTATTCCCGTTGTTCAAGGGCGGTATCAGCCAGCTGGACGCGCTACGGGTCATCGGCAAGCAGTTGTTGCCGGTGAGCCTGACCACGGGCTATGGCGCCGTACTCGGCACCTGGTGCTTGAAAAACATTGATGAGGACCAATCGGCGCTGCTCGCCGGGGGCATCCCGCGTAAACAAGCCTTCTCATTGGAGTTCGTGAAATATGGCGATGACCTGCAGAACGTCTGACGGCGACCTGCTCGACACCCTGTGCCAGGCCTACTACGGCCACCTGCTCGGCACGGTGGAGGCGGTCATGGAGGCCAACCAAGGGCTGGCCGATGAGCCGCAGCCGTACCGCGCCGGGGTGCTGATCCACTTCCCCGACCTGGTGGCGGCCGAAGCCGAGCAAGTCACCTTGTGGGATTGATCCCGCGTTACGCGTAACGAGCCCCGCCTTTAGCGGGGCTTTCTATTTCTGGAGTGCGCATGCAACCCACGTTTCGCATCGTCGCGGACGGCCGCGATATCACCACGCTGATCAACGACCGCTTATTGCTGCTGCGCGTTTCGGACAAGCCCGGCATGGAGTCGGACGAATTCGAGTTGCGTATCGATGACCGCGACCAAGCCGTTACGCTGCCCAAACGCGGGGCCAAGATCGAGATTTTCCTGGGCTATGTTGGGCAGTCGCTGGCGCGCCTGGGCAGCTATGCCGTGGATGAAATCGAGGTGACCGGCCCGCCGGATACCATCACCTTGCGCGGCAAGGCCAGCGACATGCGCGGCTGCGGCAAGACCATTCGCAGCGGCAGTTGGGAGGCCGTATCGCTTGCGCAGATCGTCAGCGATGTGGCCGCCCGGAATGGCTGGAAACCGGGCTGCACCGTGCAAACCAAGGTGCCGCGCGTCGATCAGCGCAACGAATCCGATTTCAATTTCATCACCCGCCTGGCCAAGCAGTACGACTGCACTGCCAAGGTGGGCGATGGCCAGTTGCTGGTGATGCCGCGCCAGGGCGGCACTACCCCCGGCGGCAAGGCGTTTGGCGCTGTCACCCTGACCCGCGCCGACGTTAGCCGCTACTCGTTCCGCCTCTCGGATCGCAACACGCAAAAGGCGGTTAATACCCAGTACCAAGACAAGAGCGCCGGTGTGCTCAAGGTCGTGGAGCTGAACAACGACGAGGCCCCCGAGGGCCTGCCGGCAGTGCATACCGACCGCCATATCTACCCCGACAAAACCGCCGCCGAGCAGGCCGCCAAAGCGCGCTTGGCTGCGTTCAATCGCAGCACCGCTGCCGTGCGCTTGGAAATGGTCGGGCGTACTGACCTGTTTGCCGAACGCTCGATCAGTGCCCAGGGGTTCAAGAATGGCCTGGATGGCGAGTACCTAGTGGACAGCGTGGAGCATGTCTTTACCGCCTCGGGCTGGTCCACGACGGTCGAGTGCAATGGCGGCAAACAGGGTAAGGCGAAAGCCAAGGGCAATAAGAAGAAGCAAACCAAACCACTGCGCACGGTCGATCTAGCACCGGCGTAACCAACATAGATTGGAGAAAGCGATGCCTATTAACGAAAAACAGTTGCTGCAGATCCTTCCCAACGCCGGCCGCCAAGCCGGCGTTTTTGTTCCCGGCCTCAACGCCACCATGGGCAAGTTCGCCATCATCACGCGCCTGCGGATGGCCGCTTTCCTCGCTCAGATCGGACACGAGTCGGGCCAGCTGCAGTACGTGCGCGAGCTTGGCAATGACAAGTACCTGTCGAAGTACGATACCGGTCGCCTGGCACAGCGCCTGGGCAACACGCCGGAGGCTGACGGTGATGGCCAACTCTACCGGGGGCGTGGGCTCATCCAGGTGACGGGCCGATTCAACTACGAAGCGTGCAGTGAAGCGCTGTTCGGTGACAGCCGGCTGCTCAATACCCCGGAGCTGCTCGAGCAACCGGTCTATGCATCCATGTCGGCCGGTTGGTTCTGGCAGAAGGAAGGCCTGAACAGCTTGGCCGACAAAGGTGACATCCTCGCCATTACGAAGCGGATCAACGGCGGTACCCATGGTTTGGATGACCGCAAGGCCATCTATAAGCGAGCGCTTGAGGTGCTGCAGTGAGCGTTTGGGCTATGCGCCTGGTTGTTCTGGCGGGGCTGTTGATCGCCTGCGCCGGCGGCGCCCGGGCAGCCTGGGTGTGGCAAGCCAACACATACACCGCAAAGCTCGCCAAGCAGGCCGAGGACCTCGGCAAGCAGCTGGCGGAGAAGGACCGTGCACACGGCCGTGAGCGTGAGGAGGCTGCTGCAGCGGCGCTCAATCAACTGGCAGAGCAGCAGGGTGCGCGCCTTGCCCTGGAGGCTCGCCTACAGGATCAGACCAAAACGCACTGGAAGGAAATGAATGATGCTCAACAAGCTCAGGCTCGTCTGCGTGACCGGCTTGCTACCGCTGATCTGCGGCTGTCAGTCCTTGTCGACGCCGGAACCCTCGCCAGCCCGGGTTGTGACGGTGGGCTGCGAGAAACCGCCGGCACCGGAGGCGTGGTACATGGCGCCGTACGCGCCCAACTTGACCGAGCGCATGCTCAACGAATTGTCGCCATCACCGACGAAGGCGACCGGGGGCTGATCGCGTTGCAGGCCTGCCAGGCCTACGTCCGCGCAGTCACCCAGTAGTAAAGAGGCGAGCCGGGACGGATGCGTCAACATCCAGCCCGGCCCACCGAACCCGCAGACCCTTCCTGCAAGTCCAGCCGTGGCCCCTGCCTTGTGCACAAAGCGCGGCGAGCCTAACACCTGTTTATCCATACAGTAAAGACTTGCATACCTATGACCTCTCCAATCATCCCCTGGATGGGTGGCAAACGCCGCCTGGCCGACCGTTTGATCCCTCTCTTTCCCCCTCATGAATGCTACGTCGAAGTCTTCGCCGGCGGTGCCGCGTTGTTCTTCATGCGCCCCCAGCCCGCCCCTGTGGAGGTGCTGAACGATCTCAACGGTGACCTGGTTACCCTGTACCGCGTTGTGCAAAACCACCTGGAAGAGTTCGTGCGCCAGTTCAAGTGGGCGCTCAGCTCCCGGCAGATCTTCGAGTGGCAGAAGATGACCCGCCCCGAGACTCTGACCGACATTCAGCGCGCTGCCCGGTTCTTCTATCTGCAGCAGCACGCATTCGGTGGCAAGGTCACCGGGCAAACCTTCGGTACCGCCACAACTGGGCCGGCTATCAACCTGCTGCGCATCGAGGAGAACCTTTCCGCTGCCTGGCAGCGCCTCGCCGGCACCTACGTTGAGAATCTATCTTGGCTGGCCTGCGCCGAGCGCTATGATCGAGCGCACACGTTTTTCTACATGGACCCTCCTTACTGGCAGACCGCTGGTTATGGCGCGGATTTCCCTTTCCAGGAGTACGAACGCATGGCCGATTTCATGCGCCGGTGCAAGGGCAGGGTGATGGTCAGCATCAACGATCACCCGGATATCCGGCGCGCCTTCGATGGCTTCCACTTCGAATATCTGGATATTCGCTACACCAACACGAACCAGCGCCAAGGCAAGGCGGAAGTGACCGGCGAGCTGGTGATCATGAACTGGCAGCCAGCCTCGCTGGGTGCTCTGTTCTGAACTCGAAGGGCTGCCTAGGGTAGCCAGATCGATTACACGAGCTTGTCGCTGCCAGCTCGACCGATTGTTTTCTTTCGAAGCTATCGACAAGGATGTCTTCCTCCTTAACAACTGACGCTTCTCCTGAGCAAGGGCGCGCGGTGCCTCAGGAGAGTTGTTGTCCGGCTTCTTGAATTAGCTACCTGGTTGAGGCGGTAATCCTGAGAGCATTGCATAAGCAGTAATTGCTCGTTCCAAAAGATCGTCGAACGTTAGAAATTCATCGATGCTATACTGGTCCATAATAAGGCCCATGTAATTTCGCGCATCAGAAATGTTTTTGAAGTGCTGTTGAGTAAGGCGGCTCATAATTACAGAGGTTCTGCACTTCGATTGGATGCCTGGGTAGCGTTTAGCGATTATCGAGTAATGAGTTTTAATATAGTTTTTCCACTCAGCTGTTTGGAATACGGCTTGGCCAACCTCCGCTCTTGGTTGCCCTTGGCTTGTGGCAACTGGCTTAGAGGGGCGCTCAATCTCGATCATTTTGTAAGATTCATCAGGGTATCGAATTATGAAATCCGGCTGTAGCTTTGTTTTTCCAATGGGCGAGGTTTGACCATGAGGGTAAGCGAGCTCTGGTTTGCTTTCACACGTACCATATACATCTAACAAAATCGGATGATCTTCCAATATCTGATGGAATACCGATTCGACTCCGTCAGGTTGGAATCTAAGTGCTTCCCCGAGTGCTCTGATCGCAGTGCTTAAAGATTCTAGTTTGTTGTTGTAGGATTCGAGCCATCGCGTTTCCCCAAAGGACATAGAGCCGCCTTGTGCATCACCGCCCGCAGTCGCTAGGGCAGATCCAATGTCTCGGCGCAAATCCTGTTGCACTCGAAGGTTTATAATTCGCAGATCCCAAGCGGCTTCATCAGCGTGGCTAAAAATTTCGAAGTGTTTAAAGAATCTCCTATTATTCAAATCTGCGGGGAAAAAACCTAAATTCTTTATAGTGTGAGACTTTCCAAAGTCAGAGCTACTGTTTCCTAGGTGCGGGTCTAGGACTGAGCCGAATGCGCCAAATGTCAAAATGTTAACTAGTTTTTTGAAGTCTGAATTGATTTGCTTGAGTTTCAGTTTTAAGCCAAGTTTTTCATCGGTGATGGTGAGCTCTCTTTGAATATCTTGAATTCTGCCGCGCCATACACAGGATGCCAAAGGGGAATCGGAGACTATTCTATGAATGCCGGTCGATTTTCCCAAGAGCTTATTTTCTGCAAGATACTTAGTAACTGAGGTTGGGGTCTTGGTCGGCTCATAATCGACCTGCAAGGCGGGTCCTCCAGCGATATACCACTGATGTGGAGGTTCGAGTTCAGCAGATATAATCACTCCATCTAGCGCTACATAAACTTGAATCTCGTTCGATTCGATGTATATAGATTGAACAAGTTTCGGATAGCCAGGGCCATCTGGCTGCGGTGCGGTCGCCTCGTTGTAAGATTTGCGATATCTATGTGTATAGGCAAAGATAAATTCTGCGACTTGCTCTACTGTGACTGACATGGTCTCTAGCTCCTGAATAATCATTCCAAAATCAGGTTATGGCTTGTGGGGGCCACCTTCTAATTGCATTGACGAGCTGGCAGACCCTAGTGCGTCGAATGTAAGATGCTATAGCCTATTGGGTAGGTAGAAGCAAGCGTTATGTCCAGTGGGCTGTAGCAAACAACTGCGGTTAGTGCGGCTATGGCTTAATACTTTACAAAAGTTGGCTGTTATAGGTCAGCCAAGTGGTATAGGAAACCCACAACCAATAACCTCAGCGGAGGCCCCCTCTACATCGTCATTGGTAGATTGTTGAAAGACAGTTGAGAGAGAGCATCGACAGCCAGCTCGGCCAGCCGCTGGAGCTTCGTCTCACCTACGGGTGAGGTTTGTCGAGGTGCAGCCACATATGCACCTATGTAGGTAGCCGACATGAGATGGTACGAAATTGGTACGGGTTTTGATTATGCAGCCTGGAGGTCAATTAAGTAGAGGCTTCCATGAAGAGCAGCCCCAATCCACCTTTGCGCCTCGGTTCTGCCCGACAGGAGAGATGTTGTAAAGCCCTCAGCTCGACCTATTTGCTGCTGCCGATGGGGCAAAAATGGGGCAAACCAAGCGCCATCCAATGCCAATCTATGCCACTTTATACGCTTATGCTGGAAGGTTAAACGGCGCTTAACCTCCAGTTTTACGGGCTTGTGCGCCTTTTTATGTTGGTACTCCAGCACAATCGGGGTGTGTTGCAAACCTCTAGCAAGCGCTAGAGGCTCAGCAAATTCTGAAGGGGCGTCGATCATGCGTCGCATGTCCCAATCATGGCTGTGTAAACATTGTCTCGACTTCAACCCAGTGTTCAGTTCAACTGGGCCTCACGGCCACGAATAAACTCAACAACTGGCGTAAGAATTCGTGCGATTTCATCAGATTTGTGAATTACGGCTGATAGAAGCTCTCTTGTTGTTTCAACATCAGAGTACTTTCCCTTCGCTGATGGACGCATTTTTAAGACCTGTTGTTTGATATAGCGTTGCAGTGAAACCTTGAGCATTTTACCAGGGAAGTTTTCGATTGCGGAGCCTGGTAAGTCAAAGTTGGCTTGATAGTACTCATCTGCTGCTTCACGAGCTTCAGCGGTTGGTAGCAATGTTCTCACGAGCTCATCAATTTTTGCGTTGCACAAGTGCCAACTGCTATTTTCGCATAGGAATGTGTCGCTCCAGGCTGGTCGTTCACCTTCGATATTTTTTGATAAAACTTTTTGATAATAGTATATGGCTTTGATAAGTTCTTCAGTTGCGGCGGAAATAAAATCGCTAAATTCGCTCAAGTCGAAGGCGTCAAAAGCATCTTTAAATTTGCAGTTGAGCGCGAACTTCAATGAATGGCTTATGACTTGAGAGCATATAAAATAATTTTCGATTGAGTAGCGGTCAAGTGTGACGAGTCGAGGGTCTTCTATTTCTATGTCTTGAAAGTCTCGATCAATGATGAAGATTGCATTATGTGCTTGATGAGCTAGCAAGAATTCTCGTATCGCTGTTTTTCCGTCAGTAAATACGATGTCGTATTTAGAGCAGTCTTGGGCCATGTGGCTTAAGCAAGACTCATAAATTGGTACGTCATCTACACCCTCCACTACAACGAAGGTTGTAGATTTCTGCATTTTGATTCGCCGAAGATTTTCGACGCCGTTGTATTTAGGAATGGCGCCCATCAACGGCACTCCTCGAGATCAATCTCGTTAGCGCCTCTAGCATTAATAGCAGGGGAGTGCGTGGCTACAATTATCTGCGACTTAGGAGATAGCCTGATGATTGATGGCATGATCATTCGTTGCCAATCTAGGTGCAACGAAAGCTCTGGCTCGTCCGCTATAAAAACTGCCCCATCTTGACGGCTGAGTGCTGCCTTGCCGAGGATGGTAAGAATGTGTTTTTCTCCAGAGGACAGATCGCTAAGCTCTACGGTTCTCTTATTGGATTTTACGGAGAATACGCCATCCTCATTGATATTAAATATCTTTTTGGGTTGAAAGTAAGAGTTCACTTCATTTTCGTAGTCCCGGAATGATTTCGTCGCCTCTAGTTTTTCAAACTGCATTTTTTCAACGTCCTCGGTAATTGAAAGGAATCGGTCGTTGAATGTGGTCATGGCTAGAAGGGCGAAATATGAATTATTGAACCTTTCAAGCGACTGTTGAAACTTCTTGTTGTCGCTTTCAGACTCTTTTGCGTGTTCGCGGAGAGTGTCCATGGCTGCGTAAGAGTCGCGGACGTTGTCGTTTAGTTTCTTCCAGGTTACAAAGTGCTCTCGAATCTTTTCTTCCGGGATACTAACTTGTGCATCTTTAAATTTTTTAATGTGGGCAGAGACATCTACGTCTTCAACCTTGGTGTGCAGTGCTTTGGAAACTTGCCCGATAGTCTTGGAGGCTCGCTGAGCTAATGCATCATCAATCATGACTTTTTCAAGAATTTTTGACTTGAGTGTCTCCAGTTTGCCGGTGATGACTTTTCGAGCCTCGTTAGCTTCAGCAATGAATTGTCGCTGTAGTGAAGTGAGAACCCTTACGCTCGGATCTAAGATTTCATTGATCTGACTTGAGCTCAAATTTCTAGTTCTGAGCATTGAGTGCAGAAACTCATCGCGTTCGTCGCGCAAGCCAAATAGCTCAGAGTCATGCATCCGCAGCAGTGGTACATGAGTTAGGTTGATGTATTTAAAGATTTTATGCTTCAGACTGTCGGTCAGTTCGTTGCTTATCTCGTTGCTTCGGGCGCGCGGAGAAATTATGAATGTCTTGCTTTCTTCGTTGAAAATCTCATAGCTTATTACGGTGCCTGAGATGTCTTGATTTCTAGTGACTTTCAGAAAGCTAGCAGGCCTGATCTGTTTGCTTTTTGCAAGGTGTATTGAAATAGTGCTGAAGGGGGTCTTCGCTATTCGATCGATTTCTGCGTTCAAACATGAAACGATCAAGTTAATGATTGTGGTCTTGCCGGTGCCGTTGCCACCATAAATGCAATTGCATCCTTCGGTGAGATCAATCTTATAATCATTCTTGCTCTCAAAGAGATCCTGAATGGTCACGCGCCTTATGTAGTAATCCATGTTTTTCCTTAAGATGCTTGCTGGTGGCCACATGCCTGCATAGCATCATATTTTTGCGTGGGTTGCCATCCTTTGTAGTGATCTGGTTCGAAGATCGGCAGCGGCCGCCCCGTCCTTCACGCACAGCGAAAGCTTACCTAATTCATCATCCGGCTAGAGAGGGGACAATGTTAGCGGGGATCCGTTAAAGCGGCTGTTCAGTCTGAGCGAGATTAGGATCGAAGGCGTTCTATCCCGGATGAGATCGCCTCAGCTTGGATGTCGAGGGTCGCTAACGCTGTCATGACGTTTTCATGTATGTGGACTGAGCCGCGATGGCTAACCCATAGCGAGAGCTCCTCCAGAGCTGCTCTGATGGCGATCTGGTTCAAATGTAGCAGCTCAAGGGTGTCAGCAGTCGTTGAGGCTTGGTCATCCATGCGTATGCTCCAGGGGTGAGAGTTCTTAGGGCAAATTTAGGGCAAATCCTAGGGCGTGTTAGGCCCATGCAGGCCATCAACCAAAGCCACAATAGCCCTTTATGCTGGCCTACGGGGGCCTGATGAGATCCTCGGGCGGGTTCAAATCCCTATCTCTCCGCCATACATGTAGTAGAAAAGCCCCTGAAAGCGATGAGCTTTCAGGGGCTTTTTCGTTGTGCCCCGCCTACTTCCCATATCACTGCCTTGCGATGTCGCCGTTAGCGGCGGGGCCTGCCGGATCACAACGCCAGGGAGGCCGTTGCTGCGAACTCGTCACGCCTATCCTCAGTGCTCGCCCAGTCGTCGTGCAATAAGCGCCTCCAGTTTGCTTTGGTCCGCCGCAAACCCCCGAATCCCTTCAGCCAGCTGCTCGGTTGCCATCGTGTCTTCGTTCATCTGCCAGCGAAAATCGGCCTCGCTCAGTGGCGAGGACGGTGCCTGATGTTCGACGGGGGCGGCGAGCGCGGCCTGCAGGCTGCCCTTGGTCACTGCCATCTCTTCCAGCAAGGCGGGGCTGATCGTTAGCCGATCGCAGCCTGCCAGCGCTACGATTTCACCGACGTTGCGAAAGCTTGCACCCATCACTGAAGTTGCGTAACCGTGACGTCGCATGAAGCGGTAACTGGCCGCCACCAACTGAACCCCAGGCTCCGATGCCGGCGCGTACTCCCTGCCCGGGTAAGTGCGCCGATGCCAGTCCAGTACCCGGCCAACAAAAGGTGAGATCAGGAATGCGCCTGCTTCGGCGCAGGCGCGTGCCTGGGCAAGGCTGAAGATCAACGTCAAGTTGCACTGGATGCCCTCACGCTCCAGCTCGTGGGCCGCGCGAATGCCCTCCCAAGTGGCGGCGAGCTTAATGAGAAAGCGCTGGCGTGGTACGCCCGCCGCCTCGTACAGCGCAACCAAGCGCCTGGCCTTGGCCAGG
Organism: Pseudomonas sp. NPDC089758; assembly: GCF_044748705.1. Taxonomy (NCBI): domain Bacteria; kingdom Pseudomonadati; phylum Pseudomonadota; class Gammaproteobacteria; order Pseudomonadales; family Pseudomonadaceae; genus Pseudomonas; species Pseudomonas sp. NPDC089758. The sequence continues at coordinate 53,025 of NZ_JBIVGN010000005.1, forward strand.
CTCGCCTGTGTATCGAAGGACAGCCGCGCATCGACCTCACTCGATACCCGGCCGGGAACGTGCTGCAACAAGTCGCAGCCCAAAGCCACGATCAGCTGGTCGGACAGTTGCTCGATTGCCTGCGCATGCGGTAGGTCGGCAGCTTTGGCCAGGGCGCAGAGGTCGTGGAGCAATGTGTCGTAGTGTCCCGTCACCACGGCTTTGAGCACCAGCGAGGGGTTGGTGGTTGCATCGCGAGGGGCGAAGCGGCGAACGGCCTGAAGATCGCCGGTGTCGGCGACCACTGTGCTGTACTGCTCCAACTGGCTGAGCAAAGTTGGCATGGTGGAACCCTTTGGTGGTTGATGTCAGACAGCCGTGGGCTGTACGGAACCTGATGGCTCGGGCAGGTGTGTGGCCTGGTCTGCCAGCCCATGCATGATGGGTTTCAGGGCGTGGTAGGCCGCGCAGTAATGAACGAACATCCGGTCATACAGGGCTTTGTTGGCGAGGTTGGGATCGGCTCGGCGTCGCAGGGTGCGCCAGTCGCGGATGGTTGCGACGTCCTCGATGGCGCCAATTGCCAGTGCCGCGAGCATGGCACCGCCCAGCGGCGCTTCGACCTGCTCCTCGATGGTGAACACGGTGTAGCCGGTAATATCGGCGATTATCTGCATCCACAGGTCCGAGGCCGTGCCACCCCCTACCACGATCAAATGCGGATCAAGCTGCAGCCCTGCCTGTTCACCCACCTGCATGTTGTGGCGCAAGGCAAACGCCAGGCCTTCCAGTAGTGCGCGGTACAGGTGCGCCTTGTGATGGAACAGCGACAGCCCTATATAGGCCCCCGATGCCTTGGCATCCCAGATGGGGCTGCGCTCGCCCATGAGGTAGGGCAGGAAAAACAGGCCGTCTGCACCGGGCGGTGTGTTGGCAGCGTCCTGCTCCATCAGTTGGTGCACATCGGCGCCGGGTGACAGGGCAGCTGCCTGCTTTTCCTGTGCGCAGAACTGCTCACGGAACCAGCTGATTGCTGCACCGGCGGTAATGGCGCCGCCGAAACTGTAGATGTTGTCGCCAGCGTCGTAGACGTAAGGCATGTTGATCAGCCCTTTGCAGGCATCGGTGCGCTGCTTGATAAAGCCCCAGCACATGCTGGTGCCCAGCATTGCGACATGGTTGCCTGGCGCAAAGACCCCTGCAGCGAGTGTGGCCATGGCTGCATCGACTCCGCCGGCAACTACCTTTGTGCCTGGCTGGAGCCCTAGCCGTTGCGCCGCAGCCGGTAGCAGGCTGCCAATGACCTGCCCGGGTGCAACCAGGCGTTGCGGCATCAGACGGGCGTCGATGCCCAGGGCATCGAGCATCAGAGGCGACCAGCCACGCGTTGCGAGGTCGTAGATGCCGCCGATATTGCCCGCTGAACTGTGGTCCACGGCCAGCTCGCCGGTCAGGTGGTATTGCACAAAGCTGTTGGGCGGCAGCAGGTAGCGTGCGTTGGCCCAGGCCTCTGGCTGGTTGCGCTTGATCCAGAGCATCTTGGTGTAGCCGTAGTAGCTGTCGACACCATTGCCCGTTATGCGCTGCAACTGCTCGACATCCACGTTTTCGCGGACCCAGTCGGCTTCGGCGATGGCTCGGCGGTCCATCCAGATGAGGCAGGGGTGTAAGGGGTTGATGTCGGCATCCACCGGGATGCCCGAGCCACCGTAGAGACTGCTGATGCAGATGGCTTTGACCTGGGCGGCTGGTATTTGGCTGCGGCGGATGCTGGTCGCGACCGCTTCGTACACAGCGTCCAGCCACACCTGCGGCCATTGCTGCGCCCATAATGGGCGAGGTTGCTCGACCTGGTAACTGACGCAGGCTTGGGCCAGTATTCCACCCTCGGTAGACATCAAGAGAGCCTTGGTACTTTGCGTGCCGATGTCGACACCAATCACGTAGTCCATTGTTGTCCCTTTTATTATTGGCGTGGGGTCTATGTAGACGATTACATGTTTTAGCGCTTTTTAACCGATGGCAGGTTTAGTTGTGTCCGATCTATCCTTGGTTGCAAATGTCAACGTCAACATTTTAAAACGCTAGCACAACGCAATTGTCACCACAATATGCATGGCACGGTTGTGGCCTGGAGTACAATCGCTGAAAATCATGGCGCCCGCAGCCAGCCACCATCGAGCGTTCATGACCAGACCAGGCAAAGCCACCATCACCGACATCGCCAAGCGCGTGAACATGACTACTGTCACAGTGTCGCGGGCGCTCAACCAGCCAGAGAAGGTCAAGAAGCAGACGCTGGAGCTCATCCTCAAGGTGGCCAAAGAGCTCAACTATGTGCCCAATGCCTTTGCCCGCAACCTCAAGAACCGCGAGAGCCGCCTGCTGGGCCTGGTCACGGCAAGCCTGGAAAACCCGTTCTACGGCGAGATCATCAAGGCGATAACGCGCGAGGCGAAGAAGCGCGACTATACCTTGATGCTATTCGATACCGATGGCTCACCAGAGCTGGAGGCGCGGGCTATCGACACGCTGCTCAGCTATCAGGTTGCCGGGCTGATCCTCTCGGTGATCAGCGACGACGACCATTACCAGCCGAGCTATCTGGCCAAGCTGGAGATGGCCGCCATCCCGGTCGTCCAGATCGATCGGCAGCTTACCGGTGCGCCGTTTGCCGGCGTTTATCTGGACAACGAGCAAAGCGGTTATCAGGGGGCTCGTGCCTTGTTGGCCCAAGGGCGGCGCCGGCTGCTGGTCGTGGCTGGGCCGCAACGCTCAAAGATTTCCCTGGCGCGGTTGGCAGGCATTCGCCGCGCGTTGGAGCAGTGGCCAGAGCCCACCGTGCTGGAGGTCGTGCATGGTGATTACACCCAGGCGCCAGCACGTGATGTGGTGCGTGACTACCTGCAAAGTGGCAAGTGGCCCGATGTCATCTTTGGCCTCAATGCGCTCATGACCTTGGGTGCGCTGCAGGCCATGCGCGAGGTTGGCTTGAGCCGCAATGACATCGCACTGTTCAGCATCGACCAGGTGCACTATGCCGAGATCTACGGCCAACCCATCCCTTGCATCAGCCATAGCAGCGTCGAGTTGGGGGTTGGCGCAATCAACCTGTTGCTTGGCCAGATCGACGATCCGTCGCAACCGCTGCGCGATCAGGTCATTGAAGGGCAGCTACTGCTCTGACCTCCAACGGTAGGCAGGTACATATCTGGTTAAAAATGTAGACGTTGACATTTGGCGCACAAGTGGCGTCAGATTGAACTCGAAATCGAGTTGAGTGATATGTAAACGTCTACATAAAAATAATCAAAGTGCTCTTGTACGTCAGGGGCAGGGAGGTGGCGAATGGCAACGCAACTCGAAGGTAAAGTGGCAGCGGTTACCGGCGCTGCGTCAGGAATAGGCCTGGCATCGGCCGAGGCGATGGTGGCGGCCGGCGCCAGGGTGGTCATGATCGATCGGGATGAAGCCGCATTGGCCAGCGCATGTGAGCGCCTGGGTAAGGCGGCCATGCCGCTTGTGATCGACCTGCTGGTGCCTGAACGCTGTGCAACGTTGCTGCCGGGGGTGCTGGCGAAGGCCGGCCAACTCGACATTCTGTATGCCAACGCAGGTTGCTACGTGGGCGGTGATCTGGCTGATACGGATGTGGCGGCCATCGACCGCATGCTGAATCTCAACGTCAATGCCGTGATCAAGAATGTGCATGATGTGTTGCCGCACATGATTGAGAGGGGCACGGGCGACATTCTGGTCACAGGCTCGGTGGCTGGTCACTTTCCGGTTCCCTGGGAGCCGGTGTACTCGGCCTCCAAGTGGGCGGTCAACTGCTTCGTGCAGACGGTACGCCGCCAGGTCAAGGCTCACGGTATCCGGGTCGGCGCCGTGTCGCCTGGCCCGGTCAGCAGTGCACTGCTGGCCGATTGGCCGGAAGAAAACCTGAAAAAGGCCAAGGCGAGCGGTAGCCTGATCGAACCATCCGACATAGCCGATGCAGTCATGTACATGCTCACGCGTCCGCGTAATGTGACTATTCGGGACATGATTGTGCTGCCTTCGGCATTTGATATGTAACGATTGCTCTCAGCATCAACCGCTGCAGGGTGATCTTATCGATGCAGGCCTGCGGCGTAAGTTGGCCTGCAGTATTGCGTCTTTCAACGGGCTACCGAAACGCGCTGAGCTGCTCCAAAGCCCCCAGTCATGCACATGGCTGGGGGCTTTTGTGTTTCTGGCGTGACAACCTGCCGCTGGGACAACCTGCCGCCTTGCTTACCCGCTCGCAATTTGTTTGTGCTGGCATTTCAGATACAATCAGCGAAACGATTCAGCCCTGTCGGTCAATACGACAAAAGCCTGGGTCGTTTTCTGGTTCTTTAAGCCGCTGAACAATGATCACAAAAAGCCTGCGCACAAGAACACGAAGCACCTGGGCCAGCCACAGGCCCGTCCTCCGTTCTACAGACTGGAATTGATCAATGTTCAAGAAAGCTGGCAAAACCTTGCTGGGTTTGGCTGTCGCTGCGAGCTTCATGCAAGCGCACGCCGCAGAAACCAAAAAAGTCGATGTGCTGCTGGTCGGCGGCGGCATCATGAGCTCCACCCTGGCCGTGTGGCTGCACGAGCTGGAGCCAAGCTGGTCGATGGAAATGGTCGAGCGCCTGGATGGCGTCGCCGAAGAAAGCTCCAACGGCTGGAACAACGCCGGCACCGGCCACTCCGCGCTGGCTGAGCTGAACTACACCCCGGAAGACAAAGACGGCAACGTCAACATCTCCAAGGCCATCGAAATCAACGAAGCCTTCCAGATCTCCCGCCAGTTCTGGTCGTGGCAGGTCCGTCAGGGCGTGCTGAAGAACCCGCATTCGTTCATCAACACCACTCCGCACATGAGCTTCGTGTGGGGCGATGACAACATCAAGTTCCTCAAGAAGCGTTATGACGCGCTGCAGGCGAGCCCGCTGTTCCGCTCGATGGAGTACTCCGAGGACCACGCGCAGATCGCCAAGTGGGTCCCGCTGATGATGGAAGGCCGCGACCCGAACCAGAAGCTGGCCGTGACCTGGACGCCATTGGGCACCGACGTCAACTTCGGCGAGATCACCCGCCAGTTCGTCGGCCACCTGAAGACCCAGGACAACTTCACCTTGAAGCTGTCCAGCGAAGTCCAGGACATCACCCGCAACGAAGACGGCTCCTGGCACGTCGAGTACAAGAACCTGAAGGACGGAACCGAGTCGGCCACCGACGCCAAGTTCCTGTTCATCGGTGCCGGCGGCGGCGCGCTGAAGTTGCTGCAGAAATCGGGCATTCCTGAAGCCAAGGAATACGCAGGCTTCCCGGTCGGCGGTTCGTTCCTGGTGACCGAGAACCCGACCATCGCCATGCAGCACATGGCTAAGGCCTATGGCATCGCCTCGACGGGCGCGCCACCCATGTCGGTACCGCACCTGGACACCCGTGTGCTGGACGGCAAGCGCGTGATCCTGTTCGGGCCATTCGCCACCTTCTCGACCAAGTTCCTGAAGAACGGTTCGTACCTGGACCTGCTCAGCAGCACCACGATGCACAACGTGTGGCCGATGACCAAGGTCGGCATCGATCAGTACCCGCTGGTCGAGTACCTCGCTGGCCAGCTGATGCTGTCGGACGACGACCGCTTCGAAGCGCTGCGCACCTACTTCCCGAACGCCAAGAAGGAAGACTGGAAGCTGTGGCAGGCCGGTCAGCGCGTGCAGATCATCAAGCGTGACGCCGACAAGGGCGGCGTGCTCAAGCTGGGTACCGAAGTGGTGGCCTCGCAAGACCGCACCATCGCCGGCTTGCTGGGCGCATCGCCAGGTGCCTCGACCGCTGCGCCGATCATGCTGCACGTGCTGGAAACCGTGTTCAAAGACAAAGTCGCCACCCCGCAATGGCAAGCCAAGATCAAAGAGATCGTGCCGAGCTACGGCACCAAGCTCAACGATTCGGCAGCGGCCACGCAGAAAGAGTGGAACTACACCGCTGAAGTCCTGCAGCTGCAGAAGCCGCCGGTCATCGACCAGAGCGTCGAAACCAGCACAGGTGCCAGCCAGCCGGTTGAAAGCAAGCCAGAGAACGACATGGCGCTGTAAGCGTTAGTGTTGTGAACGAAAAGCCACGGGGGAGACCTCGTGGTTTTTTTTTGCCTGTTCCGGCCGCGCTGTCAGCCTTGGCTCAGCGCTGACGCAAAATGCACTCCAGCAAACCGGGGAAGCGTGCCTCGAGCATTTCGCTGCGCAGTGAGTTCATATGCGTGGTGCCCACATTGCGTGTCTGCACCAGCCCCGCATCGCGCAGCACACGAAAATGATGGGACATGCTGGACTTCGGCCGGCCACCGTCCAGCTCGCCGCAGCTGGCTTCCGCCACGCCCGCCAGGTGGCGCACGATTTCCATACGTACAGGGTCGCTCAGCGCATACAGCAGGCGCTCGAGGATCAGGTCTTCAGCGGTGGGATGTTTGTAGGCTCGCATGGGCGTCATGATAACGGGGGTTTCATTAATTGCCATAGTTCGATTATGATCGAACTATCGTATTCGGATGACCCCGGAGTTTTCCATGTCTGCACTGTTCGAACCCTATACCCTCAAAGACGTGACCTTGCGTAACCGCATCGCCATTCCGCCGATGTGCCAGTACATGGCCGAGGACGGTGTCATCAACGATTGGCATCAGGTGCATTATGCTGGCCTGGCCCGTGGTGGCGCCGGCCTGCTGGTGGTCGAGGCCACTGCGGTGGCGCCAGAAGGGCGCATCACCCCTGGTTGTGCCGGTATCTGGAGCGACGCCCATGCCCAGGCCTTCGTGCCGGTGGTGCAGGCGATCAAGGCGGCAGGCTCGGTGCCGGGCATCCAGATTGCCCACGCGGGGCGCAAGGCCAGTGCCAACCGCCCGTGGGAAGGTGACGACCATATCGCTGCGGATGACGCGCGAGGCTGGGCCACCATCGCCCCGTCGGCCATCGCTTTCGGCGCCAACCTGCCGAAAGTGCCACGTGAAATGACCGTGGACGACATTGCCCGGGTCAAGCAGGACTTCGTCGATGCGGCACGCCGGGCGCGTGATGCAGGCTTTGAATGGATCGAGCTGCACTTCGCTCACGGGTACCTGGGGCAGAGCTTCTTCTCCGAGCACTCCAACCAGCGCACCGATGCCTACGGCGGCAACTTCGAGAACCGCAGCCGCTTCCTGCTGGAAACCCTGGCAGCCGTGCGCGAGGTGTGGCCGGAAAACCTGCCGTTGACCGCCCGCTTTGGCGTGCTGGAATACGACGGCCGTGATGAGCAGACGCTGGAGGAGTCCATCGAGTTGGCCCGGCTGTTCAAGGCTGGTGGTCTGGACCTGCTCAGTGTCAGCGTTGGCTTCACCATCCCGGAAACCAACATTCCATGGGGCCCGGCCTTTATGGGGCCGATCGCTGAACGTGTGCGTCGTGAGGCGGGTTTGCCAGTGACTTCGGCGTGGGGCTTCGGTACGCCGCAGTTGGCGGAGGGGGCGTTGAAGGCCAATCAGCTCGACCTGGTGTCGGTGGGGCGTGCGCACCTGGCCGACCCGCACTGGGCATATTTCGCGGCCAAGGAACTGGGCGTCGACAAAGCTTCGTGGACGTTGCCTGCGCCTTACGCGCACTGGCTTGAGCGTTATCGCTGATTGCTGCAGGGGCCGCACAGCGGCCCCGTCTCAAAACCGATCCAGCCGGTAACGCTTCAACTCGGCCCGAGGCTCCCGTTCAGCCAACCCACCCACCCATTCCGCTGTCACCGCCGCCTGGGTCAAGCCCAGGTGCTGATGCCCAAACGCTAACAGCACGCGCCCATCACACACCCGGTCGATCACCGGCAGCGAATCCGGCAGCGAAGGCCGAAACCCCATCCACGGCGTCGCGCCTTCGGCATTCAATTCGCGCTGGAACAAACCCTTGCTCAAGCGGTGCAACTGCCACGCCCGCTGCATGCTCGGCGGTGCATCGAGCCCGGCGAACTCCACCGTGCCAGCCAGGCGCAAGCCCTCGGCCATCGGCGTCATGATGAACTTGCGCTCCAGCGAGGTGACGGCGAATGGCAAGCGCTGGTGCTCGCCAGGCAGCATCAGGTGATAGCCACGCTCGGTATCCAGCGGGACGCTTATGCCGGTCAGAGCCGTGGTCAGTTGCGCTGAGTGCGCGCCGCAACTGATCAGCACCTGGCGCGCGTGGAACGTACCCTGAACGCTGTTGAGCTGCACGCCATTGCCATTGAGTTGCCCGCCATCGACCTGCGCCTGGACGAAGCGTACGCCAGCCGCCTTGGCGGCTTCGAACAACTCAATGACTACACGGTAAGGGTCGATGAAATGCCCGGTGCGGGGGAAAAACAAGCCACCGAGGATGGACGGGGTCAACTCCGGCGCAGCAGCGCGCACCGTGTCGGCCGACCAGAATTCGGCCGGCACCGCCTGTTGCTGCATCCGGGCCAACAACGCCTCCAGAGCCGAGCGCGAATCGGCGCGCTCGAACACCAATAACGAGCCGTCTTCCTTGAACAGCTCGCTGCGGCCGATGGAGCCGAGCAAACGCTGCCAGGCGCCCAGACTGCCTTCGTTCAACGTACGGATGCCGGCCACGCTGCGCTGGAGTGGCTCCGGGCGCAGGTTGAGCAGCAGGCGGGCGAACCAGGGCAGGGCCTTGGGCAGGTATTTCCAGTCCAACCGCAGTGGGCCCATCGGGTCCAGCAGCATGCGTGGCAGGCGCTTGAGTATCGATAGGTCGGCGATGGGGAACACCTGCTCGGTGGCCAGGTGCCCGGCGTTGCCGTACGAGGCTCCGTGGCCGGGCGGTTGGCGGTCGAACAGCACGACCTGGCGCCCCTGGCGGGCCAGTTGCAGGGCGCAGGCGACGCCGACAATGCCGGCGCCGACCACGGCGATGTCGGCTTCAGAGGTGTCGACCATGTTCAGCCTTCCCGGGTGCCGTCGAGCAGGCGCCGCAGCTGCAGCGGGTTGCCGTGTTTCAACGCCGGCGGCAGCAGCGCATCGGGGAAGTCCTGGTAGCACACCGGGCGCAGGAAGCGCAGGATCGCCGCCGTGCCCACCGAGGTGGTGCGGGCATCGGAGGTGGCCGGGAACGGCCCGCCGTGGACCATGGCATCGCACACCTCGACACCGGTCGGCCAGCCATTGACCAGAATGCGCCCGGCCTTGCGTTCAAGGGTTGGCAACAGCGCGCGGGCGCGGTCGATGTCGGCATCGTCCAGTTGCAAGGTCGCGGTCAATTGGCCCTCCAGATGCTCAGCCACCTGGCGTACCTGTTCATCGCTCGCGCAGGCCACCACCAGTGACGATGGGCCGAACACCTCGGCCTGCAAGGTTGGGTCGGCCAGGAAGGCTTCGGCCTCGGTCACGAACAACTGCGCCTGGCATTGGTTAGGGCCTTGTCCAGCCTGACCATTGGCCGCAACCCGGGCATTGGCGTTTTCCGCCATGCCACCGACACCGGCTTGGTAAGCACTGAAGATGCCCGGTGTGAGCATGGTTTGCCCAGCGGCCTGGCCAACGTGTTCGCTTGCCGCGTCGATGAACCGCTGTAACGCCGGCCCTTGGCGGGCGATCACCAGGCCGGGGTTGGTGCAGAACTGGCCGGCACCTTGGGTCAGTGAGGCGACGAAGCCTTGTGCCAGCGCCTCGGCGCGGGCCTGCAGGGCGGCCTGGAACAGGAACACCGGGTTGATCGAGCTCATTTCCGCGTACACCGGGATCGGTTCCGGGCGTGCCTGGGCCACCTTGCACAGCGCGATACCACCGCTGCGAGAGCCGGTAAAACCAACGGCTTTGATGCGTGGGTCGCTGACCAGCGCAACGCCGACTTCATGGCCGCAGCCATACAACAGCGAAAATACGCCGGCCGGCAAATCGCACAGCTGCACCGCTTGCGCTACTGCCTGGCCAACCAGTTCGCTGGTACCCGGGTGGGCGCTATGGGCCTTGACCACCACTGGGCAGCCGGCAGCCAACGCCGAGGCGGTGTCGCCACCGGCCACCGAGAAGGCCAGCGGGAAATTGCTGGCACCGAACACGGCTACCGGCCCAAGGGCGACCTGGCGCTGGCGCAGGTCGGCGCGCGGCAAGGGCTGGCGTTCTGGCAGGGCGCTGTCGACTCGCACATCCAGCCATTCACCGGCCCGCACTACACGGGCGAAGGTGCGCAACTGGGTACAGGTACGGCCACGCTCGCCCTGGATGCGCGCTTTCGGCAGGCCGCTCTCGGCCACCGCGCGGTCGATCAGGGGCTCGCCCAGCGCTTCGATCTGCGTGGCGATGGTTTCGAGAAACTGTGCCCGTTGTTCGAGCGTGGTTTCGCGGTACGCATCGAACGCCGCCCAGGCCAGGGCGCAGGCCTGGGCCACGTGCTCATCGCTGGCGCCCAGGTAGGCCGGTTCCAGCGCCTGGCCGGTGGCCGGGTCGATGGCGCGGATGGCTTCGCGGCTGCCGGTTACCGGCGTTTGGCCGATCAGCAGGTTGCCTGTGAGGGGCATGTAGCCTCCTTGGAAATCAGATTCGGGTATCAAGGGCGTCGTGGGGGCGGGCAAGGCCGCTCCCACAGAGAAAGCACTGGCGGCTCAGGCGATGTTCTGTTCGGCCGACCAGCTCGCATACCAGTTGCGGAACAGCGCGTACTGCTGTTCGGCATAGTTGCGCTGGGCGTCGGTCAGCACATCGGTTTCGTTGAAGTGCAGGCTGTACTCGCTGTCGCCGTTCAGCACCATCAGGTGCTTGTAATACAGCACCAGGTCGCAGCCTTCATCGAACGACGACAGCACCGCCAGCGCCGCTTCCAGCTCGCGGGCCAGGCGACGGGCCTGCGCATCGCCCTTGGCCGCCTGCTTGCTCAGGCTTACCAGGTGCAGCACCTCACGCGGCAGGGCGTTACCGATGCCAGTAATGGCGCCGGTGGCGTTGCAGTTGACGAAGCCATGCACCACTTGGGTGTCCACACCCACCATCAGGGTCACGTCGTCATCCTTGGAGGTGATGTGCTCGGCGGCGTAGCGCAGGTCGGCACCACCGCCGAACTCCTTGAAGCCGATCAGGTTCGGGTATTCGCGGCGCAGCTCGAAGAACAGGTCGGCGCGTGTAGCAAAGCCATAGTAGGGGCTGTTGTAGATCACCGCTGGCAGCTTGGGTGCGGCAGCGAGGATGGCCGAAAAGTGGTGCTTCTGGGCGATCGGCGAGGCACCGCGGCTTAGCACACGGGGGATGACCATCAGGCCGGCGGCACCGACCTTGGCCGCGTGAGCGGCATGAGAGACCGCTTCACGGGTGTTCACCGCGCCGGTGCCGACGATGGTCGGGATGCCGGCGGCCACCAGGCGGGCCACACCCTCCTGGCGCTCGGCTTCGGTGAGCAGTGGCCAGTCGCCCATCGAACCGCAGTACACCACGGCGCTCATGCCGGCCTCGATCAGCTCGCGGCCTTTGCGCACCAAGGCGTCGAAGTCCGGTTTGCGCGCGGCGGTGCACGGGGTCATCAGGGCGGGCATGGTGCCGGTGAAGATGCTATCAGTCATTGTTGATACTCCTGGCGAAAAGGGGCGAAAACGTCGGGGCTCAGATGCCCCAGGCGAAGGGGTCTTGTTCGTCGATCAGCAGCGTGCTGTCGGCGGTCATGTAGGCGCGGCCGGTGATGAACGGGCGAATGCGCTCGCCGTCGCGCTCGTAACGGGCATGGAACTGGCTACCGGTGATGCTGGCCTGGACCCAGGTCTGGCCTTCGCCAAGCTTGCCGTCGGCGGCCAGGCAGGCAAGCTTGGCGCTGGTGCCGGTGCCGCAGGGTGAGCGGTCGTAGGCTTTACCGGGGCACATCACGAAGTTGCGGCTGTCGGCGTTGGCGTCGTCGGCGAACAGTTCGACGTGGTCGATGGCTGCGCCGTTTTCACCGGTGATGCCCTGCTGTTCGAGTGCCTTGAGCATGGCCCAGGTGTACTCGGTCAGGGCCTCACGGTTGTCCAGCTCGATACGTTGGCCGTGTTCGGAAACGAGGAAGAACCAGTTGCCGCCCCAGGCGATGTCGCCGCGCACCAGGCCATGGCCGGGCACGTCCACTGCAACCTGCTGGCGATAGCGGTAGGAGGGCACGTTACCGATGGTGATGGCGCCGTCTTCATGCAGGGTCGCGCTGACCTGGCCGACCGGGGTGTCGATCGTGTGCACGCCCGGTGCGATCAGGCCCAGGTGCTGCAACGAGGCGACCAGGCCGATGGTGCCGTGGCCGCACATGTTCAGGTAGCCGGCGTTGTTGAAGAAGATCACCCCGCAGGTCGCGTCGGCCGAAACCGGTGGGCAGTACAGCGCGCCGACCAGGACATCGTTGCCACGTGGCTCCAGCAGGCAGGCGCGGCGCCATGGGTCGTGCAGCTCGCGCAGTTCGTCGCGCTGTTCGGCCATGCTGCGGCCGTGCAGTGGCGGGAAACCCTTCATCACCAGGCGGGTCGGTTCGCCGCCAGTGTGAGAGTCGATGACGTGAATCTGTTTCATGGCTTGTCCCTTGCGTAAAAGATCAGGAAGCAACGGCAGCAGGGTTGCAGGTAGAGGTGTCAGCGCTGGCTTCGCTTTCGTCTTCACCTTCCAGGCGCACAAGGTGGGCAGGCACGCCAGTCGCGGCGCCCCAGTAGTAGATGCCCAGCGCGCAGGCCGCGACGACTACGGTGTCAAACGGGTGGCCGATCACGCCCAGGCCGCCGAAACTGCCAAGCCACGACAGCAGGATGGTCACCGCGTAAAAGCCGATCAGCCAGGCGCTGGAGCGCACCTGCTGGGCCAGCGACAGGTGCTGGGTGGGGACGAAACGAGCAAACAGCAGGTACAGCACGAACATCACGATCTGCAGGGCCAGCAGCCACGACACGGTGTTCCAGCCCGACCAGTACACGATCAGCGCGGCGATGATGAAAGACAGCGGGCCGAGTACGGCCATGCCCTTGACCCGGAACGGGCGCGGCATCTGTGGCGCATTGCGGCGCAGGGCGGCAACGGTGACCGGGGCCACGGCGTAGCTCAAGACCAGGGCAGCGGATACCACGTTGATCAGCGCTTCCCACGAGGGGAACGGCAGGGTCCAGAACACCGACAGGCCGAAGGTCAACCACAGGGCCGGGCGCGGGATGCCGGATTCTGCATCGATGCGGGTGAAGTACTTGAAGAAGGTGCCGGTCTGGGCCCAGCCGTAGACCACACGCGGCGTGGCATTCATGTAGATGTTGCCGCAGCCGCTGGGGGAGATCACCGCATCGGCCACCACCAGGTAGGCCAGCCAGCCTACGCCCAGTGCCAGGGCGATGTCGCGGTAGGGCAAGGCCAGTTCCTTGGTCACCGCAGCCCAGCCGTCACTCAGCATTTCGGTTGGCACGCTGCCGAGGAAGGCCAGTTGCAACAGCGCATAGATCGCGGTGGACAGCAGCACGGAGAGGATCAGCGCGATGGGGATGGTGCGCTGTGGGTTCTTGACTTCACTTGCCACCGAGATGATCGGTGTCAGGCCCAGGTAAGCGAAGATGATGCCGCCCGCTGACACAGCCATTTCCACCCCGGACATGCCGAACGGGGCGAAGCCCTGGACCTCGAAGTTCTCTGGCTTGAAGAAGCTGAACAGCACGCCGATCACCAGCAGCGGCACGATGAACTTGAACACGCTGACCAGGTTGTTGGCCTTGGCGAAGGTCTTGACGCTGCGGTAGTTCAGGAAGAAGAACAGCCCCAGCAGGGCGAACTGCACCAACCAGCCGAGCACGGTGGGGTCACTGGAGCCGGCCTCGGTCAGCCCGGGGAACCAGGCCGCCGCGTACTGGCGAGAGGCGACCACTTCGATGGCGATCAGGCTAGAAAAGGCGATCAGGGTGATGAACCCCATCAGGTAGCCGAGCAGTGGGCCGTGCGAGTACACCGGGTAGCGCACCACACCCCCGGCGCGTGGCAGCGCGGCGCCGAGCTCGCAGTACACGATGCCCAGTAGCAGTACGGCGAAGCCGCCGAGGAACCAGGAGAGGATGCCGGCCGGCCCGGCAATGGCCGACACGTGGCTGGCGGCGAACAGCCAGCCGGAGCCGAAGATGGCGCCGAGGCCGATGAACGTGAGGTCCAGCAAGGACAGCTGTTTCTTGAATTTGCCTGACATGGGGTCGCCTTTTTGTAGGTTTTGGATAGGCAGGTCTGATGTCACCAGGTGCGGCTTCTGGGGCCGCGCTCTTGTAGGTCTTGGACGGCTTGCGTGGGGCATAGAGTGGACCGAACGGGGCCACGGTTCTTGATGGTTTTCTGCAGGGGGGATGACGAAATCGGCACAATTGCAGAAAAGGCTGGCGCGCCGTTCGCCAGGCTCGATAGGCTGGAGGGCCTGTTGTTCAAGGGCTTGAGAGTTTTGCCGGCGATGGCGCCGGTGCCCCTACCAGAGAGTTGAACGATGGCCGACGCCACACTGGCAGCCCTGTACCAGAACCTCGACCAGCATCGCCCCGCTAGCTTGCAGGACCTGCTCGCGGGGGTATCCTTGCTGCTGCCGATCCTCGATGCCATCCCCAACGCCGCGATCTTCATCAAGGATCCGGATGCCCGCTATGTGCTGGCCAACAACACCCTGGTCCAGCGCTGCGGCCTCAAGCGCCTGCAACCGCTGTTGGGCAAGACCAGCGCCGAAGTCTTCCCGGCGCAACTGGGGCCCGGCTATACCGAGCAGGACCTCCGCGTGCTCAAGGATGGGCTGGTGCTGGAAGACCAGCTTGAGTTGCACCTGTACGGCAGCCGTGAACCAGGCTGGTGCCTGACCCACAAGCGCCCGCTGTACAACCAGGCGGGCGAGATACTCGGCTTGGTCGGCATTTCGGTCGACCTGCAATCAGCCGCCGACAGCCACCCCGCCTATCAACGCCTGGCCGCGGTGGACGAGCACATTCGCCAGCACTTTCACCAGCCGATCAGTATGGGCGAGCTCACCCGCATCGCCGGTATTTCCGTGGCCCAGCTGGAGCGCTACTGCAAGAGGGTGTTCCACCTCACGCCCCGGCAAATGATTCACAAGGCGCGGCTGGAACATGCTCATCGGCTACTGCACAGCGACTTGCCGATCACCGAAGTGGCGCTGCAGTGCGGCTACACCGACCACAGCGCTTTCAGCCGGCAGTTCAAGCAACTCACCGGTTTTACCCCGCGCCAGTACCGCCAGGCGACTGCGGCTCAGGAGGGTTGAAACAGGGTGCGGGCCTCGTCAAAGCACTGTTCGGCAATGGCCGAGCGCGGCTCGCTACGGCGCAGCAGCAGGCCGACGGGGCTGTGGATGCTGGCGTCGGTGATCGGGACGATGCGCATGTGCTCGCTCAGGTCTTCCAACCCGCAATCGAGCGGCATGATTGCGCAGCACACCCCGGTGTTGGTGGCTTGGACCAACTGGAAGCTCGAGTCGCTTTCCAGCACGGCATTGGGTTCCAGGCTGCGGCTGCGAAAGCTCAGGTCGAGCGACTGACGGTAGTGCATCCCCTTGCTCAGCAGGCCCAGAGGGATATCGCCCAGGTCCTCCCAACGCAAGGTGTCGGCCTCGAACTGGAAATGCCGGGTATCGTGCAGCAGGCCCATGGTGGTGGTGCCCAGTTCGATCACCTCGAAGAAGTTGGCGTTGACCTGGTCCAGATAGCAGATCCCCAAATCGAGCTGGTTGCGGCTCAGGCCATCCATGATCTGTTCGGTGCTGTGGGAGCTGAGCTGAAACTGCAGCTCCGGGTATTTTTCGCGCAGCGGCAGCAGCAACTGCATGGGGTTGAAGCTGGCCAGCGGTACTGTGCCCAAGCGCAGGCTACCAACCACTTGGCCACGGCAACTGGCCGCCTCGGCCTGCAGGCCATCATGCGCGGCGAGCAGGGTGCGGGCCCAGGCCAGGATGCGCTCGCCGGCTTCGGTGAAGCCCTCGAAGCGTTGGCCGCGCTTGACCAGCACCAGGTCCAGTTCGTCCTCCAGGTTGCGCAGGCGCATGGACAGGGTCGGCTGGGTGATATGGCACAGCGCCGCGGCCTGGCCGAAGTGGCGGGTCTGGTCGAGGGCGATGAGAAACTTGAGCTGCTTGATGTCCATGGGAGTGCCTGGGGCCTTGGTGTGCTGACCTTAACCAAGTCAGCGATAGATGTCATTGATCGGGCGGTACGGCATATCGATTGGACGCGCTCTGGTCATGCCTCTAGCGTAACGACCCTGCCATACAAGGAGCTCTCTGTGCGTGTTCAACCCGATGCGGTCTTCGTACCGCTCAATATCGCCGTCCTGACGGTCAGCGACACCCGCACCTACGAAAACGACACCTCCGGTGAGCTGCTCGCCAGCCGCCCGGTGCAGGTCGGCCATCGCCTGGTGGCGCGCGCGCTGCTCAAGGACGACCTGTACAAGGTTCGCGCCCAGGTGGCCACCTGGATTGCCGATGACCAGGTGCAGGTGGTGCTGATCACCGGCGGCACCGGCTTCACCGGCCGGGACAGCACACCCGAAGCGGTGGAGTGCTTGTTCGATCGGCGTATCGACGGTTTCGGCGAGCTGTTCCGCGCGTTGTCGATTCTCGATGTCGGTAGCTCGACCTTGCAGAGCCGCGCCTCGGCCGGGATGGCCAATGGCACCCTGGTGTGTTGCCTGCCGGGTTCTACCGGTGCCTGCCGCACGGCGTGGGAAGGCATCCTGGCAGAGCAACTGGATGCGCGGCACCAGCCTTGTAATTTTGTGAAGCACCTCAAGCCCATCGCGCCTTGCGCAACGCGCGGTTGAACAGCCCCGGCGCTAGGGCCAGTCAGCTCAGCACATGCTCCACTGGCTGCAACGCCGGTGGTAGCGGCTCCACGCCCAAGGCCCCCAGCACATCCCGCTCGACCGTGCGCACCATGGCATCGGTCGGCAGGTCGTTCTCGTCTCGCCCGAACGGGTCTTCCA
The DNA here is from genome assembly GCF_044748705.1 of Pseudomonas sp. NPDC089758. Taxonomy (NCBI): domain Bacteria; kingdom Pseudomonadati; phylum Pseudomonadota; class Gammaproteobacteria; order Pseudomonadales; family Pseudomonadaceae; genus Pseudomonas; species Pseudomonas sp. NPDC089758. The sequence goes on from NZ_JBIVGN010000005.1 coordinate 69,958, forward strand.
GTTCATTGCCGATGGCATCCAGCCCGAAGAAGGTGTACCCCACGATGGTGGTAAACAGCGGCGCCAGCCAGCCCAGCGGCTCGGCCAGGGCGAACGGCAGCAGCAGGCAGAAGATGTAGATGGTACGGTGCAGCAGCAGGGTATAGGGGAAGGGCAGCGGTGTGCCCTTGATCCGCTCGCAGGTGGCCTGCACCTCCGACAGCCCGACCAGGCGTTGCTCCAACAGGCTGTAGCGCCATTCACTGATGTGCTGCTGCTCGGCCAGGCGTGAGCAGTGGGCGCCAACCTCCTGCAAGATACCGTCGCAGACATTGTGCGGGCGGATCGCAGCGGGGTTGGCCAGCCACGGCTGGGCGGCGGCCACTTCATCCTCATTGCGCAACCGGGCATTGAGCGCATGGGCAAAGCCGCACAGGCTGCGCAGCAACTCGGCGCGCAGCTTTTCATCGGTGATCACCCCGCTTTCACGTATGAACGAGCGGGCCTCGATGATCATCTTCCCCCAGGCCTTGCGCCCCTCCCACCAGCGGTCGTAACAGGCGTTGTTGCGAAAGCTCATGAAGATCGACAGCGACAGGCCAAGCAGCGTGAAGGGGGTAGCGCTGACGGGGTAGAAAAACGCCGGGAAGTGGCGTTCGACCAGCACGATCAGGGCGGCGAGCAAGGTGACCGTCAGGCAGCGCAAGGCAATGCGCTTGACGATCGAACCCTTGAGGGTGAACAGCACGCGCAACACGTCGGGGCGGGAGTGGACGATCATGGCGATCCAGAGACGGCCGGTCAGCCGCCGGTCATGTTCATGAAGCGCAGGATCTGCACGTCGCCACCGACCTCGAAATGATGGCGATAGGGCTTGAGGTGCAGCGAATCGCGGATGGCTTTTTCCAGCCGCTCGGCATCACCCGGGTGGGCACGCAGCACCTGTTTGAGGTCCATCGAATGTTCATTGCCCAGGCACAACAACAGCCGGCCTTCGACGGTCAGGCGCACACGGTTGCAGGTGGCGCAGAAGTTGTGGCTGTGCGGCGAGATGAAGCCGACACGGGTGCTCGGCGCTTCTGCCAGGCGCCAGTAGCGCGCCGGGCCCTGGGACGACTCGGTCGATTCGATCAGGGTGAAATGTTCGGCCAGCCGCGCGCGTACTTCGTCGCTGGAGCAGAACGACTCGCCGCGTTCGTGCTCGCTGATCACGCCCAGCGGCATTTCTTCGATGAAGGTGATGTCCAGTTCGCGGTCGATTGCAAAGCGCACCAGGTCGACCAGCTCATCGTCATTACGCCCCTTGAGCACCACGCAATTGAGTTTGATGCGCTGAAACCCCGCGCGGCGGGCCGCGTCGATACCGGCAATCACCTGGGCCAGGTCGCCGGTGCGGGTCAGTTGCTTGAAACGTTCTGCATCGAGGCTGTCGAGGCTGATGTTCAGGCGTGACAGGCCTGCGTCGAACAGCGGCTGGGCCAGGCGCGGGAGCTGCGAGCCGTTGCTGGTCATGCACAGCTCTCGCAGGCCGGGCAGGGCGGCAATGCGCCCGCACAGGTCGACGATGCCCTGGCGTACCAGCGGCTCGCCACCGGTAAGGCGGATCTTGCGAGTGCCTAAGGCGACGAAACGTTCGGCTACCTGAAACAGTTCCTCAAGGCTGAGGATCTGCTGGCGCGGCAGGAACTGCATGTCTTCGGCCATGCAATAGACACAACGGAAGTCGCAGCGGTCTGTTACCGACATCCGCAGGTAGTCGATTTTCCGGTTGAAGCCGTCGATCAGGGCCCGGCTGTTCTGTTCCACGTTCGCGCTCGGCAAGGGAGGGGACTGGTTCCACGCTATAACCTGCGGTGTTCGCCGTCAAATTGCTTTGCCCGACCGTTTGATCAATCTCATCTATCACGGCCCACCGCGGTGGATGGCGCCAAGTGCACCCCATCATCGAAACGGCCTATCACCCCGTAAGACATTTCGATTGGACGGCCCCCCGACTGTCTCCATAGGCTGGAAAAAAGCAGCGGACGACACGATCCGTTGCACTATTCGATGCCCGCGTGAGGATTGACCGCATGAGCCAGGACGAACATATCAGGGACTACAAGGGGCCTGCCGCCGGCTGGGGCGCGCTCAAGAGCGTGACCAAGAGCTGGCTGGGCAGTGACAACGCCTTCAAGAACCTGCGGGCCATGCTCAAGACCAACCAGAACGGCGGGTTCGACTGCCCCGGCTGCGCCTGGGGCGAGTCGCCGGAAAGCGACATGGTCAAGTTCTGCGAAAACGGCGCCAAGGCGGTCAACTGGGAAGCGACCGGTCGCTCGGTCGACCCGGCCTTCTTCGCCAGATACAGCGTAAGCGCGCTGAAGGACCAGACCGACTACTGGCTCGAATACCAAGGCCGCCTCACGCACCCGATGCTTTACGACGCTGCCACCGATCACTATGTGCAAACCACCTGGGAAGAGGCCTTTGCCTTGATCGCCCGGCACTTGCAGGCGCTGGATTCGCCCGATGAGGCTGAGTTCTACACCTCCGGCCGGGCCAGCAACGAAGCGGCATTCCTCTACCAGCTGTTCGTCCGCGCCTACGGCACCAACAACTTCCCCGACTGCTCGAACATGTGCCACGAGGCCAGTGGCGTGGGCATGTCGGAAACCCTCGGCGTAGGCAAGGGCACGGTCGTGTTCCATGACCTGGAGCTGGCCGACGCGATCTTCGTCATTGGCCAGAACCCCGGTACCAACCACCCGCGCATGCTCGAACCGCTGCGTGAAGCGGTCAAGCGCGGCGCCCAGGTGGTGTGTTTCAACCCGCTCAAAGAGCGTGGCCTGGAGCGCTTCCAGCACCCGCAGCACCCGTTCGAAATGCTCAGCAACGGCTCCGAACCGACCAATACCGCCTACTTCCGCCCAGCCCTGGGCGGCGACATGGCGGCCATGCGCGGCATTGCCAAGTACCTGCTGCAATGGGAGCGCGAAGCCCAGGCCAAGGGGGAACCAGCGGTATTCGACCATGGCTTCATCGCCGCGCATACCAGCGGTGTGGACGCCTACCTGGCGGCCGTGGATGCCACCTCGTGGGACCATATCGTCGAGCAGTCCGGCCTGACCCTGGCCGAAATCGAGCTGGCGGCGCGGATGTACCGCAAGGCCGAGCGGGTGATCATGTGCTGGGCGATGGGCGTCACCCAGCACCGTCACTCGGTGCCTACCGTGCAGGAAATCGTCAACCTGCAACTGTTGCGCGGCAACGTCGGCAAGCCCGGCGCGGGCCTTTCGCCAGTGCGTGGCCACAGCAACGTGCAAGGCGACCGCACCATGGGGATCGACGAGAAACCCAAGGCGGCGTTGCTCGATGCCTTGGAAAAACGCTTCCAGTTCCGCGTACCTCGCGCCCATGGACATAACGCGGTGCTGGCAATCCAGGCCATGGAGCAACAGCGCGCCAAGGTGTTCATCGCGCTGGGTGGCAACTTCGCCCAGGCGACGCCGGATACGCCCCGCACCCACGCGGCCCTGCGCAACTGTGCGCTGACGGTGCAGATATCCACCAAACTCAACCGTTCGCACCTGGTCACTGGCCGCGATGCGCTGATCCTGCCCTGCCTGGGGCGCACCGAGATCGACATGCAGGCCGGCGGGCCGCAGGGCGTGACCGTGGAAGACACCTTCAGCATGGTGCATATCTCCCATGGCCAGCTGCGCCCGCGTTCACCCCACATGCGGTCCGAACCCTGGATCATCGCCGGCATGGCCAAGGCCACGCTGGGCAACAAGCCCATCGATTGGGAATACGCGGTGGCCGACTATGGCCGTATTCGCAGCATGATCGCCGATGTCATCCCCGGTTTCGCCAACTTCAATGAGCGGCTGCAGCACCCAGGTGGTTTCCACCTGGGCAACAGTGCTGCCGAGCGCAACTGGCGCACGGCAACCGGCAAGGCGCGCTTCAGTGCCAGCCCGTTGCCCGAGCATCTGGTCAACGCCCAGGTGCTCGCCCGCGGCGACAAGCCGGACCTCATCCTGCAGACGATGCGCTCGCACGACCAGTACAACACCACGCTGTATGGGCTGGACGATCGTTACCGGGGCGTGTTTGGCCTGCGGGAAGTGGTGTTCGTCAGCGAGGCCGACATCCGCCGCCTGGGCTTCGAGCCGGGTGAGCATGTCGATCTGGTGTCGCTGTGGGAGGACGGTGTCGAACGCCGGGTGTCGGGGTTCCGCCTGGTGCCCTACGACATCCCCGATGGGCAGGCGGCGGCCTACTACCCGGAGACCAACCCGCTGGTGCCGCTGGAAAGTTACGGCGAAGGCACCTATACGCCGACCTCCAAATTCATTGCGATTCGGCTCGAGAAGGCCAAGGCGGGGAACCGGATCGAAGCGGTGGCGGCGCAGTGAAGGGGGGCTGAGGCTGGCACCGATCAGGGCCTGTGGACCGGGTAAGCCGTGGTGTATTTCATCTGTTCCATGGCAAAGCTGGACGTGATGTTGGAGAGCCCATCGGTGCTGGTGATCAGCTTTTTATAGAACCGGTCGTAGGCAGCGATATCGCCCACCACCACCCGCAGCATGTAATCCCAGTCCCCGGACATGCGATAGAACTCCATCACCTCCTCAAAGCCTTTCACCGTCTCGGCGAATTGCTCCAGCCAGGCACTGTCGTGGCGCTGGGTCTTGAGCTGGACGAACACCGTCAGGCCCAGGCCCAGGCGTTCGGGGTCGAGCAGGGCGACGCGGCCGAGGATGTAGCCATCCTCTTCCAGGCGCTTGACCCGCTTCCAGCAGGGGGTGGTGGACAGGTTGACGGCTTCGGCCAAATCCTTGAGCGAGAGCGACGCGTCGCGCTGGAGCAGGGTGAGGATGTGCTGGTCGAAACTGTCCATGGAAACCCGCTGGCGGTCAGTAAAATATTCCCCAGATTACCCCAACGATAGAAAAAATTCCCGCTACCACGGGCGTTGTGGCGGCAGGTGATTGTGCGATAGTTGCGCACTTACATCTGCCAAATGGGCCTGACCATGTCCGACAAGCCGCGCAATTTCGCCACCCGTACCATTCACGCCGGTGAGCAGTTCAGTGTCGCCGACAACGCGATCTTCCCGCCTATCTACACCGCCAGCTCGTATATCAAGCGCAGCCTCGATGACAACCCGGAATACGCCTACAGCCGTGTGGGCAACCCGACCCGGCATGCCTATGAAAGTTGTGTCGCGGCACTTGAAGAGGGTGTGGGCGCGGTGGCGTGTGCCTCCGGTGTAAACGCCACCGCCACGGTGCTGGAGCTGCTCCCCAAGGACGCTCATGTGGTGGTGATGAACGGTGTGTACGGCGGCACCTTCCGCATTCTGGAAGACTACCGAGCACGCACCTCGGGCCTTACCACCACCTATGTCGACCTCAACGATGTGACGGCCGTAGCGGCGGCGATCAAACCCGAAACCCAGCTGATCTGGATCGAGTCGCCGACCAACCCGTTGCTGCACCTGGTCGACATCAAGGCGGTCTGCGACCTGGCTCGGGCGCGGGGTATTCTGACCTGCATCGACAACACCTTCTGCTCGCCGTGGAACCAGCGGCCAATCACCCTGGGTGTGGACCTGGTGATGCATTCGGCCAGCAAATACATTGGCGGCCACTCCGACCTGACCGGCGGCGTGGTGGTGGCTGCCAACGATGACTTGCTGGGGCGCCTGCGCAAGATCAGCATGGCCGTGGGGGCGATCCAGGGCCCGTTCGACTGTTACCTGGCCTTGCGCGGCCTGAAAACCCTCGACGTGCGCATGGAGCGTCAGTGTGCCAATGCCCTGCAGGTGGCACGCTTCCTGGAAAGCCATCCGCAGATCGAGCAGGTGTATTACCCGGGGCTGGAAAGCCACCCGCAGCACGCACTGTGCAAGCGCCAGATGCGCGCTGGCGGAGCGGTGGTGGCAATGAAGGTCAGGAACGGTGACCGGGCGGCGCTCAATCGCCTGGTGGAGGCCTTGCAGATATTTGTCCTGGCCGACTCGTTGGGGGGTGTGGAGAGCATGATCAACCACTCCTGGAGCATGTCGCACAATTCACTGAGCCCGGAACAGAAGGGGCTGATGGGCATCAGTGAGCGCTTGTTGCGGCTGTCGATCGGGATCGAGGATTACCGGGACCTGATCGAAGACCTGGACCGGGCCTTGAACGCATCGGCTGGCATGTAACGGTTGCAGGCCCTGTCGCCAGCGAGCCGGCTTGCCGGCGACAGGGCGGTTGATTCAGCAGAAAGCCATCAGGATTTCGGCGGATGAATGATTCGCTCGATCTTGTCCTTGATCAGCAGGCGCTCCTTGCGCAGGCGGTTGACGGCATCGTCGTTGGTGCCATTGCCTTCGGCGGCCACCACCTCCTTGTCTTTGGCGTTGTATTCCTTGTGCAGGGCATGCAGCGTCGGGTCCTTGTCTATCAGTGCCTGGAATGCATCGGCGGTAACGTGCAAGTCAGCGAGCAGATCATGCGGAACTGGCATTTCTTCACCTCTGTCAGGGTTGTCAGTAAGGTCCTGACCTTTGAGGATAGCCGCCTTTGCGCGGCTAGGGGACTGGGGTAGGCTGTCGCTTCCCCCAACGCCTGGAACCTGTGCCATGCCTCACCTGAACCTGGAATACAGCGACAACCTGCGCGAGCTCAATGTCGAGGTACTGCTGCTGCGCCTGAATCACGCCCTGGTCGGCAGCGGCCAGTTCGCCGATGAGGCAGACATCAAAAGCCGGGCCCAGGCGTTCGCCCATTACCGGGTGGGCACTGCGCCGGCCGAGCGGGCGTTCGCCCATGTGCGCCTGGCCATCCTCAGCGGGCGCCCGGCGGAGGTAAAGAAACAATTGTCGGCCAGCTTGCTGGAGATACTGCGTGAGGCCATACCGGCGCAGTCTGGCCTAGACCTGCAATTGTGTGTGGAAGTGCTGGATATCGACCGCGAGCCTTACGCCAAGCATCGCTTGCCAGGCTGACCGGCAGCGCAAGCTACCCGGCGGCCGGCGCGGATGTCAGTCAGGTTTCACCCGCAGTGCCCGCGCCGTATATACTGCGCGCCAATGTTTGTGGGAGAGCCTCGTGGCCATCGAAATACACTGGATCCGTGACGACCAGACCCTGGCCGAACTCTGCCAGAGGTGGCGCACACTGCCCTTCGTGGCGCTCGACACCGAATTCATGCGGGTCGACACCTTTTATCCGAAAGCTGGCCTGATCCAGATCGGTGACGGCGAGCGCGCTTTTCTCATCGACCCGTTGCTGATCGGCAACTGGCAGCCTTTGGCCGACCTGCTGGAAGACAGCGGTGTGGTCAAGGTGCTGCACGCCTGCAGCGAAGACCTCGAAGTGCTGCTGCGCCTGACCGGCAAGCTGCCGCAGCCACTGTTCGACACGCAGTTGGCCGCGGGCTACCTGAACCTGGGCTTCTCCATGGGCTATTCGCGCCTGGTTCAGGAAGTGCTGGGCCTTGAACTGCCCAAGGGTGAGACCCGCTCGGACTGGCTGCAGCGCCCGCTGTCGGACACCCAGATCAGCTACGCAGCCGAAGATGCCGTCCACCTGGCCGAACTGTTTGCCGCCCTGCGCCCACGTCTGTCGGACGACAAGTACGCGTGGGTGCTGGAAGACGGTGCCGAACTGGTCGCGGCCTTGCGCCGCGAGGTCGAGCCCGAAACCCTGTACCGCGATGTGAAGCTGGCCTGGAAGCTGGGCCGCCAGCAACTGGCGGTGCTGCGGGAACTGTGCGCCTGGCGCGAGCGTGAAGCACGCAGCCGCGATGTGCCGCGCAACCGCATTCTCAAGGAGCACTCGCTGTGGCCGATGGCCAAGAACCAGCCGGACAACCTGTCGGCCCTGGCCAAGATCGACGACATGCATCCGCGCACCATCCGCCAGGATGGCGCCTGCTTGGTCGAGCTGATCAAACGTGCCGCCAGCCTGCCGCCTGAGCAATGGCCGGCGACGCTGCCCGAACCGCTTCCGATCGAAGCGGCCGGCATCCTCAAGCGCCTGCGCGCCATCGGCCAGGCCGAAGGCGAGCGTCTGGGCATTGCCCCGGAGTTGATGCTGCGCAAAAAGGCCCTGGAAGCCTTGCTCAAGAGCGGCTACCCCAATGGCCCCTATCAACTGCCCGATTCGCTGCGCGGCTGGCGCCGAGAGCGGATGGGCCAGGCCCTGCTGGACGAACTGGCGGGCGCCGGAGAAACCCGATGAAACGTATCTGCTCGATCTACAAGAGCCCGCGCAAGAACGAGATGTACCTCTACGTACTCAAGGCCGAGGGCCTGGAGCGCGTGCCCGAGGCGCTGCTGCCCTTCTTCGGCACGCCCGTACATGCCTTCGACCTGGTGCTGAGCCCCGAGCGCAAGCTCGCCCGCGAGGACATCGCCAAGGTGCTGGACAATCTTGATAACCAGGGTTACCACCTGCAGATGCCACCGGCCGAGGACGAGTACATCGAACATTTGCCGGAAGAGCTTCTGCGCCGTAACGACCCGGTCTGATCCGGCCACGATCCCTCCACACCCTCAGGTGGCCTGCATGCCGGGCCGCCTTCGTTGTCTGCCAAGGTTGTCACTTTGATGCGCGTTCTGATCGCTGAGCAGGATCATGCCAATTATGCCCGGCTGCTGGCTGGCGCGGCCCCGGACCTGGAAATCCTGACCAGCGGCGATTCCGCCGAGCTGGCCTTGCAGGCACCCCAGTGTTCGGTCTGGCTGGGCCAGCCAGACTTGCTGGCGAGTCTGCTGCGCCAAGGCCACAAGCCGGCCTGGATGCAATCGACCTGGGCCGGCATCACGCCCTTGCTGGCCGATGGCCTGCCGCGTGATTACCGCCTGACCCGTGCGGTCGGCATCTTTGGCCAAGTGATGGCCGAGTATATGCTCACCTACATGCTGGGGCACGAGCGCGAAGTGCTGTCTCGCCTGGTGAGCCAGGTAGAGCGCCGGTGGGACGACCGCCCGGGGGGGACGCTCGAAGGGCGCAAGGTGCTGATCGTGGGCACCGGCGATATCGGCCAGCGTGTCGCCGAATGCCTCTTGCCGTTTGGCGTGACCCTGTATGGCATCGCCAGCACGCCCCGCGAGCAGGCGCCGTTCGTCGAGGTCGCCGGGTTGGCTGATCTGCCGCGGATGGTCGGGCAGGCCGATTACGTGCTCAACCTGTTGCCGGATACGCCGGCAACCCATGATCTTTATGATGCCGCACTGTTCAAGTGTTTCCAGCCCAGCGCGCTGTTCATCAATGCCGGGCGTGGTGTGGCGGTGGTCGATGCCGACCTGGTCCAGGCGCTGAAGCAGGGCGACCTGGCGGGCGCGGTGATCGATGTGTGCCGGCAGGAGCCGTTGCCGCAGCGTCACCCGTTCTGGACCGCGTGGGGGTTGTTGCTGACCGGGCACAGCTCGGCACCGACTTCGCCAGCGGCGATGGTACGGTTGTTTGTCGAGAACGTGCGGCACTACCAGGCAGGGCAAGGTTTGCGTGGCGAAGTGGATTTCGCGCGGGGCTATTGAACTGCAGCCTAGGGCACTGACAAGCGGTCTGGCATTGCCCAAGGCCAGGCTCTAGACTGGCGCCGCCATGGCGCCAAGCTCAAAACCACAGAACGAAGCCGTATGCGCCGCAATTTGCCTGGAGCCTCCAGCGTGAAGCTTGGCGCAGGCCCAATGCAGGAAACCCGTGTGATGATCGCTGAAAGCGCGCCGTTCTGGCGGCGCAAGACCCTCGAACAACTCGACCCGCAAGAGTGGGAATCGTTGTGTGACGGCTGTGGCCTTTGCTGCCTGCAAAAGCTCGAGGACGAGGACGACAACAGTGTCTATTACACCCGTATCGCCTGCAAGCTGCTGGACATGAACACCTGCCAGTGCAGCGATTACCCCAACCGTTTCGCCCAGGTGCCCGATTGTATTCAGCTCACCCCGGGCAAAGCTGACCAGTTCAAGTGGCTGCCGAGCACCTGCGGGTATCGCCTGGTCAGCGAGGGCAAGGACCTGCCGGCCTGGCACCACCTGGTCTGTGGCGATCGCACCCAGGTACATGAACAGCGCATATCCCAGTCCGGGCGTATGCTCAGGGAGCAGGATGTGGACGAAGACGACTGGGAAGACCACCTGATTTTTCGCGCCAGCTGAGCGGCACCCTCCGTCGCCTCTGGGGAACAAGGAGTTTCTGTATGCGTTGCCAGCTGTTGCTCCTGCTGGGCCTCGTGGCCTGCTCGCCGGCCTGGGCGAAGAAAGTCGACCTCGACTATCAGGTGCGGCTGCTGCCTGCCAATGGCCAGGCCGAAGTGCGCCTGACCCTGGCAGACGGCAGTGCCGTGCGTAGCCTGGACTTCGACCTGGGCAAGCAGGGGGCGTACAGCGGCTTCCAGGCGGACGGCCAGTGGCAGGCGCAGGGGGAGCGCGGCGTGTGGCACCCGGCAGCGGGCAAGACCAGCCTCAGCTACCGGGTCAAGCTGGACCAGAAGGTGCGCAGCGGCGCCTATTCCTCACGCATCACGCCCCACTGGGCGTTGTTCCTGGGTGACCAGTTGGTGCCACCGGCACGCCTCGACCAGCAAGACGGCACCGAACTGGTGGCGCGCCTGTCGGTCGACCTGCCCGAAGGCTGGAAGAGCATCGAAACCTCCTGGCCGCGTATCGGCAAGGACAAGTTCCGTATCGACAACGTGTCGCGCCTGTTCGATCGCCCGACTGGCTGGATGCTGGCCGGCGACCTTGGCAGCCGACGTGCGCGCCTGGGCGAGACGGACGTGACGGTGGCGGCACCGGTAGGGCAGGGCATGCGCCGCATGGACAGTCTCACCCTGTTGACCTTCGTCTGGCCGCACCTGCAGGCCGTATTCCCCCGCGACCCGGCAAAGTTGCTGCTGGTGGGGGCGCGCGATGGCATGTGGCGCGGAGCAATGTCAGCGCGGGGCTCGCTGTACCTGCACAGCGCGCGGCCCATGGTCAGTGAGAGCGGTAACAGCCCGTTGCTGCGTGAACTGGTGCAGCTGTTTGCGCAGATCCGTGTGAGTGCTGACAGCGACTGGCTGGGCCAAAGCCTCAGCGATTATTACGCCAACGAGTTGCTGCGCCGGGCGGGGGGTGTGAGCGATGACCGCTATCAGGTGTGGCAGGCGCGTTTGCAGAAGCAGGGTGCCAAGGTCAGCCAGCTGCGTGGCGAGCGGGCAAGCCCGGCCCAGGTTGCCCGTGGGGTGTTGCTGCTGCAGGCGCTGGACAAGGAAATACGCATCCACACCCAGGCCAAGCGCTCGCTGGATGATGTGACGCAGGCGCTGATGCGCTTGCCGAAGGTGAGCACCGAGGAATTCGTGCAGATCAGTGAGAACGTGCTGGGGCGCCGATCCGAAGTGTTGCAGAGCAAGGCGTTGCGTTAGCGCCAGGCTGGCTCAGCCGGCCCTGTCGCCGGCAGGCCTGCTTCCACTTCTGCCACACCGTTTCAACGGTCAGGGCAGTGCGGGCGGGTGCAGGCTTGCCGGCGACAGGGCCCGTACAAGCCGCTGATCAACTACCCGTGAGCGGGTCTTTCCCCGTTACCGTCACCCCCTCCGTCGCCGCCTCGGCACTGCGTTTGAGCGCCTCCAGCTCGGTGGCACTGCGTTCGATGTCCGAGCGCAAACGGTGATATTCCTGTCGATGCTTCTGCCACCAGGCCTTGGTCGAGCAATGGCCACTGACCCCGCGCGCCACCGCAATGCCACCGACCACCATCTGCAGTAGCCCGACCAGCCCGCCGTGGCGCATACCCTTGGTGAACATCAGCGCACCACCGGCCAGTGAACCGACCCGCTCCAGGCCCTGTACGTTATGGTCCTGTGACGCCGTAGTGGAATGAATATCGAGCATGGCAAGCCCTCCATCTGAAGTGTAAGCAGCTGACCAGAGGCTTGCTGCTCACGTTCAGTCGGTTTGCCAGGTGGTCACATTTGCCCAAGCCGGCAGGGGTTGCGCTATTTGAACTTGGGCCCCGAGCGGGTATTGAGGCCCTTGGCCAAACGGTCGTACAACACCACGTTCACCGTCGCGGCCAGGTTCATGCAGCCTTCGGTGGGGATATAGATGGTTTCTTCGCACCACGCGCGCACGTTCGCATCGAGGCTGCCGTCTTCCGGCCCGAAGATGTAGATGGCGCGATCAGGGTGGGTGTATTCAGGCAAGGGCCGAGCGCCTTCCACCAACTCCACTGCAACGGGTGTGCAACCCAGCGGGATGATGCGCTGCAGGTCGTCGATGCCGATCAACGGAATATCGTAGTGCACGCGCTTGGTGTCAGTGACGAAGTCGCGGGCGCGCTCGTAGCGCTTGCCGGTGTAGAACACCGAGTTCACGCCGTAGCAACCCGCTGCGCGCATCACCGAGCCTACGTTCTCTGCAGATTTTGGGTTGAACAGGCCGATGCAACTGTACCGTTTGTTAGCCACGTGCCGGGGCCCTTCGCAAAAAAAGCGCGATTATACGGGCTCGCCGGCGGCAGCGGGGGGCTCTGTCGACAGTCAGTCTTTCTTCAGCAAGCCAGCCAGCCCGGCGAACGGGTTGTGCGTGGCCTTGGCAATGCTCGGGGTGCTGGTGGAGCCTTCGCTGAAGTACTGCTGGTCGGTATAGCGCGAATGCTCGTTGTCGTGGCAGTACAGGCACAGCAGCTCCCAGTTGGAGCCGTCCTGGGGGTTGTTGTCGTGGTTGTGGTCACGGTGATGAACGGTCAGCTCGCTCAGGCGCTTGCCGGCGAACTCACGGGCGCAACGGCCGCACACGTGCGGGTACATTCTCAAGGCTTTGTCGCGGTAGCCCATCTCTTTGTCGCGCTTGGCGTCGGCGAGGATACGGTCGAGGCGGGCGGTGGCGGCGGACGTGGATGCCGAACTCATGGTGTTTCCTTTGTTCTGATCAGGCAGGTAACGGTTATGCCAATGAGTCTAGCGCGCTTGCAGGGCAAGCGGACAGGCGAAAACGTGTATTAAGGCGTAGCCTGTAGAAATGTTCAGACAGGAGGTTGCTGATGTTTCGTGCGATCCTCGCCGCGCTGCTTTTAGCCGGCCTGCCCTTGGTGCATGCCGCCGGCACGCCGCCACGTATCACCACACCGGTGCCGGGAGCACCTGGCACAGCAACGCCCACGCCGTACCCTCAGATTACCCCGAGCACTGCCCCCAAGGCCTATGACAGGCAGCCCGGCGCGCCGCTGCTGCCGCCCGTTCCGCTGCCAGGGCCGCCGAAGGATCAGCCACTGCCTGGGTTGCGCACCGAACCTGACAAGCCGGCTGCGAACGATGATTAAAGCGCCAGGCGCTGCCCGTCCTGCATCCGTAGGCGTTTCGACAAGGCTACGGCCAATGCGCGGATGATCCGCGCGGCGATGCGTGGGGCTTCGTTGAGCATCTTTTCCAGCGAATCCTTGCCCAAGGTCAGCAGCAGGCAGTCGCTGGCAGCCATGCAACTGGCCGAGCGGCGCTCGCCGTCCAGCACAGCCATTTCGCCGAAGGCGCGGCCACTGCGCAGCGTGGCGATCTCCACTTGGGCACCGTGGGCGTCGGTCTTGCGCACTGAAATCACCCCCCGGTGCAGGATGCACATGAAGGTGCCGGCATCGCCTTCGTTGAAGATGGTTTCGCCTTCGACCAGGGTGGCGAGGCTGAAGTAGCCTGCGGCGGTATGGAAGTCACCGGGCTGCAAGGTGTCGAACAGGTCGCAGTCCATGAGCATGTCGCGGATTTCGGCGCTGAGATGGGTCTGGTCGGGCATGTGTCGTTCTTCTTGGCGGGTGTTGTCCGAAAGTTCTGGGCCGCCCTGATCGTCGGCTTGCCGGCAATCAGGGCCATTGGCCCTCGAAGCTATGACAACGAAAAGCGCGTTTTAAACCACGCCCAGCTCATTGAAGACGAACGCATACTCCAGTGCCACGTCTCGCAACCCCTGGTAGCGCCCGCTCATACCGCCGTGGCCGGCTCCCATCTCGGTCTTGAGCAGCAGCAGGTTGCTGTCGGTCTTGAGTGTACGCAGGCGCGCCACCCACTTGGCTGCCTCCCAATACTGCACGCGGCTGTCGTTATAGCCAGCGACCACCAGCATGGCCGGGTAGGCCTGGGCGCTGACATTCTCGTAGGGCGCGTAGGCCTTGATCCGCTCGTACACCTGTGGCTCTTGCGGGTTGCCCCATTCGTCGTACTCGGTGACGGTCAATGGCAGCTCGGGGTCGAGCATGGTGTTGAGCACGTCGACGAACGGCACTTCGGCGATGGCGCAGCGGAACAGCTCCGGGCGCAGGTTGAGCACGGCACCGATCAGCAGGCCACCGGCGCTGCCGCCACTGATGGCCAAGCGGTCGGAGGCTGTCACGCCCTGGGCGATCAGGTGCTCGGCGCACGCGATGAAGTCGCTGAAGCTGTTGGGCTTGTGCTCCTGCTTGCCGGCGCGATACCAGGCTTCACCCAGCTCGCCGCCACCGCGCACATGGGCGATGGCAAAGGCCACACCGCGTTGCAGCAGGCTCAGGCGGGCATGCGAGAACCACGGGTCGAGGCTCTCACCGTAGGCACCGTAACCGTACAGGTACAGAGGTACCGTCTTGCCCTGGTCTTGTTTGCGGCGTACCAGGCTGATCGGCACCTGGGTGCCATCGGCGGCGGTGGCCCACAGGCGTTCGCTGACGTAGTCATCGGCATCGAAATCGCCCAGCACCGGGGTTTGCTTGAGCACCGCCTGCGCGCCCGTGGCCAGGTCCAGCTGACGCACCTGGGCCGGGCGGTTGAGCGCCTCGTAGCGCAGGCGGATGCGCGTGCTGGCGAACTCCAGGCTGTCCTGCACGTACAGGCTATAGGCCGCGTCAGGCAGTTCGACGCGGTAGGCCGGCGTGCCTTGCGGGCGCACTTCGATGATCGGTAGCCCGCCTTCACGCAGGCTCAAGGTGAGGGCGCTGGCGTTGAGGCTCAGGCCTTCGAGCATGACCTCGTCGCGGTGTGGTACCAGCACCTGCCATTGCTCACGGGTGGGCACCTGGTCTGCCGCTGCCTGGTACAGGGCGAAGTTGATACCGTCCTGATTGCTGCGGATGAACCATCGCCACTGGCCATCGAGCTGGCCGTGGTCGGGGAAGTACTCGTGGCCCTCGGCGCGCGGTGCCAGGCAGGTGAATGCCGCCCGCGGCGTTTCAGCGTCCAGCACCCAGGCCTCGCTGGTGGTCTTGCTGTTGAGCAGCAAAACCAGCTGGCGCTCGGAGCTGGCGCGGTAACAGTGCAGGAAAAAACGCCCGTCCGGCTCTTCGAATACGGTCTGCGCGCCGGTTTCGCCCAGCGTGTGACGGCGCAGCCGCCACGGGCGGTGGGTATCGTCCAGTTCGGCGAAGAACAGCGTCTGGCTGTCATTGGCCCAGGTCAGGCTGCCGTCGCAGTCGTCGAAGGGCAGGGCGGTCAGGTTGCCGCTGGCCAGGTCCTTGACGTACAGGGTGTAGACCTCGTCGCCGCTGGTGTCGAGGCTGTAGGCCAGCAGGCGGTGATCGGGGCTGACGCTGAAGCCGCCAAGGGCCAGAAAGCCGCCGTTGGCCAGGGCGTTGGGGTCGAGCAGCAGCTGTTCCTGGCGTTCGTCCACTGTGTTGCCGTCATCGGCAGGCCGTGGGCAGCGATAGTGGCGCGGGTACTCATCGCCCGCTGTGGTGCGGGTGTAATACAGGTACGGGCCCCAGGGGGAGGGCAATGACAGGTCAGTTTCCAGGATACGGCCCTTGATCTCTTCGAACAGCTGTTCGCGCAGGGGCGCCTGGTCGGCCAGGCAGGCTTGCTGGTAGGCGTTTTCGGCCTGCAGGTACTCAAGCACCTCAGGGGTGTCGCGCTGTTGCAACCAGGCGTAAGGGTCGGCGGCCTGGTCTTGGCGGGCGATGGGGGGCTGGAGCGCGTTGGGCATCGGGGATCTCTTGGCTGGGGGGGCGCCTGCGCCCGGAAAAGTGTTTATCATAGGCAACTCTTTGCCTGGCTTGCACGATCACCATGACCGAGAACGACTATACCCTCGCCTGGGGCCTTTACGCTGTTGCTGCCCTGGGTTGTCTCTGGGTGGGTTTCAAACTCACTGGCTGGATGTGGCGCTGGCTGCGCGAGCCGCTGCGGGTGATCCTCGCGGTCCTGTTATTGACCCCGACCGTCGTTGACCCCGGTAAGGATGCCATGGCCCCGGCCATCGCCATCACTGCCCTGGACGTTGCCTTCAAGGTGGGCAACAACGCCTGGCGCGCGGTATCGGATTTTGCCATGTACGGCCTGATCGCCTTTGGCCTGTACCTGGCCTTCGTGCTGCTGCGCTGGCCGCTGGAAAAGCGTGCCCGCGAGCGCCGCGAGCAGCAGGAGGCCGCGGCCAAGCGCCTGGCTGCCGAGGACGACCAAGTGGGCGTCGGGGCACCGCTGGCCGCCGAACGCGGTGACCGTTACCGCAATGACCCACCGCCTGCCGCGGCTTCTGGTGGCCGGGTCGAGCCACGTCTGTAAGCGGAGGCAGCACCATGTGCGAACTGCTGGGCATGAGCGCCAACGTTCCCACCGACATCGTCTTCAGCTTCACCGGCCTGATGCAGCGTGGCGGCCGCACCGGCCCGCACCGTGACGGTTGGGGCATCGGCTTCTACGAAGGTCGCGGCCTGCGACTGTTCCAGGACCCGGCAGCGAGCAGCGAGTCGGAAGTCGCCAACCTGGTGCAGCGTTATCCGATCAAGAGCGAAGTGGTCATCGGCCATATCCGCCAGGCCAATGTGGGCCAGGTGTGCCTGTCCAATACGCACCCGTTCGAGCGCGAAATGTGGGGCCGTAACTGGTGCTTCGCCCACAACGGCCAGCTAGGGGCGTTCCAGGGTGAGGCAACCTTCTACCGGCCGGTGGGTGACACCGACAGCGAAGCCGCCTTTTGCGACTTGCTCAACCGCATCCGTGCCGCTTTCCCTGAGCCGGTCGCGGTGGAACAGCTGCTGCCGGTGTTGGTCGAAGCCTGTGCCGAGTACCGCGGCAAGGGCGTGTTCAACTGCCTGCTCAGCAATGGTGACTGGCTGTTCTGTTTCTGTTCGACCAAGCTGGTACACATTACCCGTCGCGCCCCCTTTGGCGCGGCGCGGTTGAAGGATGTCGACCTGATCGTCGACTTTCACACCCAAACCACCCCCAATGACGTGGTCACGGTGATTGCCACCGAGGCCTTGACCGAGAACGAGTCCTGGCGGCGCTACGAACCGGGCCAATGGGGCCTGTGGCGGCACGGAGAGTGCGTTACGCAAGGCCAGAGCTAAGGACGCTGCATGTTCAGAAGTTACCTGCGGTTGCTGCTGTTCACTTTCGGCCTGCTGGCCGGTATCCAGGTGCCTGGGCTGGTCAAGGACTACAGCCAGCGGGTCGAGGCGCACCTGTTCGAATCGCGCCAGGCACTCGATGGCTTCAAACAGACCGCCGAACGTTTCTTCAAGGGGGATTTGCAGGCGCTGGTGCGGCATTACCGCAGCAGTGACGATGTGGTGTTCAACAGCGATGCCAACAGCATCGAAAGCCTGCTGATCCGCAACCAGATGCTCGAGAACGAATGGCAGGCCTTGCAAGGCTCGTGGGTCAGCCGCACCTGGCATGTGCTGGTGCAGCCTGATCCGCAGATGCGCGACGAGACGCTCAAGGGGTACAGCTATCAGATTCTCCTGGTGCCGGAGGCGATTGGCTGGGGCGTGGGGGCAGGGTTTGTGCTGGCGTTTGTCGTCGAAAGCCTGTTGCTGGGAATTGGCTGGGTGATTCTTGGTGGGCGGCGTAAGGTGGTTAAAGAGAGTTGGCGTTGATCCATAGCACTTCCAGATTTACATCAAAAACTAACATGCTGATAAGTACATTAAATTGCCCTTTTACAACGAAGCACGGCGCCACTTATCATCATAAGTCAAAATTTCTTTCTTTTTAATTTTCCAATCTTCGCCTTTACGCACCAGATAAATTCTAGAGCAAGTCTCAGCTCCCTTGACTTGCTGAACTTGAACAACGATTTCATCTGTATTTTTACTTACCACTTCGAATTTATCAGACTCAGGATCATAAGTTGCCGGCCTTACACACCCTAAATCTATGAGCCGGCCGTAATTTGATTTATCTTTAATTGCATATTTATCGAGAATATTTTCCAGCTTCTTAGTGTACTCACGATTCAATTCAGAGTTTTCCACTCCTTGACTAACAAGCTCCTTCCGTCGCTCAAAAAAATCCACCTCCCAGAAATTCATTTTTTGCAAAAACTTAGCGAATTCAGCCGGCATATCTTCGATATTGATCTTATTGGTCATAATTAGTTCCAAAAAATACCACGATAACTAGCCAATTATATGACCTGCATCAGCATCTGGATGTCCCATCATTCGAGCCCAAGCCCTTGATGTCCCATTAGTGGCTGCCCCCCCTTTTTCACATCATTCAATGTGAGAGTAGCTATTGCCTTCAAGGGTTGCCCTGCGGGCCCTCGCACGACATTTGTATTGACACACCTTCACTCAGGCGAATCGCTTTGTCGTACTCGTAACGAATGAACTGCCCTTTGGCATCCTGGCGGCTGCTGGGCAGGCCACGCGAAGTACGTTGCAAGCGCGTGGTCTGGCCTTTGCCGTCGGTGTGGGTCAGCACCTGGCCGAGGGCGTTGTAGGTAAAGGATTCGGCGGTGTCATCCGGATGGCAGATGCGCAGCACTTCGCCGTCGGGTTTGCGCTCCAGCGTCGTGGGCTGCTCCAGCGCATCGGTGACGGCGATCAGGTGCTGCCGCTCATCGTAGCGGTAGTAGGTGCTTTTGCCCGAGCAGTCCTCGAAACGATCGCCCTGGGCGTAGGCGTTTGACCACAGTTACTTGGCCTGGCAGTTGGCATCGATGATCCGTGCCGTAGCGCTCGCCGCCGAAGTCGCGGCTGGCAATGACACGGAGGCCTTCGTTGTATTGTGTCTCCAACTCGCGGACCAGTATATCGGTGACCCAACTGGTGGACTGGGCGACGTCGTAGCGGATAATGGTAATGCTCTCCGTCGCTGGTCCAGTCTTCGACTGTACAGCTCATACTAACGGGCAGTGTTAGATACACATGAGTCACTACTATACACACTTGGTTATTAAAGAGCGTAATCACGCTAAATCCAAGTTGCATGTGGCAAAGCAGAAACTCACAAGCAACGAATTTAGCGCGCCTCATTTAAACTCAATAAGGTGCGAAAACTTAATCAGAACATCTTTGTATTTCTGCAAGTTCACAGACCTCACGACAACCTTCCCAGGCTCACTTAATATCGACTTTAAGTGCACGACCGACGAATCAATTCCCAACATTTTCTTTATGTCAACCACCTCGTCAAGAGTGGGCTTGCAGCTGCCTATGGTTGTTATGTCTCCCATCCCACTAATCGAGCTACCCTCCTCAGCATCGTCTACTATAAAATCTAAGAGTTTATCGAGAGTTCCAAATTTATCGGAACCTTCTAGCGAAACACTTCCCGAATCCACGAGAAAAATACTGCCCGATCCGTTTTTATCTATCAATAAAACCCGACCGCCAGAGTCATCCCCAACGGCAATCATGCCTCTGAAGTTCCTATCAATTTCAAATGTCCGATTACGTTCTTCAACGTCACTTACCGAATAGATCGTAACCTGATCATTCAGGAGAGCCCCATCGCTTTTCCTCCAGAAATCGACGATCCAAGACGCGCTGGAAATACCAAGGCGCTTACATAAAGCTTCAACTCTTACTTCAGAGGCACCATCCTGGCTCTCGGAAAGAATCATCATCACTTAAGTGCTCCCAGAGCTTCGTAGTATTTATATGATTTACTTGCTGCACGCTGGACTAACTCCGGCGTCGATCATTTCCCTGTACGCGGCGTTGAACTCGTCGCGTAATGTCCCTCTAAATCCTGAAGCCACACTTCTGATTTGGGTGCAAACTAGCCTGTACCGGCCCCTTCGCTTGGTGCTGCGCTCTCTGCATGAGCACGATGTCCTTGGGTGACTGGGCGTTATGGTGACAAGAGTGATTCGGTGGGCACCGGTCGATGAAACCGTCCCTTGGGCCTGGCTGAATATGCTCAACTACTTCAGCAGGCAAAGTGGCTTTAAGTTCAGAATGCTTTAACGTACGCTTATAGAGCTCGTCATTAGCATTTTTGAAGTGAACCCCTCTACTCAATCCATGAATCTCTTGAGCCATCTCTATACTATTCAAAACACCATATTGAGAACTGGAGAGTGGGCGACCACTACCATCAACATCAGTCCAACCCAGCGGATCAATCCAAGTGATTGGATTCAATGCATAGGAATATAAGTTAAATCCACCAGAGAGCCCAATCGGATCTTGAGTTAGGAGACGCTCGACTCCAGGACCATAATATCGAAAGGTACTGTAGTTCAGACCTGACTCATGGTCACAATACTGCGCTTGGAATTGCAGCCCTTGGCGTCGTAGCGGCACTGCGACACGCTGCCGTCCGGGAACTGGGTTGCGGTCACAAGTTGGGTAGCGAGGTGATGCTTGTAGCGGATTGTGCGGCCCAGCGGTCGTTTTCTACGACCAGGCGGCCAAAATAGTCGTACTTGAGTGTCAAGCAATTAACATACGGCAAGGGAAGCGAGCGAGTTACGCATCGATTGGAATACCCGGAAACGCTATTAGACTCACTAAAAATTGATTGGTTGCAACTCGGTGAGCGCGAGTTCAATCGACTAAAGCGCGTCCGCGCATCAATAAGGATCAGTTTTTAAAGAACCTCAACGCATTCGCATCAGTACTGCTGCAAGAATCGCTCGACGAGGGCATAGCCTGAAACCCCCATTAGCAAGTGATTCTGGTATTCGTCAATTGACAACAGTCTAACAGGCTCTCCTCGCCGATACAAAATTCCAGCCATATTAAACTCAAAGCTCTCCCAAGAAGAGTCGCACAACGACCCTGGACGCAAGATCGGCCACTCACCGGACTTCAAATTATCTACCGCTGTGAATATCACAGCAAAAGATTCCTTATGATCTTTAAAGCTTAGATATTGAGTGCTCTCAGGAACAGTCTTCTCCCTTCCAATGGATAAGACCCCGAGAGCAAAGATTTTTTTGAATTTCTGCTCTTTACTTTCAATACCCATCCAAATAACCTGGCTGACAGCAAACCGACCGTCTTCCATGGGTATCAAAAAATAGTCACCACTTTGCATAAAGTTTTTCTCCAGTCACAAACCTAAACCTTTCATTTTTGCCAACGTCATACCTGAGGCGCCGGGTCAGGTTGTTCACCCGCACTTCTTCACTCATGCGGTCCGAAGCGTCATAGGCAAAGCGGTAAGCCGCGCTGTTTTCGTTGACCAACGCAGTCAGGCGAATCGCTTTGTCGTACTCGTAACGAATGAACTGCCCTTTGGCATCCTGGCGGCTGCTGGGCAGGCCACGCGAAGTACGTTGCAAGCGCGTGGTCTGGCCTTTGCCGTCGGTGTGGGTCAGCACCTGGCCGAGGGCGTTGTAGGTAAAGGATTCGGCGGTGCCATCTGAATGGCAGATGCGCAGCACTTCGCCGTCGGGTTTGCGCTCCAGTGTTGTAGTCTGGTTCAGCGCATCGGTGACGGCAACCAGGTGTTGCCGCTCATCGTAGCGGTAGTAGGTGCTTTTGCCTGAGCAGTCCTCGAAACGATCGACCTGGGCGTAGGCGTTCCACCAGAGGTACTTGGACTTAAAGTTCGCATCGATGATCGTGTGCGGCAGGCCGTCTTCGCCGTTGAGGTACTCGGTCATCTTGCCCAGCGCATCGGACTCGCCAGCAGGTTGCCCTGGTCGTCGTAGCGCGCCTGCCACGTGTTGCCGTCCGGGTAGGTTATCTTGGTCAGCAGCACGGTGTGCAGGTACAAACGGATGCCGCTAGGGGGGGCTGCTGTCGGCCAGCGTGCCTCACAATTATCAAGCGACAATCCTGCCACCTCAAAAATGCAACTGTTAACTGTTAAAGAACGATAAAACAAAATAATGAGGTGCAGCATAGTCTCTATGCAATCTGCACGAAGAAGCAGCCTTCAGCCATATCGTTACCCATTTGCTTATTAACAAGAAGATAACCTACAGCATCAGTTACATATAATGCACCCTGAAATGGAGCTGGGAAGTCAGACGACTATTTTTGGCAGAAAAAATTAAAAGTCGACTCCAGTACTTTGGGAATCACCGCCCCACATGGGGCTTCACTGGAGACCAAAGATGCGACTGAGATCTCATCATCCTTAACAGTGGAGGCTTCAAGATTTGCGTATTGGAGAGGAATTGACAATCCAGGCGACTTGGTTGTAGCAACCTGATCATGGCCTACCTAAGTGTAGGATGCCCTCTTTTTTTTGAATTTCATCAAAGGTTAAAAATCGAGAAAATAATTTTCTTTATCGCAAGTAGAGAGCTCATGTATGAATCCAGAATCTGGGAGATCCAATCTATCAAGCTGCTGCCTCGCAGCTTAAGAGCTTATAGTGAAGAACAGCAGTAAATTGTGATTATCCAGACCTTTGGCCGCGCTGAGATACGCACTATCTCCACCAAATTAAAAAACGAAATCTCACTCGAGCACTTAACCGTTATCCTGCGTATAAAAACTATTCACCACACTGAGTATCAATTTTACTTTGCAAGTGCTAGTGCCGATTTTACGGCAATTAAATATTTTTCATCATCGCGCCTAAAAATACTCTCACCCTCAAGAAGATACGCCTTGCATAAATAGTCCACTGCATCAGGGGCTGCTTGTTCGTAAAGGCATTGGCCTAGACGAAAGATCACAAAGCAATTCTGAGGTCCGTTTGGACCATTCATAGCATCAAAAAATTCACACGTCGCGCGGTGGTAGTCTCCCATGAAAAAATAGGCATCACCAATACTTGCTTTCAGCCAAACGTACGCTTCCCACTGATCGATAGGCTCAGGTAGCTTCCTCAACGCAGCAGTAAACATCTGTGCAGCGGCTGCGTAGTTATTCCGATCCATTAGAGTGTTACCCTGCTCGCTTTTCAGCGTAATTTCGTCATATAACTGATCCGAAAGTTCCTGCACATCACTAACCATTGAAATGGACGACGAAATTCAGATATTTTTTATCGAAGCCTTGAAAAGCTCTATCGCCTCCCATGTCGAAAGCCGTCTTGAAGGAATCAAATGCAGGCTTATTTTCGCCCAGCCCAAGCAAAGAGGCACCCAGAATTATCAAGCTAGACGTTTCTCGGGTGGGTTTGGACTCAACAGCCTTTAACGCCCATTCTTTAGCATTTTTGTAGTCGTGCCTTTTCAAATAAACCTCAGAATTACATTTGGAAATCCAATGATATAAATCCCATTTTTCCTTTGGCTCTGGAAGCATGTCCCATGATTCACTATATTTCTGTAGCGCAGCATCGTAGTCACCCGACTCTTCTAGTTCGTTACCAGACTCAACAGTATCTACGATTTTTTGAGATAACTGCAGATTCGCTTCCGAAAGATCATTCATAGACACCTCAATATTGAAAGATTTCATGCGGGGTAATAATATTATCTGGTGACCTATGAAATTGATTCAGCTTTGCACCAGCGGACCTGTTGTACGAGTAATGCTCTAGTTCGTAGTTCTTGGGGTCAAGCATCCACTTGCGACTTTCTTTAGGTTTAGTGCCGAAGAACCCACCCCTATCATTCCAATATGTCACCGCATCATATTTGTGTCACCTATCAGCTTCTCGAACCGGATACCACTGCTTGTCTGTTGCGCTTTTGAACTCCATCGAGTCACCTCGGCCTCTAATCCTACCCTCATTCCTCATGTTTTCAATTACTTTTCTGCCGGTTTTGCTCGACTTGCCCGGAGTTCTACCCAAATATTCAGTGCGACAGCTCAGTCCCCATGGATCAATCCATCCTGTGGAATTAGGTGCAAAAAGATATAAGTTATCTCCACCTAACAAACTTATAGGGTCTTGCGCGGTAAATCGTCCCACCTGTGGATCGTAATACCTAAACGTATTGTTGTGCAGGCCGGTTTCACTATCAAAATACTGGCCCTGAAACCTTAGATTCTGTTCGATTTCATTGACCGCCAGCTGCTCAATCGCTTCCCAAGATCGATAGGTCGCCTACCAGACAATTTGGCCTTCGCGATCAGTCAGCTCCAGAGGCGTTCCAATCTGGTCAGTATGGAAGTAGTTGACCCTTTTCTCTTGTCCCTCCGCCTGATCAACCCGTGCCAACGGCACATAGCTACCAGGCTCATAGACATACAGGATGCTCTGCTCACGCGACCGAGGGGGGCAAGTAATGCAGGTGCACCCGCACACCGCCGGGCGCGCTGATGTCGGTCAGGCGCTGCTCGGCATCGCGGGTGAACTGCAGGTAGTGACCCAGTGTGTTTTCCAGCCGGTACAGCGGTACGGCGGTGTTATCGTCCGGTACCTCACCGAAGTAGAAGAACACATTGTCCAGGGTCTGCAGCAGGTAGTAGCCACCTACCGTGCGGACCAGATGGATTTTCTGAGTGAAACCTAGATCTCTGCCATAAAATTCAATGGTTAAGATGGGGCGCTTAAAAGAGCCCCCTTTTTACCTAAATTATTAGAGAGCAATTAGCTAAAGATTGCAGCAGTCAAAATAGGCCGACACGACTGATACGATAACGCGCACTGCACCATGCAATGGCCTGCCAACTCTCTATCATTACGCCGCATGACCAACAGGCTAGATAATATCGAAATGAATGCCGGTGGAAGCAAAGCGACTGGGTAGTGAGCTCGAACTTAATCGACCCATGAGCAATCCCTCGAGCACGGCAGTCAAAGTACCTTTAAAATATTCAACTTCTGGCGATCTAGAGGCAATAATCGCCACCTGCCACTCGTCGCTATTCTGCATCGAGGTCACAACCCAAAAAATATAATCCCCATTATCCGTTACTCCTACCGGAATTAGTCCATTCTCTACAGGGTAAAGAGGGTAGTTAAAATAATCCCTATCAGACGCTACCAAATCATTAAAATTACCTAAAACTAAATTAAATTGATCAAAAAAATTAATATCTTCATTTTGACTAAAAGGATTAAATACAACCAAAAAATCCGCTATCCTCCCTGACCCATATACATTTATGAATTCAACATAGTCTGACGGGAAAAACATCCCATCAATCATTGGCCACTGTTTCCCTGCACCCGCGTCATTAGGTGTGATAGGAGGCCGCAATACTGCATGAAGATTATTTATTGACATGATCGCATCCCTGGAAGTTTCAGAGCTGTAACATGCTCAAAAAGACCCCGTCCCCTCCGCCTTGACAGTAACCCCGGCGGGAATCCTTGAGGTACCGTGGTAAATAGGTGCGATATTAACATCCACAACCTGACCCTGCTCCAAAGCCTTACGAATCCGCCCTCAGCTGCACACATAACAAGTGTAATAGCCGGTCGCTGCTGGATAGTAATTAGGTTTCTGACATCATCTCCTGAGCCGCCTAGCTGACGGCCCAATCAGTGGCCGCGAGCCCTGTTTGGGCCTGCTCCGGCAATGAACCCTGGAAGCTGTATGCCAGGTTTCCATGTATACCTTAAATTTGCATCGAGTCGCGCTTGCGTAGGTTTTGATATTCTCGCGCGCGGCAATGAGATCGACAAAACCCCTATTGCAGATTTAAACGGATCTCAATCAATCGGGGCGTTACCGCCCCACATATATCATCTCCTATTTCAAAGAGCATCACCTCTATTTGGCTTGTAGAAAAACAAATTTTTTAGCGCTAAAGCGCCTCCAATTAAGCATCAGCCGCCCCATCCTGCCATGATTTCACTTAACGTCGACAAAACCTATAATTTGACCAGCATATTTTTTTGCATTTGGAATTCTAGATTTTTTTAAATATTCAAGCAAAGGCTCGAACCCTTTGATAGCTAAAGCGTACTCTATGGTGTTGGTAACCAAAAAGCCTTGCGAATACTTGCCTACTTCGATTGTTTTGCTTCTCTCATCATCAGGGGGAGCCAGTCCCGGAGAATACTCTTCATCATCTTCATCTTTGGGAAGTGCAGATAGTTTAATTATGGAATATTGTTTTATGGCGTCATATTTTTCGCTCATAAAAACCATTACATCTTGAGCGCTTAGACCCGCCCTAACTAGCTTCGCTGCATCGAGCCTTGCGAAGATCTCAGCATATTCTGACTCGATCTCAATTTTAGTGACGCTAGTTAACTCCGAGATCATTTTCTGATAGAGCTCAGAGCCAACAATTTGCACCAGATTCGAATCAACTTCGGTCACCATGTATCAACTCCTTTAATAATGCGAATTAGATCTGACCCTACATGTCTAAATTGGTCTACTGCCTCATGCTCCCACGGAGTAAGTGCCAGCAAGTTAGACGGATCATGTACCCCCGCGCCACCCACTCGCTGCGGGATATCATTATGATGTAACTCCATACTCATTTCTTTTATGGAAATCTTATCTGATTTTCGGGAAATTACTTCTATCGTCATTTTAGGAGCTTTACCCTCCGCCATCCGGGCAAGGTTTGCTGGAGAGTATGTACGGCTTGGAGCTTTAGCTTCCGCTTTCCAATAGTTTTTACGGCCAGTGCTCCAGCACTCCCACCCCCAGGGATCAATCCATCCAGTCGGACTCGGAACGTAGCGATAGAGATTAAAGCCACCATCTAAACCAATTGGATCTTGAGTGACGAAACGTCCAACTCCAGAGTCGTAATACCTAAATGTGTTGTAGTGCAAGCCAGTTTCAGCATCAGAGTACTGCCCTTGGAATCGCAGATTCTGCTCGATTTCATTGACCGTCAGTTGCTCAATCGCCCCCCACGAACGATACGTCGCCTGCCAAACGATCTCACCTTCACAATTGCTCATTTCAAGGGGCGTGCCGATCTGATCGGTGTGGAAGTAGTAGACCTTCTGCTCTTGGCCCTCCGCCTGATCAACCCGAGCCAACGGTGCATAGCTGCCCGGCTCATAGAAATACAGAATACTCTGCTCAGGCGTCTCCTCACGCAGCATCCTCAGCCCTTGCCAGAGGAAGCGCTTCTGCTCCGTGATGCCGTTGATCTCCGATTGCTTGGCTACCCGGCGCCCCAGGCTGTCATAGCCATACGTGCCGGTGCTTTCCAACTTGCCATTGACCAGCGTCTCAGCCCGAACCAGCCGGTTCTCGCAGTCATAGCTAAAGCTCTGCAGCTTGCTGTGCTCCGAGTGCTTCTCGATCAGGTTGCCCCACGGGTCATAGCGGTACTCCTGATCCCGCCAACGCTTGATGCGGTTGTCTTGGACCTTCTCAAACTGACGCGCATTGAAGTCCAGCCTGTTGGCGGCCGGGTCGTAGCGGAACTCTTCACTACCTACGAGGGATCCGGTATCACGGCTGTGCAACTGGCCGTTGGCTTCGTACTCGTATTTGATTTCGCCACGCAATTTGTCGAGGGTGCGTACCAACTCCCCAGCCGGGTCGTACTGGTAACGGCGGTGAATCGGGTTGTACGCATGCTCCACCAGCAACGACGTATTGATCCCGGGGTTGTGCACTTGCGACAGCTTTTCCGCTGGCAAGGTCGACGCAAACTGCCACGCCTTGCGCCCCATGGCATCGTAACCAAAGCAACTGGTGAGCTTGCCCTGCGTGCGATACACCTCGCGGTGCAGGTCATCCCGTTCCATGTCGCTGATGACCTGGCCGTCCAGGTTCAGTTGGTGCAGGTGACCGCTGCCGTAGTACAGGTGGTTGACCTTGCGCCCGTCTGGCAGGGTCAGTGTGGTCAAGTTGCTGAGCGGGTCGTACTTATAATCCAGTGCTCC
Source organism: Pseudomonas sp. NPDC089758 (assembly GCF_044748705.1). NCBI lineage: Bacteria > Pseudomonadati > Pseudomonadota > Gammaproteobacteria > Pseudomonadales > Pseudomonadaceae > Pseudomonas > Pseudomonas sp. NPDC089758. The sequence continues at coordinate 97,759 of NZ_JBIVGN010000005.1, forward strand.
GCTCGGGGTCAGTTCCTGAGTCAAGCGTCCCAGCAAGTCATAGCGGTAACTCAGCTTTTCATCCGTGATACCCAACTGCTTGCCCAAACTGCTCGGCGTGCGCTGAATGCTCAGCAGCCGGTCGGCCTCGTCGTACTCGAAATCTTGACGGGCATCACGGTTGACCTTGGCCAGCAAGCGGCCAATCGCGTCACGCTCGAACAGCGTATTGCGTTCCGGGCGCTCGCCGTTTTCGCCATAGCCGATTTCGTCCAGGCGAACCAGATTTCCGCCCGCGTCATAGCTGAAGCGCCGGGTCAGGTTGTCCACCCGCACTTCTTCACTCAGGCGGTCCGAGGCGTCATAGGCAAAGCGGTAGGCCGCGCTGTTTTCGTTGACCAACGCAGTCAGGCGAATCGCTTTGTCGTACTCGTAACGAATGAACTGCCCTTTGGCATCCTGGCGGCTGCTGGGCAGGCCACGCGAAGTACGTTGCAGGCGCGTGATCTGGCCTTTGCCGTCTGTGTGGGTCAGCACTTGGCCGAGGGCGTTGTAGGTAAAGGATTCGGCGGTGCCATCCGGATGACAGATGCGCAGCACTTCGCCGTCGGGTTTGCGCTCCAGCGTCGTGGTCTGGTTCAGCGCGTCGGTGACGGCGATCAGGTGCTGCCGCTCATCGTAGCGGTAGTAGGTGCTTTTGCCTGAGCAGTCCTCGAAACGCTCGACCTGGGCGTAGGCGTTCCACCACAGGTACTTGGACTTGAAGGTCGCATCGATGATCGTGTGCGGCAGGCCGTCTTCGCCGTTGAGGTACTCGGTCTTGTGGCCCAGGGGATCGATTTCGGCGATCAGGTTGCCCTTGGAATCGTAACGAGATTTCCAGATGCTGCCATCGGGGAAGCGGGTTTCAGTCACCAGTGGCGTGGCGAGGTGATGTTTGTAGCTGATCTTGCGGCCCAGTGGGTCGGTTTCCTCGACCAGCCTGCCAAAGTCGTCGTACTTGAGCGCCAGGTGATTACCGTCCGGCAAGGTGAAGCCAATGATGTTGCCGAACGCATCGAATTCCATGGCGTAGCGCTCGCCGCCAAAGTCACGGCTGGCGACGACCCGGTGGTCTTCGTTGTAGTGGATCTCCAGCTCCCGGCCCAGTACGTCCGTGGCCCAGCTCGTGCGCAGGGCGAAGTCGTAGCGGAAATGGTAATGCTCGCCGTCGGTGGTCGAGTGTTCGACCACCCGGGGTTGGCCATCGATGACTTGCCAGAGGTACTCGCTGATCAGGCCAAGGGCATTGGTGTGGCGGCACATCAGGCCGTCGGCGTAGGAAAACGTGCGGGTGGTATCGCCGTTGCGGTTGACCACCTGGGCAAGCTGCCCCTTGTTGTCGTAGCTATAACGCACCAAGGTCTCGACGGCTGCGTCGGCAATGATGCGCTTGACCGAGGCCAGTCGGCCAAAGGGGGCCTCGTAGTGCAGGTGCAGCCGTATGCCGCCTGGTGCGCTGATGTCGGTGAGGCAGCCATCGGCGTTGCGTGTGAAGTGCAGGTAGTGGCCCAAAGCGTTTTCCATACGCTGCAGGGGCACTTCCTGGTTGTCGTTGGGTACTTCGCCGAAGTAGAAAAACAGGTTGTCGAGTGTCTGCAGGATGTAATGGCCACCGAGGGTGCGCACCAGCGTCAACTGCTCGTGTGGATTGTAGATGCGCTCGCCCGGCTCGACATCGGCGAAAGGAACACTGCGCCCCTGGTTGTCCTTGAGGTAAACGAAGCACCCATTGCGGCGCAGGCTCTGCTCCCAGGGCAGAGTCCAGCCGGGCCCGAGCACGCTGCCGGTATCGAGGTCGCTGGCGTAGAAGCGTGACCACTCGATGGGCATGAGGCCGGGGATGACGAAATCAGTTTCGTCGGCCAGTACCTTGCGCCCGCGGGTGAGGTCAACCGGGTGGCCGACGAAACCAGCGATGGCCCGCTCCACGGCAGGGCCGATCAGGTAGCGGCCTGCCAGATAGCTGCCGGCGATGGTCACCCCAACCTGCAAGGCGCAGGGCCCTGCGGCCTTGAGACCTGCCTGCAAACCCATGGTCGCGACGTTGAATACTGAGCGGCCCATGGAGGCCACGACCATCAGCACATCGACGGTGACGCGCAGCTCGTCCGGCACTTCCTCACTGACCTTGAGGTAGCGCTGCGTGCCGCCGCCGATGAATACGTTGTTCGACCCAGCTGCGATGCTGGCACCACAGGTCAGCTTGTCACCCTTGCGTGCCGCCGCGACGCCGTTGATGAACACGTTGCTGGACCCCTCGGCAACTTGTACGGGGGCTGGGTGCTGCTCGCATACGGCGGTACTTTCGGTGACATGCGCAGCGTTGCGGCCGTTGATGAAGACGTTCGGGGAACAACCGGGCTGCTCGATCTGCCCTGTGGGTGAGCCAAAGGTCGAACCGAGATCCTCACCCAGACCGGGCAGGGCGCTCGCGCCCAGGCCAACGACCATGAGCAGCAGAAAAGCACCCAACCCGCCTGTACAGACCATGAACGTTGCGGCTGCAACCAGCGCCAACCCCGCAACCGCTCCGGCAAGGAACCCTGTGAGGGCTGAGGTGTGCTCGATGTCGTCACCCCAGCGTGCTGCTTCGAACATGGCAACTACTCCCGGGCCACGGCTGGCGCGCTGGTGATGTTGGCCAGCATGGCATCGAAGGTGATCAACCAGCTGGACAAGGGCTCGTGATCGGGGTCGACGATGGTGGTGAGCGTGAGCGCCTGCGCTTCCTGGCCAACACGTTCAGGCACCAGAATCATTACCGCTCGACAGTGGCGGGCCTCTGGGCCATTGGTGAAGCGGTAGTCGAGATTGAGCGCGTCGTGCCCTGCCAACGTGCAGGGGTGCTTGCGGATAAGGGTGACTTCCGTATAGCGCTGAAGCGCCTCTGCCAGATGCTGTTCAAGCAGATGGTCGAGTGTTTGCCCTTTTGCAACGCTTTGGCGTTTTGCAGCCAGGGTCACCTGGTGCGGACCCAGTTGCAGCGTCGTGATGGACTCGTGGAGGTTCAGGCCTGGCGGCATGACCAGGCGCAACCCGGCAGCATGCAGTTCGTTGTGATCGGCTACCAGTGGCAAAGGTCGGGCGCGCTCGGCAAGTGTTGCCGCTTGCAAGGCCGCTTCAGCGGCGGCCTGTCGTTCTGCTTCTTCCTTGGCGAGTGCTTCAGCGGCTTCGCGCCTTTGTGAGAGGCGGTCGTACATGTTCCCTTTAATCATGGCCTACCGCTCTTGTTCAACGGTGCTGAGACGGCCATGCGCAGTATTGCAATACTCATATCAGACGTATCTCCCTGTCAGTATGGCCAGCCCGTCAATGCGGTGCTCCGTGCTCTGGCCTTGAAACGGGGGAAAGTAAATACCTGGATAGACAGAGCTGTCAACGCGGGCATCCAGCAAAATCGCGGCATTCATGGAGGTTACGAGATATCGAATTGCCGCTTTGGCTAGGGTTCAAGCGATGTTGTGTCCACCACGAGAGAGGAGGGGGAGGGCGAATTTCAGAAGGGTCTGTAGGATGTGTTACTGCACGTCGGGGGCTGTTCCCCACCCGCATTCGTGGCTCGGGGCAGGGGTTCTGCTACAACGTCGGCAAGATCATCGCCGCGATGTTCCCCTTGCTGATCGGCCTGCTTGGCCAGAAGGTGCCGCTGGGGCTGGGCATTGGCGGGTTCGCCGCGGTGTCGTACGGTGTGGTGATCCTGGCGGCCTTGAGCCTGCCGGAAACCCGCGGCAAACACCTTCAGGCGCGTTAAGGTAGGCACATGAACATCGACACGGGAGCTCGCCAGGTGAAACGCCTGCTACTCAATTGTGACATGGGGGAAAGCTTTGGCAGCTGGCGCATGGGCCTGGATGCCGAGGTGATGCCCTACATCGACTGCGCCAACATCGCCTGCGGCTACCATGCCGGCGACCCCGGCACCATGCGCCGGACCGTGGCGCTGGCCCTGCAGTATGGCGTGACCATCGGCGCCCACCCGGCCTACCCGGACATGGTCGGCTTCGGTCGCCGCTCCATGGCCTGCAGTACCGAGGAAATTCGCGACCTGCTGCACTATCAGATCGGTGCTCTCGACGGTATCTGCAAGGTCCAGGGTGGCCGCGTGGCCTACATCAAGCCCCACGGCGCGCTCTACAACGACATGATGGCCGACCCGCTCAAGCTGCGTGCCGTGCTCGAAGCCGTGGCGGGGTATGACCCCAGTTTGCCCTTGATGCTCATGGCCACTGCCGACGACAGCGCAGCACGGGCCTTGGGTGACGAGGTTGGCGTGCCGTTGTGGTTCGAGGCATTCGCCGACCGCGCCTACACCGCCAGCGGCCATTTGCTGTCGCGGCGCCTGCCGGGTGCGGTTCATCACGATTCGGCCCTGGTGGTCGAGCAGGCCTTGCGCCTGGCCCGTGGTGAAACGCTGGTGGCCGACGATGGCAGTGCCTTGCGCCTGCAGGCGAGTACGTTGTGCGTGCACGGTGACAATGACAGCTCGGTAGCGGCGGTGCGGCAGATCCGCCAGGCGCTCGATGCGCTGGGGTCGGCATGAAGCTGCGTATCGAGGCGGTCGCGATCGATAGCCTGATGGTGCGCCTGTTCGACCGTATCGACGAGGCCAACATGCCGTGGCTGCTCGCGGCGAGCCAACGTTTGAGTGCCGCCTTCGGTGAGCACCTGGTGGACCTGGTGCCGTCCTATACCACGCTGATGGTGCAGTTCGATATGCCGCCAGGGCAGGCGAAGGCGTTGATTGGCCAGGCGCTGGAGGGGCTGCAGCCAGGCTCGGGCAGCAGCGGCCGCCGGCACGAGATTGCCGTGTGGTACGACGCCTCTGTGGGCCCTGAGCTGCCGTTGCTGGCCGCACGCAGTGGCTTGAGCGAGCAAGCGGTGATCCGCTTGCACAGCGAGCGCGAGTACCCGGTGTTCGCCCTTGGCTTCGCTCCGGGGTTCGGCTTCATGGGGCTGGTGGACGAACGCCTGGCCTCCCCGCGGCTGAGCACTCCGCGCAAGCGCGTGGCGGCCGGCAGTGTCGGTATTGCCGAGCGCCAGACAGCGGCCTATCCGGCGGTGTCGCCGGGCGGCTGGAACCTGATCGGGCGTACCCCGGTTCGCCTGTTCGATCGCGAGCGCGAAGGCTACAGCCTGCTGCAGCCGGGTGATCGGGTGCGTTTCGTGGCGGTGTCCCATGCCGAGTTCCTGGCATTGGGCGGCGATGACAGCCCGTTGGAGGCACAGGCATGACGCTGTTGAAGATCGAAGCCAGCACTGCCTTGTGCCAGTTGCAGGACGCCGGGCGCTTTGGCGTGCGGCACCTGGGGGTGACCCAAGGCGGGGCGCTGGACTGGGTGGCGATGCATTGGGCCAACTGGCTGCTGGGCAACCCGCTGGGCGCGCCGGTGGTCGAGGTGGCGCTGGGCGGCTTCACCGTGGTGGCCGCGCAGGATTGCGTGCTGGCCCTGGCCGGTGCCGACCTGGATGCTCGCGTCGATGACCAGCCGCTGGCACCCTGGCGCAGCTTTGCCTTGGCCAAGGGCCAGCGGCTGACCTTGAAACAACCCCGGCAGGGCGTGCGTGCTTACCTTGCGGCGCCGGGCGGCTTCGAAGCTGAAGCCGTGCTGGGTAGCTGCGCCACTGTTGTGCGTGAAGCACTGGGTGGCATCGATGGGCGAGGGGCGGCGCTGGGCAAAGGGCAATCGCTGGCGTTCGCCGGCCCGCAGCCAGCCCTGCGCGAAGTGCCGGAGGTGCTGCGGCCCTGTTATCCACAAAAGCCCGTGCTCGATCTGGTCATTGGCGCGCAGATCGGTGATTTCAGCGGTAACAGCCTGTTCGAGGCGTTCAACCGTGACTGGACGCTGGACAGCCGAGCAGACCGTATGGGCATTCGGTTGCTCGGGCCGCAGTTGGTTTATCAGGGCGCGCCGATGATTTCGGAGGGTATTGCGCTGGGGGCGGTGCAGGTGCCACCGGATGGTCAGCCGATCGTGCTGCTCAATGACCGGCAGACCATAGGTGGCTATCCGCGGCTGGGGGCGCTGACGCCGTTGGCGTTGGCGCAGCTGGCGCAGTGCATGCCGGGGGCGTCGGTGCGGTTCAGGGCGGTGGTGCAGGAAGAGGCTTGGCGGGAGCAGCAGGCTTGTCTGAACCGGTGGCGGTGACCCGACCGGCCCTATCGCCGGCAAGCCGGCTCCCACCGCGACCGCACAGTTCTTCAGGCCTGCACCAGGCAGCTGTCTTGCGCAATTTCTGAAAGCCGGCGTAATCCATGTGGGAGCCGGCTTGCCGGCGATAGGGCCGGTACAGGCGAAACTACTTGGACAGATACCGCATCCCATCCTCCAACCCTTGCAAGGTCAGCGGATACATCTTGTCCTCGATCAGGTCACGCACCAGGTGTGTCGATGCGGTGTAATCCCACGCCTGTTTCGGGTAAGGGTTGATCCAGATGATCTTCTTGAATTTCTCCATGAAGCGCTGCATCCACACATACCCGGCCTCTTCGTTCCAGTGCTCCACACTGCCACCGGGCTGGGTGATCTCATAAGGCGCCATGGCGGCGTCGCCGACGAACACCACCTTGTAGTCATCGCCATACTTGTGCAGCAGGTCGAAGGTGGAGAAGCGCTCCGAAGTACGCCGCAGATTGTTCTTCCACACCGACTCGTAAACGAAGTTGTGGAAGTAGTAGTACTCCAGGTGCTTGAACTCGGTCTTGCAGGCCGAAAACAGCTCTTCGCAGACTTTGACATGGGCGTCCATCGAGCCGCCGATGTCGAACAGCAACAGCAGCTTGACCGTGTTGCGCCGCTCAGGGCGCATCTGGATGTTCAACAGCCCGGCGTCACGTGCGGTATGGTCGATGGTGCCATCGATGTCCAGCTCTTCGGCGGCGCCTTCGCGGGCGAACTTGCGCAGCCGGCGCAGGGCCAGCTTGATGTTGCGCGTGCCCAACTCCACTTGGTCGTCGAGGTTCTTGTACTCGCGCTGGTCCCAGACCTTCACCGCCTTGCCCTGACGTTTGCCGGCGTCGCCCACGCGGATGCCTTCAGGGTTGAAACCGCCAGAGCCGAAGGGGCTGGTACCGCCGGTGCCGATCCACTTGTTGCCACCGGCGTGGCGCTCCTTCTGCTCTTCGAGGCGTTTCTTGAATTCCTCGATGAGTTTGTCCAGGCCGCCCAGCGACTGGATCTGCGCCCGCTCTTCATCGCTGAGCGAGCGTTCGAATTCCTTGCGCAGCCAGTCTTCGGGGATCAGTGCTTCCAAGTGCCGGTCGAGGTTCTCCAGGCCCTTGAAGTAAGCCGAGAACGCCCGGTCGAACTTGTCGAATTGGCGCTCGTCCTTCACCAGGATGGCCCGTGCCAGGTAGTAGAACTCGTCCATGTCGGCGAACACCACACGCTGTTGCAGGGCGTTGAGCAGGTCGAGCAGTTCGCGCACCGATACCGGCACCTTGGCCGCACGCATTTCGTTGAACAGGTTGAGCAGCATGGCCGGCTCCTGTCAGCGGTTGCCGCGCCGGCTCATGAAGGCCAGGCGTTCGAGCAGTTGAACGTCCTGCTCATTTTTCACCAGGGCCCCGGCCAGCGGCGGGATGGCCTTGGTCGGGTCGCGCTCGCGCAGTACCGCTTCGCCGATGTTGTCGGCCATCAACAGCTTGAGCCAGTCGACCAGCTCGCTGGTGGAGGGCTTTTTCTTCAGCCCCGGCACCTTGCGCACGTCGAAGAACACGTCAAGCGCTTCGCTGACCAGCGATTGCTTGATGTTGGGGTAGTGCACATCGACGATCCGCTGCAGGGTGTCGCGGTCCGGGAAGGCGATGTAGTGGAAGAAGCAGCGGCGCAAGAACGCGTCGGGCAGCTCTTTTTCGTTGTTGGAGGTGATGATGATGATCGGGCGTTGCTTGGCCTTGATGGTTTCGTCGATTTCATAGACGTAGAACTCCATCTTGTCGAGTTCCTGCAACAGGTCGTTGGGGAACTCGATATCGGCCTTGTCGATCTCGTCGATCAACAGGATGACCCGCTCTTCGGCCTCGAAGGCTTCCCAGAGCTTGCCCTTCTTCAGGTAGTTGCGCACATCGTGGACTTTTTCAGTGCCCAGCTGCGAGTCGCGCAGGCGGCTGACCGCGTCGTACTCATAGAGGCCCTGGTGGGCCTTGGTGGTGGATTTGATGTGCCAGGTGATCAGGCGCGCGCCGAACGAGGCGGCCAGCTGTTCGGCAAGCATGGTCTTGCCGGTGCCTGGCTCGCCCTTGACCAGCAATGGGCGTTCGAGGGTGATGGCCGCGTTGACCGCCAGTTTCAGGTCGTCTGTGGCGACGTAGTCGCGGGTGCCTTCGAACTTCATTGGGAATGTCCTCTGCGGGGTGCCTGTTGCGGCCCTGTCGCCGGCAAGCCGGCTCCCACAGGTACCCATCGCCCTTGAGCTCAGGGAGGCTACTGTAGGAGCCGGCTTGCCGGCGATAGGGCCAGTACAGGCAACACATGTTTATCATTTGTCAGCGACTATACCCCGGCCCCAGGCGGCTGCAAACGCAGACCGGGTATTCAGTCCCTGAATGGCTCGTCACGCCTGTTCAGTCGGAATCAGGCGCAGGCTGCTCATAGCGTGCGTTGAATGCCTGGACGAAGCCGTTGCGCAAAATCTGCAAAAACGCCTCGAAGGCGCTGATGTTCTGCTGGTGCACGCTGCCGCTGAGCTCCACACGGGTGGCGAACTGGTTTTTCGGCTGGTTCTTCAACACCGTTTCGCTGGCCCCGACCAGTGCTTCCCACACCGATCGGAAAAACCCCTTGTCCTTGTCCTCTATGTCCTGCTGCCAGTTGAACACGTCCACGTCGCGCAGCAACGGCTTGATGTAGCCGTTGAGCCGGCCGTTTTCCGCCTGGGCCTCGATCACCACATCGCCGTGCCCGGCATTGAAATCGAACTTGCCATAGGCACTGGCGAAGTCGTTCAGCCTGCGCAGCTCCATGCCAGTTGCGCGCAGCCGGAATTCGAAATCATCGAAGTCGCTGAACGGGTCGAAGGTCGCGCGGCTCTCGACCTTGGCGTCGCCCAGCAGCAGGGCCTTGGCTTCGAAACTGGCATCGCGCCGGCCTTTTTCGTCACGTACGTTGGTCAGGTTGCGGATGTTGGCGTCGAGCCGGGTGGCCCTGAGATCGACCGGGGGCTTGGAGTTGAAGTTGTGAAACGTGAGCGTGCCGTCATCGATGCGCACATCGTTGAGGGTGATCGGCAGCAGCTTCTCCAGTTGTTGGCGCCAGTCTGTACCTTGGCCGGTCTGAGAGTCCTGCTTGTCGCCGCCGTCGACGAAGTTGAGCTCGGGGCGTAGGAAGGTGACTTCGGCCACCACGGCATGGTCGTACCACAGCGCGTGCCAGCTCACCGACAGGTCGATCAGTGGCGCATCGAGCAGCGGCACCGGGACTTTGCCGCTGGTCTTGACGATCTTCAAGCCCTCGATCTGGTAGGCACCGCGCCACCAGGCCAGCTCGACGTCCGTGACCTGGCCACGGTACTCACCCATGTCTGCCAGCTTGTCGTTGAGGTAGTCGCGCACCAGGTAAGGCAGCGCCAGGTGCAGTGCCACCAACAGCACGACCAGGCTGGCCAGACCGACCAGTGGCCAGCGATAACGGGCTTTCATCGCAGCAATCTCCAAGGCGGGTTGTGAGGTTGACCGCACGCCGCCTGGGCGAGTTCGAACGGACTTTACGGGCCAACGGGGCAGGCTTACCCTTTAAGTCTTTCCCTGCCACTTCATGCCAAGGACCCTGCCATGAGCCGTATCTACGCAGACAACGCCCATTCCATCGGCAATACGCCGCTGGTGCAGATCAACCGCATCGCCCCGCGCGGGGTGACCATCCTTGCCAAGATCGAAGGGCGCAACCCTGGGTACTCGGTCAAGTGCCGCATCGGCGCGAGCATGGTCTGGGACGCCGAGGGCAGCGGCAAGCTCAAGCCCGGCATGACCATCGTCGAGCCGACTTCGGGCAACACCGGTATCGGCCTGGCATTCGTTGCCGCCGCCCGTGGCTACAAGCTGGTCCTGACCATGCCGGCGTCGATGAGCCTGGAGCGGCGCAAGGTGCTCAAGGCCCTGGGTGCCGAACTGGTGCTCACCGAGCCTGCCAAAGGCATGAAAGGCGCGATCGAAAAGGCCAACGAGATCGTTGCCTCGGACCCGGCGCAGTACTTTTTGCCTGGCCAGTTCGACAACCCGGCCAACCCGGCCATCCATGAAAAGACCACAGGCCCGGAAATCTGGAACGACACCGACGGCGCTGTCGACGTGCTGGTGGCCGGCGTCGGCACGGGCGGCACCATTACCGGTGTGTCGCGCTACATCAAGCACACCCAGGGCAAGTCGATCCTGTCGGTGGCGGTGGAGCCGGTGGCCTCGCCGCTGATCAGCCAGACCCTGGCCGGCGAAGAGCTCAAGCCCAGCCCGCACAAGATTCAGGGCATCGGCGCCGGTTTCGTGCCGAAAAACCTCGACCTGTCGATTGTCGACCAGGTCGAGACCGTGACTGACGATGAATCCAAGGCCATGGCCATCCGCCTGATGCAGGAGGAGGGCATTCTTTGCGGTATTTCCTGTGGCGCGGCCATGGCGGCAGCCGTGCGCCTGGCGGAAAAACCGGAAATGCAGGGTAAGACCATCGTCGTAATCCTGCCCGACTCTGGCGAGCGCTACCTGTCGAGCATGCTGTTCAGCGACCTGTTCAGCGAGCAGGAAAACCAGCAGTAATCAGCTTTGCCGCTGACCCGGGGCAACGTTCGGCGGCGTGGTTTATTGCAAAATCTTCATGAGTGAGATCCCGCCCGGGTTGTTTTTACCCGGGCGGGAAGGGTTTATGATGGCCGGATGATTTTTCTGGAGGCAGGCAGCGCTGGCCTGCTTCCATTCCAAGGAGTGTTGCATGACCTTTTCCTTTGTCGCCAAGGCCGGTGTCCTGCTGGTGTTTTTCGGCAGCGTGCTCTACGTGCACCTGCGCGGCAAGGCGCGCCTGCCGGTACTGCGCCAGTTCGTCAACCATTCGGCGCTGTTCGCCCCCTATAACAGCCTCATGTACCTGTTTTCCGGTGTGCCGTCCAAACCCTACCTGGACCGCCAGCGCTTCCCCGAGCTGGACGTGCTCAAGGACAACTGGCAGGTGATCCGTGAAGAGGCCATGCGCCTGTTCGACGAGGGTTACATCCGCGCCGCGGAGAAAGACAACGACGCAGGTTTTGGTTCGTTCTTCAAGAAGGGCTGGAAGCGTTTTTACCTGAAGTGGTACGACAAACCGCTGCCGTCTGCCGAAACGCTGTGCCCGAAGACCGTCGAGCTGGTCAGCAGTATCCCCAACGTCAAAGGCGCGATGTTCGCCCTGCTGCCCGGCGGCAGCCACCTCAACCCGCACCGCGACCCGTTTGCCGGTTCCCTGCGTTACCACCTGGGCCTGTCGACGCCGAACTCCGACGACTGCCGTATCTACGTCGACGGCCAGGTCTACGCCTGGCGTGATGGCGAAGACGTGATGTTCGACGAAACCTATGTGCACTGGGTGAAGAACGAAACCGACGTCACCCGGGTGATCCTGTTCTGCGACATCGAGCGCCCGCTGAGCAGCCCGCTGATGACCCGCATCAACCGCAAGGTCAGTGCCTTCCTCGGCCGCGCCACCGCGCCGCAGAACACCGACGACGAGCGCGTGGGCGGGATCAACCAGGCGTATGCCTGGAGCAAGCGCTTCAGCAACAAGATCAGCACCCGCGTGAAGCAGTTCAAACGCGCCAACCCCAAGGCCTACCGCATCCTGCGGCCGGTGCTGGCGGTGGTGGTGGCCTACCTGCTGTATCACTGGTTGTTCTGAGGCTGGCCTCAGGGGCGTGGTGCCCCGTTGTTCCAGCTGAGCCTTCAACGAGTAAGCCTGGGACCGTCTCCTGCTGGCCGGCGCGCATTCATCGGCGCCGGCCAGCCAGCATGCTTCAGCTCATGCCCGCTACCTGCCGTAGGGTGCCCGTGGCGGTCGATTCGCCCGTGATCACGGCGGTATGTGGGTGGAAGGTCCATGCGGTGTTAGCACCGATTGCCTGCCCCCAGATGGCCAGATCAGGTAGCCACTGGCTCATCTGGCTGTCGTATGTGCTTTTGAACAACGCCAACTCGGACTGACTCGGTACACGCATACCCAGCCCCCTGCACAGTGTCTCAGCTCTGCTGAAGGTCGCACTGCTAGCGAGCATTTCAAGCCCCACAAGGCCGGCTACGCTCAACGCGTACTGCCTCGTGACGCCACCCGCTAGGGTGGCGGTGATGGTGGTGTTCCCATTGCGCAACACGCTGACATTGCCCGTGCTGTCTACCGTCGCGACGCTCGCGTTACTGCTCGTGTAGCCAGTGGCACCCGTCAGCGGCCGGGCAAAATGCATTTGCGCGGGAAGGTTCTGGGGCAGTTTGATCACGCCATTGTGATAGAAAACCGGCAAACGCTGGGCTGACAGATCCACCGCGTGGACACCGGAAAAGCCGTCACTGATGTCGAGGTTCAAGGGCGCGCTTGGGCCATCCTGGCCTACCGTGTAATAGACCTGCAGCCTACCGCTGCCCCGGGTGAAATACTGGTTGGCAAAGCGCAGGGTGATGGCCTGGTCGTTGTGGTTGACCGGCAGGCTTTTGCTTGCCAGTTGCGTCCCATCTGCTTTGGCCAACACTACGGTGAGTTCCTGGCCTGCATACTCAGCGTCGAGCTGGATGTCGATCGCAGCGCCCTGCGGCGGCATACTTTCAGGGTCCAGCCAGCCGGCGACGGTGTGTTGGGAACTTGGCGCGTTGAGGTTGCTCATGCGGTGTCTCCTGTTGAGGCCGCGGCGCTTTCTTTGACGCGCCGGCCTTGTTGTTGGCCCTGTTACCTACGTTGAGCGCGCAGCTTCTGCACCAGCTGGGCCTGTAAAGGCAGGCTGTTGCCGCCATAACGGCTGTCGCCCCAGGTCACAACCCTGCCATCGTCGGTCAGGGCGATGAACGCGTAGTAGGTGGCATAGATAGCCCTGACGTTGATCAACTGCCCCGCGACAGCGCTTGAGTTGCTACCTGTCGATGCATACCCCCAGCTTTTGACCGAGCCGTCGGCAAACAGGGCCGCGAATGCCCTACCGCTAGCGGCGACCTGAATCACATCTGCACGCCTGGCGATGTCGGCTGGAAGGGTGCCCCCGTTGGACGGGTGCCCCCACGCTACGATGTGGCCATTTTTACGGCGAGCACAGAAGGCGGACGTTGTGGCCGTCACTTCTACGATGTCGGTCAGCCTGGCTATTTCGACAGGTACCGTACCGCCATAGCCTGCGTCTCCGAACGCCAGGACCTGACCCTGACTGGTCAACAGGCAGTATGCATAACGGGCATGCGCTTCGATCGACTCGATGTCCTCCCGCTGCTGGATGGCGGCGGGCATGTTGCCAGCGCCGGATACGTTACCCCAGGAGAACACTTTCTTGCGCCCATCCGCTGTCACTCGCCGGGCAATGAAACCTCTGCTACCGCCTTGGACTTCGACCACATCGTCAAATGCCGCGTAGGCTTGGGGAAGAACAGCGCCATAATCCGGATGCCCCCAGCAAGCCAGACGGCCATTACTGCGTAATGCTGCGACAGCATAAAAACTCGCGGCTACGTCAGTCACATCGCGCAGGTCGAGAATCTGTTGCGGAATCCTCCCGCCCTGCGTCGGCTGACCCCAGCCGGTCAGGCGACGTTCGCCAGCCTCACTGCCATACAACGCGACGAAAGCACCGTGGCTGGAGCGCACCTTGAGGAAGTCCCGCCTGGCGATGTCTTCAGGCCTCATGGTGCCGCCGTAGCCTGCGTGTCCCCAGCACGTAATCGCACCGTTGAGCCGCCTGGCTGCCCTCGCCATGAGAGTGACGGATAGATCGACTATGTCATCGAGCACCGGTGCAACACCTATGCTCCCCCAGGAATGGGCGCTGTAGGCACCCGGGGTCGATGTGTCGGCCAGGGCCGTGACGCCATTTGCATTGCCTATCACGTTCGCGACGTTAAGCACTACACTGTTGGCGCGGCTGCGGACCTCGAGCAGCCGTTCAGGCTGCGTATCGCGCCAAGTCTGCCCAGGCGTCCAATCGGCATCTCCGCTGTAGCGCCATTCGGCGAGCAACGGCACCGATGTCGACGCATGGACCGCAGTAAGCCGTTGTGGGGGTGTGATATCTGCCCTTCCATCGACGTTGTAACGCGCGCCCATGACCCGCAACGGTGCAGCGCTGATCTCCTGGTTGACCGAGTACAGTCGCTCGGCTGATTGCTCCTCCCGACCATCCAGGGAGCGTATGATGCGGTAACTGAGCTTCAAACCTTGATTGAGGTTGGCGGTGATGACGGCGGTCGGGACCACCACATGCAAGGCTCGATTTTCCTCGCCACTTTGCACGGGGTGAGTGAAGTGTTCCACATGATTGGAAACCAGCCCTACCAGCTGCACCACCACTATATCGCCAAGGGCCAGCCTGGCAGCTGCGGCAATGACGACCGTCGCCTGGCCTTGGAGGTCGAATGGGTTGATATTGTCTTGCACCGCCTCATTGATCACGGCCAACGGCAAAGGACCGCGTTGTACCCGGAAGGTGACCACGCCCGACCAGTCCGAAGGGCGCCTGCGATCGAAGCGGATAATTTCATATTGAACATCCACTTCGCCATTTTCACTGGCAAGTACATAACTCAGGTCAATCGGCAAGGTGCGCGGCCTGCCTTCCTCTCCGCGGGCGACCGAGTCATGTACCTCGGTCACACTGTTCGCGTGATCGCCATCCCAGTAGACCACCACCTTGTCACCGGCAGCGAGGCCCGCGGACGCCGGGATGGTCACTGTCGCGCCATGGGTGAGGGTGGAAGGGTCGAGCGTGCTCTGTTGCAGCTCATTGACAGTAGGCAGCGCCAGGTCCAACTGCGGTTGTGCGCCCAGCACCAGTTCGAGATCGTACGAGATCTGGTCGGGTTGGTTGGGCCGTACGATGCGGTAGTAGGCTGTCACGTCCTCGGCCTGGGTCAGGCCACCCACGAGCTGGGCCCGCGGAATCCGAAACCTTATGCTAGTGGCGTTCGCGTCGCTAACGCGTTGCGTGTCGTGGTGGAACCCGCCGCTGGATGTGCTCCATTCGATTTCCACATCATAGGGTACGGCGACTGTACCGGGTAGCGTCACCACCAGATCGACGCCTGCGGCATATTCCGGCAGTGACGGGTCAAGCACGCCATTTTCGGGGGCTGGATCGAGTGATGGCGGCGCCAGGGTTTCTGGCGTTTCACCGACATCCAGTAAAGCCGACTCGGACGGGAGACGCGCGTTGCCTCGGGTCACGGTATAGGAAATGTCCAGCGTACCGCCATCCAGCGGCAGCAGCGCCGTGGCCCTGTCGAGCCGGAACTCTACATCCTCCCCGGCCCGGCTGATAGGCAACGCAGTGCGCTGTATCAGCAGCAGTGTGGTGTCTGACCGCATACCGCGCCATGTCAGGTTGACTATATCGTTGGGCTGCAGTTGCGCGGCTGCTGGAATCACCACGATGACCGGATCCAGGTCGGCGTCCACATAGCCTTGGCTGATGCCGTTGAGCTGTGGCGGCGGCAAACGGAGTGGGGCGCCTACGAAGTTGACCCGGGTGCGCCTGGAGCGCTCCACCTGGCCGCCCTGGATGACTTCGTAGCTGGCCGTCCCACGCCCGCCCCATAACGGCTGCAGGTGCTCGGCAGGCAGGTCGAACACCAACGTACGGTTGCGCCGCACCACCCACTGTGTGCCCAGGTCGACCACGGTGATCACGCCTTGTGCGGTCTCTGCCGTCCAGGTCATGTGGACCTGCGCACCCGGCTCAAAACCCTCTGCAGGTGGGTCTACCTCCACACTCAGCCCGCTACTGCCAGGTTCGCCCTGCCTGAGGCGCAAGACGTTTCTTCCCGTTTGCGGATTGACTACGAAGGGCGCTGGCAACCCTGTTACCTGACCGTTCGGGATGACCGTGTCGGCCGACCAGTCAGCGGACTCGTTACCCACCTCGTCAACTACGTAATAGCTGATTTGCACGTTTGCATCCGAGGCTCCCTCGACCGCATCCTGGGGAATGTCGATGACCACCGCTCTGCCAACTTCGTTGGGCTTGACCTCGTGCCCAAGCTCGTGCCCCGACCAGCTCAGGTGTATGCGGTCGTGTCGACGCATCTTGGCGTAGGGCGCAATCGTTACTTTTACGTTTCTGCTATCCAACTCGATCGTGGTATGGGACACCTGGGGCGCCGCCAGCTCATCCGAATTGGCGGCATCTTCACCTGGATAATTGAACCGCACCAGCACGTTCAGGCGTGCGGACTGTTCTTCGCTATCGGTGCCTGTGCGCGTAAGGCCGTAGTGCAGTTCATTGATGCCCTCTGGGATATTTTCTGGCGGGATGTTCAGCGTTAGTGGAGAGCCGGGCTCACTGACCGTGTCAGTCCCGACCAGATCGTCACCCCAGTAGACCTTGATGACATCGCGCACCTGCATGTTCGGATACGCCTGGACAACCACCGGCAGGCCGGCACTGCCTTCGTTTATCAGATCACCACTGACACCCACTTCTGCGCCCCTGGTCTTGAGCGGTCGCACAGCGTCCGGAATGTAGATATGGCTCAGCGTTCCTGCAGTCACGTTGTTGGGGTCAAGCCCTCTCAGGTACTCGATGAAATCATCGATATCAGTTTGGAGGCCATTTTCGGTAGTCGTGTCAGTCATTACCCTATTCCTCAGCCGTTGCATGAGATATGTAATGTAGGGGTGGCGTCGATATGAAAGTTTGCAAGGGATAGACGCCTTTGTGCTCACTGTTCATCTTTGAGACGACTAGCGCTAACCTATTGCGGGTTGTTATTCGAAGTACTGATCTTCAGGTCGATAGGTAACCAATTCCCCATTTGGAGCCGCCCCATTAATTCGAAGCAGTGGCAGATACCCAGTGCCGGTATCTGCATGGTATTCGCGCTGATAACGCCTTCCGCCTTCCAGGCCCTCATCCAATCTTGAGAAAAAGGCTTCCAATGGCAGGCTGGCAGGAACATTGCTAGGCCAGGCTGCCATCAGCGCTTCATTCCACGCGGTACCCCCAGGCATGTTGTAGTTCGCCCTGATATCGGCGATGGTTTGAAATGAGGAAGCGTCTGTTCCGAAAGCACACGCATAGTTCTTAGTATTACGATACCTATTCAGCCACTGTTGAGCAGTTGCAATTCCCTGGGCGGCGCAAGTGCCTCTAAATGTACACCTGTCTGCCGAGTTCGTAGTGCTGTTGTTGTTGGCGTAAATGCAGCGTAATGAAACCCGTTGTTGCGTCGGGGTACCAGAGGCTAACAATATGAAACCTTGGCGGAATAAAACGTGAGTAACATTCATGTCGGCGGCAAAGTAACTAAAAGATACCCCGTTTCCCCTGATTGAATCAGGGCTCGGATTCCACGCCCTGAAATTCCCCAGACCCGTCGCACGAACCCACACCCCATTGCAGTTATAGCGGCTCGTACCATCGTCGCAGGTGGGTGCTGTATCAGCGAAGCGCGCATTGATGCGTGACGCTACTTCATAGCCTTCAAATAGCTGTTCTCGTTGGGCAAAACCGAACGGCGTCAGCGTGTCGTCCGGCAAATAGCGAAGTAGCGGTAGCCACTCCCCTGTTGCCTGGTACCACGCCAGTTGGTGCCTTTGCCCGCGCCATAATGCGCCCGGTGCACCTAACCGGTAATACAACGCCTGGATGGCTACTTTCCCTGGCACCGTAGCATCCCAGTTACGCACTTCTACGGTGTCCGGTTGCGGTCTTGCATGCACGTCATATTCTTTTTCCTGAGCCATCGCTTCAAAACGATTCATCAGGATAAAGCCGGTTTTCTCCTGCAGCGATGCAGCGGGCAGATCACTGCGCAGGTAGTTGAATGTTTCGCTGCCCCGCTGGCTGGCTGCCGCATCGTGTTCCCAGAAGTTTTGCGCATGAGTTTGCGGCAAAGGCCGGGCCAGTACCCCGCTGCAGGCATAATCGGGTTGATTGGCCGCGCATTGCTCGGGTGTATCGGCCAGGCGTAAATTGAGCGCATCAGCGGTTTCGGCACCACTCATGGCCCAGGTATCAAGAGTGAACAGGCAGAGCAAGGCTAAGCCGCAGGTTCGCAGCAATACAGGACTCATCTTCGACTCCTTGGCGCGTGTAGTGAGATGTTCGTTAGCGGCTTGATGCCTTGCTCCGGCATTTATTACAGGTAGGGGACTGCCGGCCAAGTATTGCACCCTTCAGCTATAGATTGCTGATGGCTGGCATCGGGTCGCACCGGCTCCAGGTTATATGTTGGTTTATTTCGTATTGGTCGACCGTTGTTAGTACCGGCCAAATGACAGACCAGTTGCCTGCGCATGCCGCCACCATACTTGTCACCGCTCCAACGTGGATCATCACCATATTTTCTCAGCAGTTCTGCATACATGGCTTCAGTTTCATCCGCTCCTATGGTTCGTGCATGCGCCGTGGGGGTAACCGATAGCGTCCAGACGCCATTACCCAAATGAGGATCGCCATCACGCTGGATCCATCTTGCGCTCTGAATGTAGCCCGCGGGAGAAGTCTTGTTGATCGGTCGCGGCAGGTCTCGATGCTGCGCGTCAGCCTCGCAGGAGAACCCCGCTCTGCTATTTGCGTCCCGCGGGAAGTCCATTTTGATTACCGGCACCCATCGCCCGGTCTGCTGGTAATAGTCAAACTGGTTTTTCATTGCTTGCTTTTTCCCAGTTTGAATGCTGTAGAAAAAGGCTGCTACTGGAGCTTTGTCCTTTTCCCAGGTGACAACGCGCAACTCTGTCTGTATCTCCTTCGCCTCTGGGGTATCGGCGATTGCTTGGCGGGCAGCAATGAAGTGTTCAAACGCCTGCGTGCGCTGTGCACGTGTCAGGTTCCTGTGCAGGCTAAAGCCACATTGTTTTCTATGCCGCGAATTGCGGCTACTCGCGTTTAATGAATTGTAGTGTTGGGTCCAACTCGTAGCATTGTTGACCCCCAGCGCTTGGCAGCTATCTTCCACTTCTACAGTGCGCGAATTATCCAAGCATCCTCTTCCACTTCGAAAGTCTGTCCAGGCGTCGATCGGAAACGCACAGACTACATTCAATTTTTTTTTCCTATCGTTAACGAATTGGCGTGGCGTAAATATGATCCCGTTATTTGCGCTCAAGCCCGGATCTTTAAAGGCGATACGGTCACTCCGCATCCAGGACACCGATACGCCTCCGGATTGCACCGATGCGGGGCTGGGATTCCAAACGTAGTATTTAAGTGGATCCGTGGGCGCGGGGATTTTTTCAGGGTTACCTGACCTTTCATCCCATCGATGAGTAGCCCTTAACATGACGCCACTGCAGTCGACTGCCGGATCTACACCGCACGTCGATCTTGTGTCGGAATACCAGTTAGTAATTTCCCTGGCAACACCTTCGCATGTCGCAGCGTCAGCAATTGTGGTAAAGAAAAACAGAGGTACTATAACGGCCGAGGCAAACCCGGTTTTCATGTCTTTCATAGCGGTTTCCATCCCGGTTTTTGAAACTGAGGCCCATGCTAGGACTGCGCTGAATCTGCGCCAACTGGCAAAAATGCTAGTTTTTGTGCGCTATTTTATTGCACTTAATTAATTAACTTGGCGTTCAGAGGTGAAGGTCACTCAATCGATGCCATAAGGCTCGGCGAGCAAAGCCTGGGTCTCAGGCTGCTTCGCTATTCACTGTGGAAGGAACAGGAGGAGTACCGCGCGTTCTACGAAAGATCAGGCAGCAATTGTCAGCCGCTAAGCGCCGGGCTATAGTCCAGTTCGTCAATGTCTTTTGAAGATCCGGTAATGCCAGCCATCCCTTCCACCACAAGCTTTGCCTTCGCGCCAGTCGCGGGCACGGTCGTGCGTGGCAGCCAGCAGCCGGCCATGATCAGTCATTACCCACCACCTGTAAGTGGCGTCTTAGGCGGCGTAGCTCCGCCTCCTTGCGTGGTCGTGCTGGGCTGATCGGCTTCTGGCCGCATCCCTTCACACGCGCAACCCACTGAACACGGTCGGCTCCTTCCCTGCTGAAGTTCACGCCCACCGTTCGGCTTCTTTGCCCGAATACAGGTGCAACCATGTCTGTCTTTTCCAAAGCTAGCGTGGCCTCTGCGGCTACTACCAGCCTGTTCGTCCTGCTGTGGAGCAGTGGCGCCATCGTTTCCAAACTCGGCCTGGCCCATGCCAGCCCTTTCGCCTTCCTGCTGTTGCGCTCGGCGCTGGCCCTGGCCGGGTTGTTGCTGATCGGCCCGTTGCTGGGCCTGCGCTGGCCGCGTACCGGGGGGGCGATGTTGCGGGCCCTGGGCACCGGCTGCGTGCTGCTTGGTGCCTACCAGATCTTCTACCTGCTGGCGCTCAATACCCAGGTCACCCCTGGTGTGATGGCCACGGTAATGGGTGTGCAACCGATTCTCACCGTCGTGCTGATGGAGC
The DNA here is from genome assembly GCF_044748705.1 of Pseudomonas sp. NPDC089758. Taxonomy (NCBI): domain Bacteria; kingdom Pseudomonadati; phylum Pseudomonadota; class Gammaproteobacteria; order Pseudomonadales; family Pseudomonadaceae; genus Pseudomonas; species Pseudomonas sp. NPDC089758. The sequence goes on from NZ_JBIVGN010000005.1 coordinate 118,313, forward strand.
GCCAGCGCTCGTGGAGCCGGCTGTTTGGCCTGGGCCTTGGGCTTGGCGGGCTGGTGATGGTGGTCTATCAGGGCATCAATCTCGGCGGCGTGTCGCTGGCCGGGATGCTGTTTGCCTTGCTGGCGCTGGCCAGCATGACTTTCGGCTCGATCCTGCAGAAGCGCATCACCGACAACCCCATGGGCACCCTGCCGCTGCAGTACCTGGCGGGGTTTGCCATGTGTGCGGTGTTCGCGCCGTTGCAGCCGCTGCACATTGAGTGGGCCAGCAGTTTTATCGGTGCGCTGCTGTGGATGGGGTTGGTGGTTTCGCTGCTGGCGACCTTGCTGCTGTACCGGCTGATCGCCAAGGGCAACCTGGTCAATGTCACCAGCCTGTTCTACCTGGTGCCGGCGGTTACTGCGGTGATGGATTTCTTGATTTTCGGCAACCGCCTGGCACCGCTCAGCCTGCTGGGCATGGGGCTCATCGTGGTCGGTTTGCTGTTCGTGTTCGGCAAGCCTGCCAGTCGTCTGGCCCGAGCCTAGGCCGTCAGCGAAACTCTTCGGGGATGGGGTGGCGCAGCACGCCTTCCTCGAAGTCCAGGTTGCCGGCTTCGCGCTGGGTCAGCAGGTAGTAGAGCAGGGTGTCGAGTGTGCGCGTAGGCGGGACTTCGACGGCCAGCATCCTGACCGCTTTTTCGACTTCGCTGGTGCAGCCGAACTCTTCGAGTGCTGCACGTACCTGCTCAAGGTCGCCGGTTGCTTTCACAAGAATGCGAAATACCGAAGCGCCGCCACTGTGCAGCAAACCTTCGAACCAGGATTGCTCGCCCTCTTCGCTGATGCTGATGGTATCGCCGGGAGCGATGCCGTAGGCATAGAACGGGAGGCTGTCGACCTGGTAGCCAGCCGCGGTGCGTTTTGCCCACAGGCCTTCGACCGAGGCGGGTGGATAGCCTTGGGCGTCCTGCTCCAGGCGCCAGAGCACGATCTTGTAGGCTGGGGTTTGCTCGGGGGGCATGGGCGTTACGTGTCTTGAGGGCTGCTTATCGTAATGCCCTTTGGCGGCGTTGTCTGTACTGGCCCTATCGCCGGCAAGCCGGCTCCCACCGGGATTGCGCCAGCGTTCAGAAATTGGGCAAGACAGTTGCTTCCACAGTTAAAGCGCTGACCCGAAGAACTGCGCGATCGATGGAGGGAGCCGGCTTGCCGGCGATGGGCTGCGCAGCAGCCCCCTAGCAGAGCTGTAATACCCCGAGTGTGCTCGATGGGACCCGCGAGCATCTGGGGCCGCGTTGCGGCCCATCGCCGGCAAGCCGGCCCACTTGAATTGCGCCAGCTTTTAGAAGTTGAGCAAGGCAGTAGCTCTCTCTCAGGCCTGGGCGCGGCGCGTGGGCTTGAGGACCAGCCAGAGGGCGGCTGCAATCAGCACGCCGCCATACAGGTGGCCCATCGACAGCGATTCGTCCAGCAGCCACGCACCCCACAGCACGCCGAAAACCGGAATCAAAAAGGTCACGGTACTGGCCTTGACCGGCCCTATCTCGGCCAGCAGACGGAAATACAGGATGTAGGCGAAGGCCGTGCACACAAGGCCCAGGCCCAGCAGCGACAGCCATACCTGCCAGCCGCCCCAGCTGGCAGGCGGCTGGGTCAGCGCACTCCAGGCAAACAGGGGCGTCATCATCAGGGTGGCACCGAGCATGCTGCCGAGCGCTGACAGGCGGCTGTCCAGGCCACTGATCCAGCGCCGCGCCAGAAAGCCTGCGAAGCCATAGCACGTGGTTGCCGCCAGGCAGGCCAGGGCGCCCTGCAGCAGTGCCAGGTCCAGCGCCACCGGGCCCGCGCCACTGAGAATGCCGACACCGAACAGGCCAAGGAAGATGCCGCACAGCTTGGGCAGGGTCATGGCCTCGCGGAAGAACAGTGCGCCGATCAGCACACCCATCAGGGGCGTGGTGGCGTTGAAGATCGCCGAATAGCCTGCCGGCAGTACCTGGGCTGCCACCGAATAGAAGGTGGCGGGGATGCCTGAGTTGATCATGCCCAGCACCAGGCAAGCGCCGAGTTTGCCCTCGAAGTTCCAGCGTACGCGCGCTGCTGCGAGTATGGCGATCAGGCCCAGGCAGGCGATGGAGACGCGAAAGAAGGCGGTAGGCACGGTGCCCAGTTCAGGTGCGATGATGCGCATGAACAGAAAGCTCGCCCCCCAGACGGCGGCAAGGGTCAGCAGGCGGGTCAGGGCGATGGGGCTCACGGTGGTCTCCGGGTACAGGGCAGGGCGCGAGTGTACGCGATGGCGCTCGGGCTGATCTTGTCCTTTCTTGCGCTGCAAGCCGGTAGAGGCGTCGCAAAGTTCCACCGGCGGCTAAGCTGTCTATCTCACCCCGCACCGAGGTGTCCTGCATGACCCAGCACTGGCCGGCCGGCGAAATCGCCCGAATGATCCTCGATGGCTTCGATGACTACCGCGAACACTTTCGCCGCATCACCCTGGGCGCCCGCGAGCGCTTCGAGCAGGCGCGCTGGCAGGATATCCAGCGGGCAGCAGCGGCGCGGATCAACCTCTACGAGCAGAAGGTCGGTGAGGTCAACGGCTGGCTGCGGGACGGGTTCGACGAGGAGGTGCTGCTGGAGGTCGAGCAGTGGCCGTTGGTGAAAAGTGCCTATATACGCCTGATCGACCCGCGGCTGGACGATGAGCTGTCGGAGACCTGGTACAACTCCTTGTTCTGCAGCCTGTTCAGCCATGATCAGATCAACGATGGCTGCATGTTCATCCATACCACCCGGCCTTCGATACGCAGCCACGAGCGCGCCGCACAGACCCACACCTATAGACCCGACGGCAGCCTCAAGGGCCTGTTGCGGTCTATCTTCTGCGCCTATGCGTTCGGTTACGGTGATCTCGAGAGCGACCTGTCACGCCTTGAAGAGCAGTTGCGCGACTGCCTGCCTGACTGGGTGTGCAAGGACCCGGCGCTGGCCGTTGAGTTGTTCGTGCCGGTGCTGTACCGCAACAAGGGTGCCTACCTGGTGGGCCGGCTGTACAACAGCGATGAGCAGTGGCCCCTGGTGATACCGCTGCTGCACCGCGAGGGCCATGGCATCGAAGCGGATGCGCTGATCACCGACGAGGCCGAGGTGTCGATCATCTTTTCCTTCACCCGCTCGTACTTCATGGTCGACGTGCCGGTGCCGGCGGAGTTCGTCAATTTTCTCAAGCGCATCTTGCCAGGCAAGCACATTGCCGAGCTGTATACCTCGATCGGCTTCTACAAGCATGGCAAGTCGGAATTCTACCGCGCCCTGATCAACCACCTGGCCAGTACCGACGATCGTTTCATCATGGCACCCGGTGTGCGCGGCATGGTCATGAGTGTGTTTACCCTGCCGGGCTTCAATACCGTATTCAAGATCATCAAGGACCGCTTTTCGCCCTCCAAGACGGTCGACCGCGCCACCGTGATCGACAAGTATCGCCTGGTGAAGAGTGTCGACCGGGTCGGGCGCATGGCCGATACCCAGGAGTTCGCCGACTTTCGTTTCCCCCGGGGCAAGTTCGAGCCAGAGTGCCTGGCCGAGCTGCTGGAGGTGGCGCCGTCCACCGTGACCGTGGAGGGCGACACGGTGCTGGTCCGCCATTGCTGGACCGAACGGCGCATGATCCCGCTCAATCTGTACCTGGAGCAGGCCAGCGCAGCCCAGGTACACGAAGCGCTGGAGGACTATGGCCTGGCCATCAAGCAGCTGGCCGCAGCCAACATCTTTCCGGGGGACATGCTGCTGAAGAACTTCGGGGTTACCCGCCATGGTCGTGTGGTGTTCTACGACTATGACGAGATCAGCTACCTGACCGAGGTGAACTTCCGCCATATCCCACCGCCGCGCTACCCGGAGGACGAGATGTCGGGGGAACCGTGGTATTCGATCGGGCCGCACGATGTGTTCCCGGAGGAGTTCCCGCCGTTTCTGTTTGCCGATATGGGCCAGCGGCGTTTATTCAGCAAGTTGCATGGGGAACTGTACGACGCGGACTACTGGAAAGGGCTGCAGGCGTCCATACGCGAAGGCAAGGTGATCGATGTGTTCCCGTATCGGCGCAAAGGGCGCTGAGGCGGGTTGTCGGGCCGCCTGCCTAGCCCTTCAGGCACTTGAGCTCACTGAAGTCGGTACGCACCTTGGCCAGCCGCTGCTCAAGGTACTGCCGCTGGGCCGGGCTACTCTGTTGCAGCAGGTCGATCAACAGGCTGCGTGTCTGCTGCTCGCTGTTCTCAAAGGCGGCGCGGTATTGCGGGGTCCACAGGCTTTCCTTGCGCTGCAGCAATTGCGCCAGGCGCGGTTCGAAACTGGCATCGCTGCGCTGGTTCATGGCCAGCATCAGCTGTTGTTGCCAGTGCGCACGGTTGGCGATCCACTGGCGGTTCTGGTCGCCCAGCGCCTGTGCCCAGGTTTGCACACGCTGGCGTTGTGCGGCGGTGAGTTCGCCGAACCAGGGTGCCAGGCGCTTTTCCATGCGCTCGGCGCGGCGGGCGACTTGTTTGGGCAGGGGGGTATCGACGTATTTCTTTTGCCGTTCACTGATGTCTTCACGGAATGCATCGCCCATCTGTGCGACCTGGGCGTCGCTCATGCCACGCAGCAGCTCGGTGGCCGACGGGGTGATCGCTTCTGCGACCCGACCGATCGCCTGGCGGGCTTCATTCATGCGCTGTTGCAGTGCCTGGTCAGTGACCTGCCCCTCGGCGACCATGGAGCGTATGCGGTCGAGCCAGTCCAGGTAGCCAGGCAGTTGGGTCGTGCAATGCCAGGCCAGGTGCTGCTTGAGCCGTTCGTCGAGCAGCGACCGCTGGTCGCGGTTCATGGCCAGGTAGTCGTCCAGCGACCACGGGACCAGCCGGTCGAGGTTGCGGTAGGCCAGGTCTATACGGCTGCAGGCCACCAGTGCCAGCGCGAATGCCGTGGCGATGATCAGGGCTTTGGACAGGCGTAGAAACATGTGCTGATCCCTTGCAGATGGCTGGCCACACGGTAGACGCGAGTACCCCGCGACGGTTCCGCCGAATCAGCGGTCGGGCGGCGCGCTGGCTTCAGGTGTAGAATAGTCGCCTTGTCTTGAGGAACATCGGAAATGGCTCTGCTTGGGCGTTACAACAGTTTGCAAATCGTGAAACACGTGGACTTCGGCCTCTACCTGGACGGCGGCCCCGACGGCGAGATCCTGCTGCCCGGGCGCTATATCCCGAAGAACGCCGAAACCGAGGTCGATGACTGGCTCAACGTGTTTCTCTATCTGGACAGCGAAGACCAGCTGATCGCCACCACCGAAAAGCCCAAGGTGCAGGTGGGCGAGTTTGCCAGCCTCAAGGTCAAGGACATCAACGGTGCGGGCATCTTCCTCGATTGGGGCCTGTCCAAGGACCTGCTGATGCCGTACTCGGAAGAGGCGCGGCCACTGAAGGTCGGCGATTACTGCGTGGTGCATGTCTACCTCGACAAGCGCACCCGGCGCATCACCGCCACGTCACGCCTGGACCGCTATCTGGACCGCACCCCGGCCGATTATCAGGTCGGTCAGCCGGTCGAGCTGCTGGTGGCGGGGGAGACGCCGATGGGCTTCAAAGCCATCATCAACAACCGCCATTGGGGCCTGATTCACAAGAATGAGATCTTCAAGTTCATGCGTTCGGGCATGCATGAGAAGGGTTTCATCAAAGAAGTGCGCCATGACGGCAAGATCGCGTTGAGCCTGCAGCCGGTCGGCCAGGCCCTGGCGGACGGGCTGCATGAGCAGATCATGCAGCGCCTGGAGGCCGAAGGGGGCGTGTTGCCGGTGTGCGACAAGAGCGACCCAGCGGTGATCAGCCGCATGTTCAACGTCAGCAAGGGCAACTTCAAGAAGGCCATCGGCGCGTTGTTCAAACAGGGCCGGATCGTCATCCATGACGATCGCATCGAGCGGGTCTGAGGTCAGGCCTGCACGAATGTGCTGAAGTCGAGCTGCTCGCCGCCCGGGCGGGTGTCGCGCAGCAGCGAATCACGGTCGGCGCTCAGCGCCAGGCTGATGGTCGAGCGGCGCTTGCCAGCATTGCGCACTTCCATCTGCTCCTGATGCGCCTTGAGGAAGTTGGTGGGGACCTTCAGGTGCTGCAGTTCGTCGCTTTCAGGGGTGTGCAGCAGCAGGTTGACCCAGTCGGGCTGACCCTTGCGCAGCAGCGCCACCGGCACTTCGAACCACCACAGGTTGCGTTTGGGGTCGAGGATGGCGAACAGCGTGTTGGCACTGGTCAGCACTGGCTTGGCCAATGCTTCGTTGCGCCGGGCAATGGCGGCGGGTTTGTCGAGTTTCATGCAGGTTCCTGCGGCGTGACGCTATAAAGGGCTGCATTGTGAGGCGTGGCGGGTGGCGGAGCAAGGTTTGCGGGCCTCCTCGTCGCGTACCGGCGAGGAGGCCATCGACCCTAACGGCGAAGCGGCTGGCTCAACGCGGAGGTCGCGCCGTCTGCCGTGGTCACGGTGGCGGTGAAGCTGCGCATCCCCTCGGCATTCTCCAGCACCTGGGCAAACTGCGCCTGCCCCTTGGCATCGCTGTTCACCAGCACTTCCCCTAGGTACTGCTCGGCCTCAGTGCCTTGTACCTGGGCATTGCCAAACAGCTCGATCCGCAGCAGGCTCGATGCCGGGCCCTGCACTTCACCGCGCAGCACATTGCCTTCCAGGGCCAGCAGCCGTGGGGCTTGCTGGTTGTGGTTGGGCAACGCCTGGCAGGGCTTGGGCTGGCCCTGGGCATCGCAGATCACGGCCTGGTCCTTTTTCGGCAGCTCTGCACCGACCCCGCGTGAACCTACGTACAGTGCATGGGCCTGGGCTGGCACGCCAAACACGATGGCGCCTGTGCGCTGATCGGGTACGCAGGAGCCGCCAGCTTCGCAGCGGCGGATAGCCTGGCTGTTGCCCCAGATCCGGTTACCGGTCAGGCGCGTGGTGGTGACCTCCGGCTCTGGGCGCAACGCCACGCCGATGCGGTTGCCGTGGATCAGGTTGCCGTCGAGGATATTGCCTTGGCCGGTGACGCTGACCCCGATCGAGTTGCCGCTGAAGGTGTTGGCGCCCAGATAGTTATGGTTGCCCCAGTTGATCTGCAAGCCGTCGGAGTAGTTTTCGAAACGGTTGCGGACCACGCTGTTGTCGTTGCCCAGCAGAATCTCGATGCCTTGGGACGGCTCTGGGTTGGCGTCAGTCGAGCGGAACAGGTTGTCGGCCACCAGGTTGAACGCTGCGCCGCGGGTCAGCTCCAGGCCGTCGCCATTGTCGATCAACTGGTTGCGCAGCACCTTGTTGTTGACCGTGGTGGTGGCTGTGGGGTTACCGGCACCGTCATCGCCGGTGAGCATGATGCCGGCACCGCCCTTGTTGGCGACGATGCGGTTGTCTTCGATGACGTTGTGGCTGGCGCGGTTGACCAGAATGCCGATGCAGAAGTTACGCACTTCCAGGCCACTGAGGTGGACGCCCTGGGTGTCGCGCAGCACCAACCCGGGGTTGGTGGTGGTGCGCACGTTGGTGCCGAACTGGCCGGGCAGGGCGCCGGGGCAGGTACGTACACCCTGGTCCTTGATGTAGCCGGCGCCGTCAATGGCGATGTATTGGCCGTCGCGCGCCCAAGGCAGGCCGGTGATCTGCACCGGGCCTTTGATTTCAGGCAAAGCGCGGGTCGGCCGGATGACGAACGGCGCTTGGCCGACTGCGGCGATGTCGATGCGGTAGTGGCCGGGGTGCTGGTTGCTGGTTTCGATCGCCCAGCGCAGGGTGCCTGGCTGGCCGTCGTCGGCGTAGCGGTCGACCCGCAGGGTTTCGGTGGCCGGTGCGCCAGCGAGCGCAGGCAGGGGAAGCAGCGGCAGCAAAGCTGCGAGCAGGGGCATCAAACGCATGGGTGCAGGGTTCCGTAAGCTGTTGTTTTTATAAGCATGCAGCCGCCATTGGGCTGCTGTTTGCCCGCGATTCTAGGGCAGCAGGCCGGCAATGCGCAGGCGTAGGTAGCCGATTCAGTGCGGTATTCGCCCGCAGATTTACCGCTCGGCTTGCGAGTGCAAAAATGTTTGAAACTCCTGGCGTGGCCGCTGGGTCCACCTTCTGTCGACACGGTTTACGTGTCTCCATTTGCAGGAGATTTGCCATGAGCGGCACCAAAGACAAAATCAAAGGTATGGCCAACGAAGCAGTGGGCAACATCAAGCAAGGTGTTGGCAAAGTCACCGACAATGACAAGCTGCGTGCGGAAGGCAAGGCCCAGGAAGTCAAGGGCGAAGGGCAGCAGATCAAGGGTGACGTCAAAGATGCTGTGAAAAAGCCTTGATTGAGGTTTGACCACAGCCCCGTCGCCTGCAGACGGTGATGGGGCTGTTGTTCAAGGCTGCGAATTTTCTTCAAGTCCAGCAGGGAGCAGCACACCAGTCGCGTGGTCTATTAGACTTCCCTGATGTACTGATCAAGCGGCGAAAGGAGACGCTATGATTTTTCCCGACCTGGGTGGCTTGCCCCTTCACCGTATTCTGGTGCGCACCGTCAAGGAGTTCCTTGACGACGAGATGTCCACTTACGCCTCTGCGCTTGCTTACCAGATGCTGTTTTCCTTGTTCCCGTTCCTGCTGTTCCTCATTGCACTGATCGGCTTTCTGCACTTGCCGGACTTTTTCTCCTGGCTGCGCCTGCAGTCGGAACTGGTATTGCCCCCCCAGGCGTTGGAACAGGTCAACCCCGTCATCGATCAGTTGCAGCAGTCCAAAGGTGGCCTGCTGTCGGTGGGTATCGTCATCGCGCTGTGGACTGCATCTGCAGGCGTACGGCTGATGATGAGTGCCATGAACGCCGCCTATGACGTGCCCGAAGGGCGCCCGGTGTGGAAGCGCATACCGTTGTCGATTTTCTATACCGTCGGCATTGCCGGCATGTTGCTGGCGGCGGCCGCATTGATGGTGCTGGGGCCGCAGGTGATGGAGTGGATCGCCGCGCAGATCGGCATGCAGGAAGTGATCGTCACGGTGTGGACGATCTTGCGTTGGCCGGCAATCATCATCCTGATGATGGTGGCGGTGGCGGTGATCTACTACGTAATGCCCGACGTGAAACAGAAGTTTCGCTTCATCACCCCAGGCTCCGTGCTGGCGGTGGTGGTCTGGATCATCGCTTCGCTGGCTTTCGCTTACTATGTGAAGACTTTCGCCGATTACAATGCCATGTATGGCAGTATCGGTGCGATCATCGTGTTGCTGTTGTATTTCTACATTTCTGCCGCCGTGTTGTTGTTGGGTGCGGAGATGAACGCTGTGATCGAACACATGTCCGCTGAGGGCAAAGACCCTGGCGAAAAGGACTTCGATGGCGATGAACCCAAGCAGACCCTGACCGTGCTCGGCCATGAACACCCTGCCGAGCCCCAGCCCACCGAGCCGAACCCGCGATGATCCGTGACATCCTCAAGATGGGCGACGAACGCCTGCTGCGCGTCGCTGCACCCGTGCCAGCCCACCTGATCGGCAGCGCCGAACTGCAGCAGTTGATCGACGACATGTTCGAAACCATGCGCCATGTCGGTGGCGTCGGGCTGGCCGCACCGCAGGTCGGTATCGACCTGCAACTGGTCATTTTCGGGTTCGAGCGCAGTGAGCGTTACCCGGATGCCGAAGCGGTGCCACAGACCATTCTTCTCAACCCGGTGATCACCCCGCTGTCCACTGAGATCGAGGAGGGTTGGGAAGGCTGCTTGTCTGTACCCGGCCTGCGCGGGGTCGTGCCTCGTTACAAGCACATCAGCTATGAGGGCATCGACCCGCAGGGCAACCCGGTCAACCGGGTCGCTGATGGGTTTCATGCCCGCGTGGTCCAGCATGAGTGCGACCACTTGATCGGGCGGCTGTACCCTTCGCGGATTCAGGATTTCGCCAAGTTCGGTTACACCGAGGTGCTGTTCCCTGGCCTGGACGCCAGCGACGATTGACCCTGCACCATCGCCATCAGCCGTTTGCTGCGTTGATAGCGGGCCAGGCGTGACCCCAACGCTTCAGGCAACACGCTCGCAGGGGAGAAACCCAGGCGTTGGTAAAAGGCTTCGAGGTCCGGGTGGCAGAACAGCCACGTTGGGCCACGCCCTTCGCCCAGTGCTGCGTGGACCAGGCGTGCGGCGACACCTTGGTTTCGCCACGCTGGCGCTACCAGCAGGCCGGTGAGCCACTGGCCACCGGCAACAGCGCTCAAGCTCAAGCCAGCAATGATTGCGCCGCTGCGCGCCACCCACAACTCACCGTCGCTGGCTGCACGCATACGCGAGCCATGCTGGCGATAGAAGTGGTCCAGCAGCCGCCGTTCCAGGTCGGTCAGTGGGGTACAAAGGAGTGGAGGCATGGCGTTCCGCTGGCAAACAGCTCTAGCCCAATGATTTCGGGCCATAAAACCGTTTCGCTTTGTCGCAGATTGTTGCAAAAACTGCAAGGGTGAATGTCCGAGTTCGGGGTTCAACTATTCCATGCCGGGAGTAGAATTTCACCTATCCCCCCTGGCAGTACGACACAGCGGGATCGGTACTTCGTGTCATCTTTGCAGTTGATGACAACTTCTCCGCGCCATTGACGGCATATGAAGTCAATCGATCAGCTTGATTGATTCAAAGGCCAAACATCCATGAAACCATTACTGATTCTTGCACTGGTCGGTATGTCCTCGTTCGCCCTTGCCGATGAGGCCAAACCCGTTTCCACCGAGCCTGTGGCCCAGCAGTACGACTATTCCATGAACCTTGACATCAAACGGGTGATCAACCTCTCGACCATCCCCAATGTCTGCGAAGTGGTGCCTGCGACCATGACCTATGAAGACCATCAAGGCCAGGTGCACACCATTCAGTACCGGGCCATGGGCGAAGGTTGCCAGCAGGGTTGATGGCCCTGCGTCAGCGGCCTATTCGCACCGGGCAGTAGCGGGCAGGCCGCTTGCGTCACCCTCGGGTCAGTACCTGCCGCACCACCTCCAGCCCACGTTTGAGTTCAGCCCGGCTGCTTGCCGCCGACAGGCTGATGCGCACGGCCTGCACCTCGCTCGCGCCAATGGCGAAGACACTCGCCGGGACGACTTCCACACCTTGCTCACGGCACCGCCGTACCACCCCCTCAGCCCCCTGCGGCGTGCCCAGCCACGCATGGGGTGAAGGCTCGCCTGTGTTGTGCAACCCATCGGCCAGCAGCCTGCGTGCCAGGCGCCAGCGCTGGCTAAGTTCTGCTTTCTGCCAGGCCAGCCGCCGGGCGGCAGTGCCGTCATCGATCCACTGGCAGGCGACATGCAGGGCCAATGGCGACACGGGCCAGTGGCTGGCCTGGGCGTGCGGGTCGACCTGTGACAGCAACTTCGGGCTGGCCACGATCCAGCCCAGCCTCAAGCCTGCAGCCACCGTCTTGGACAGGCTGCTGATGTAGATCCCCTGATCGCCCAATAATGGGTAGAGCGGCGGTCGTCCGCTGAGCGCGCCATAAACATCATCCTCGATCACCAGCAGCCCCAGGCGTTTGACCACCCCAGCGATTGCCTGGCGGCGACCATCATCCATGCAGGCGCCTGTGGGGTTGTGCAGGGTGGGGGTGGTTACCAGCACGCGGGCACCGCTGGCGCGCGCCACCCGGTCCAGGTCATCGGGCCGCAGGCCTTGGTCGTCCAGGGCCACGCCATGTACGGGCAGCCGCAGTTGCCGGCAGGCGGCCTTGATGCCCGGCGCGGTCAGGGCTTCAAGCATCACGGGCTCGCCCGCCTGGCAGAATGACTGCAGTACCAGTGCCAGCGCTTGCTGGGCCCCGCCGCACAGCAACAGTTGCTCCGCCGACAGGGCCAGGCCGCGATTGGCCAGCCAGTGGGCGCCACGGATGCGCCCCAGCAGCAACTGCTCGGGGCCCAGGTAATGATCGAGCAAGCCCTGGTCGCGATCTTGCAGCAGCTGGCGCAAGCAGTCGTGCAGATCATGATTGTGCGGATCGGCGACTGGCACATTGGTCGACAGGTCGATCAGCGTTTTTTGCCCTTCGCAGTGCTTGAGGCGAAACAAGGTCGCTTCCTTGCTTCCAGCCAGCACATAGGTCCCGCGGCCCACTTCGCCGGCCACCAGGTGGCGGGCGGCGGCTTCACGGTAGGCTTGTTGGGTGGTGCTGGGGTTCAGCCCCAGTTTCCAGGCCAGGCGCCTTTGCGGCGGCAGGCGGTCACCGACCTTGAGCACGCCGCTCTCGATCGCGTTGCCTATTGCATCGACCAGTGCCAGATACCGGGGTTGGTCATCATCGACGAGCTGCGGGATCCACACGAAATTGCTACCCATGCAATATAAGGTTGTACCCATACAATGCCCGTCGCTTAGGATCGGATCAACTACACACCGAGAAGGGATGATCGCCATGTTCGACCTCGCCGCCCTGCGCGAAGCCGCCGATTACGTTCACCAACACGTACCCGCTACCCCCCAGCACGCCTGGCCGTTGCTGGCTGAGCGGCTGGGCTGCAAGGTGTGGGTGAAGCACGAAAATCACGCACCTACCGGGGCCTTCAAGGTCCGGGGCGGGCTGGTGTATGTGCGCTCGCTGCTGGCCGGCGGCAATCCTCCCCGCGGGCTGGTGACCGCGACACGTGGCAACCACGGGCAAAGCATGGCCCTGGCGGCGCGGCAGGCAGGTATTGCGTTGGTCATCGTAGTGCCTGAGGGCAACTCCTCAGAGAAGAACGCTGCCATGCGCTCGCTGGGCGCCGAGTTGGTCGAGTACGGTGTGGACTTCGATGTGGCCCGTGAGGAGGCCGCGCGGCTGGCTGAAGAATTGGGTTATGCCATGGTGCCTTCGTTTCACCCGGAGTTGGTGCGCGGCGTGGCCACTTATGCCCTGGAGCTGTTTGAGGCTGTGAGTGATCTGGACTGCGTTTACGTGCCGATCGGCATGGGGTCGGGCATTTGCGGGCTGATCCAGGCGCGTAACCTGCTAGGTTTGAGTACCCAGATCGTCGGTGTGGTGTCCAGTGCCGCCGATGCCTATGCACAAAGCTTCGAGCAGGGTCGTATCGTCACCACCGCTACTGCTGAAACCTTCGCCGATGGCATGGCTTGCCGGGTACCCCATCCACAAGCCTTTGCCCTGGTGCACGAACATGCTGCGCGGATCGTGCGGGTCACCGACAGTGAGGTCGCCGAGGCCATGCGGGTTTACCACGAGGCTACGCACAACACTGCCGAAGGTGCAGGCGCTGCAGCGCTGGCTGCGTTGATGCAAGAGCGCGAACGGCAGGCCGGCAAGCGTGTGGCGGTGGTGTTGAGCGGGGCGAACGTGGACCGGGGCCGGTATGCGCAGATTCTCACGGGCAGTGAAGGTTTTGAATGATCCTTTTGCCATGAGTGCCAGCTGGTTTTGACAGCATTGTTGTGATGGGAACCTGATGCAACCTACTCGTGGTAGGCTCTACGGCGCTCATCAGCGGCCATCGAGTACCCCATGCCTTTCTCCAACGGTTTTCTCCTCAGCCTGTCCCTGTGCCTGGATATCGGTGTGGCCAATATCGCCATGATCACCTTGGCCATGCAGCGCGGTTTCCTGCAAGGCTTCTGGCTTGGCCTGGGGACGTGCGTCGGTGACCTGGTGTACGCAATCGCAGCGCTGGCCGGCATGACCGTGTTGTTGCAGTTCGAGAGCGTGCGCTGGGCCTTGTGGCTGGGTGGTTCAGCGCTGTTGGTGTGGTTCGCCCTGAAGATGCTGCTGGCGGCCTGGCGCGGCGGGCATATGCAAGTGCGTAGCGAGGCGGTGGCGGAATCGGCCTGGCGCGAGTTCATGCGAGGTATCTTCCTGGCCATGTCGTCGCCCACCGCCATTTTGTGGTTCGCCGCTGTCGGTGGCGTGCTGATTTCCCGTTCCGGTGGCGGTAGCGTGCTGGAGGCCGGCTTGTTTCTTGGCGGCTTTTTCGCCGCAGGGCTGGTCTGGTGCCTGAGCCTGTGCGGCATCGCCAGCCATGGTGGGCGTCTGCTCGGTGACCGTTTGCTGACCTGGTCGTACCTGCTTTCGGCGGCGATTTTCTGCTATTTCGCGGTGTACGTGATCGTTTCAGGTTATCGCGAATTCATACTGGCCAGCCCGGCGGTGTAGGCGGCTACTGGGGGGCAACCACGCTCTTCAGCCTTTTTTCTGCCTGTTGTCGATTTGCTGCGCTCCCGTTCGACCAGTGGTGAAGGCGCCGAGTACCGGCGCCACCAGCACGTCGGAGAGCCCCTCATGAATACCCAGGCCGAAAGCGAAATCCGTGAACTGATCGAGCGCTGGATGCAAGCGGTGCGCGATCGTGACATCCCAGCAATCACCGCCCCCTATGCCGACGACATCGTCGCCTTCGATGCGATAAAGCAATTGCAGTTCAAGGGCAAGGCCACGTACCAGGCCCATTGGGAATTGTGCATGGGCTTTTGCACCGGCCCGATGATTTTCGAATTGGCCGAACTCACGGTATACGCCGATGGCGACCTGGGCCTGGCCCATTGGCTCAACCGCTGCGGCCCGTCGGACGACGAAAACCAGTGCGGTTTCATGCGTGTCACCGTGGGCTATCGCAAGGCCGCCGGCCAGTGGCGGGTCATCCACGAACATTGGTCGGCGCCTTTCGATATGGAAACCCAGAAAGCGCTGTTCGATCTCAAACCCTGATCCGCTATCGCCAAACGCACTTTGCCAATGCCGTGGAGATCACCATGAAATACCTGTGCCTGGTCTATTGTGACGAGGGGCTGCTGCACAGCCTGCCCGACAGCCCCGAAGACGCCGAATGCATGGCTTACGCCGAGTCGCTGCAGCGCTGTGGGCGGATGCTCGCGGCCGAGGCGCTGAAACCGGTGCAGACCGCAACCACGGTGCGCGTGCGCAGTGGCCACATGAGCCTGACCGATGGCCCGTTCGCCGAGACCAAAGAGCAGCTCGCGGGTTTTTACCTGGTCGATGCCCGCGATCTCAACGAGGCATTGAACATTGCCAAAGGCATCCCGGCAGCACGGGTCGGCAGCGTTGAAGTGAGGCCCGTGCGCGACCTGCAACCCTGACCGCAACGGAGAACAACAAGAATGAGCCTTGCCCAACCTGCGCAAGCGCAGCACGAGTTGTCCATCAGCCGCCTGATCGACGCCCCGCCCGCCAAGGTGTTTCGTGCCTGGACCGAGCCACGGTGGCTGATGCAGTGGTGGGGGCCGCATGGCATGACCACGCCGGAATGTGAAATGCAGCTCTGGGTCGGCGGCCTGTTTCGCACTTTGATGCGCGCGCCCGACGGTACCGAGTACCCCACCCAGGGTGTGTTCCTGGAGATTGCCGCGCCACGTCGGCTGGTGTTCACCGATGCGTTCGGGCCAGGCTGGGTGCCGTCTGCCAAAGCCTTCATGACCGCAGTGGTGACGTTTGACGAGGAACATGGCAAGACCCGCTATACCGCTCGGGCCTGGCACTGGAGCGCTGCCGACTGCACGGCCCATGAAGAAATGGGGTTTCACCAGGGGTGGGGAGAAAGCCTGGACCGCCTGGTGGAGGTGGTGACCCAGCGGATGCCGGACTGATGGCAACGCTGTTGCAGGTGCGCGCTGAAATCGAGGCGGTTTACCGCCGGGACTCACGGCGTATCCTGGCCACGCTGATCCGCCTGCTGGGGGATTTCGACCTGGCAGAGGAGGCCATGCATGATGCCTTCTTCATTGCCGTCGAGCGCTGGCAACGCGACGGTATTCCGCAAAATCCACGTGCATGGCTGGTATCGACCGGCCGTTTCAAGGCCATTGACGCGGTGCGGCGCCGCGCGCGTTTCGACCGTTCCCAGGCTGACCTGATCATGCTCATCGAGGGCCAGGGGCCAGACCCCAGTGAAGAGGCGTTGCTCGCCGATGATCGCCTGCGGCTGATTTTCACATGTTGCCACCCGGCCCTGGCTGCCGATGCGCAGGTGCCTTTGACCCTGCGCGAAGTCTGTGACCTGACCACCGAGCAGATCGCCCGTGCCTTCCTGCAGAGCCCGGCGACCATCGCCCAACGCATCGTGCGCGCCAAGGCCAAGATCCGCGATGCACGCATCCCTTACCAGGTGCCGGAGCTGAACGAATTGCCTGAGCGCCTGGAAAGCGTGTTGCGGGTGATTTACCTGGTGTTCAACGAAGGCTATTCGGCGTCTTCGGGCGAGGCTTTGTTGCAGCAGGCGTTAAGTGACGAAGCGATTCGGTTGGGCCGCTTGCTGGTGCAATTGCTACCGGACCCGGAGGCGGTCGGGTTGCTGGCGCTGATGTTGTTGCAGGCCTCACGCCAGCGAGCACGGTGCGATGCCGAGGGCAATCTGGTGCTGCTCGACCAGCAGGATCGCAGCCTGTGGGACAGTGCGCAAATCAACGAAGGTTGTGAACTGGTGCAGCGGGCGTTGCGCAGCCGGGCGTTCGGTGCCTACACGGTGCAGGCGGCCATTGTAGCGGTGCATGCGCAGGCCAGGAGCGCCAGTGAAACAGACTGGGCGCAGATTGTCGGCCTTTACGATGTGCTGCAGCGGCAATGGCCGTCCCCAGTGGTGGCGCTCAACCGAGCGGTGGCGCTGGCCAAACGGGATGGGCCGCAGGCGGGGTTGGCGGAGGTTGAAACGATCCTGGCGACGGGTGAGTTGCGCGACTACCACCTGGCGCATGCGGCAAGGGCGGAGCTGCATTGCCAGTTGGGGCAGGTAGAAAAGGCCCGTGCGGCCTGGCGGCAGGCGCTGGACTTGACGCGTCAGGCGCCGGAGCGGCGGCATATCGAGGGCAAGCTCAAGGCGTTGGAATGACCCGGCAGCACCGGCCCTGTCGCCGGTACTGCCTCAATGATCAGCTGGCGACGAAATTCGGCGGCGAGACCAGCTCTACCGTCTGCTGCTTGCGCGGCGCCAGGATCTCTGCCTCGCCCTCTACCACCAGCTCATCGTTCTGGTTGTACACGTTGGTGGCGATACGCACTTTGAATTTGGGCAGCTTCTCGAGGATTTCCAGGCGTACGGTCAAGGTATCGCCGATTTTCACCGGCTTCTGGAAGCTCATCTTCTGGCCCAGGTAGATGGTGCCGGGGCCGGGCAGGGTGCAGGCCACTGCCGCGCTGATCAGCGCGCCGCTGAACATGCCATGGGCGATGCGCTCACGGAACATGCTCTTGGCTGCGAATTCGGCATCCAGGTGCACCGGGTTGTGGTCACCGGACATCGCGGCGAACAGCTGGATGTCGCGTTCTTCCACAGACTTTTCGTAACTGGCCTTCTGGCCGACTTCTAGAGCTTCGTAAGGCGTGTTGGTGACCTGGGTCATTGGCGCTTCCTTGATGGGCGGACAAGGCCGTTATCATTCACTGCGGGCAGGGCGGCCAAGGGCCAGCGCCTGTTCCAGCCACGCGAGGATATCGGCGGTGACCTCGTCCCGGTTGAGTTCATTGAGCACTTCGTGGCGCGCCTTAGGGTAGACGCGCAGTTGTACATGTCGATTGCCGGTCGCGCGCAGGGCGTCGGCCAGATGGGTGAGACGCTTGCCGGCACTCACCGGATCACATTCACCGCCAATCACCAGCAACGGCAGGTTCGGATCGATCTGCGCAAGGTTCTTCGCCTGGCTGATCTGCGCCAGGCCGAGCAGCAAGTCTAGCCACAACTGGTTGCTGCAGCGAAAACCGCACAAAGGGTCGCTGACGTACCTGTCCACCTCGTCAGGGTCGCGGCTGAGCCAGTCGAAGGGCGTGCGGTTGGGTTTGAACGCGTTGTTGAACGAACCGAACGACAGCCACTCGATCAGCCCACTCTTGCCTTGCGGCCCTTGGCGCCAGGCCTCCAGCCGGGCGATCAGGCGCGCCAGGCGATACAGCGCCGGCGGCTGGAAATTGGAGCCACTGAGGATCGCCCCGTGCACGCTGCCACTGTGGTGCATCAGGTAGGCCTGGGCGATGTAGCTGCCCATGCTGTGGCCGAACAGGAACAGGGGTGTGCAGGGGAACTGCTGGCCGATGTGCTGGGTGAGCAGGGCCAGGTCGTTGATCACGGCATTCCAGCCATGTTGCCGGGCGAACAGGCCGAGGCTGCCCTGTTCGGCGGTACGCCCGTGGCCGCGCAGGTCTGCAGCCAGCAGCGCATAGCCGGCAGCGCTCAGCGCCTGGCCCAGGTGCTGGTAGCGCCCGCCATGTTCGGCCATGCCATGGGCCAGCAGCACCACCGCCTTGACCGGGGTAGCCGGCAGCCATTGGTGCACGTAGAGGTTGCAATGCTCGCTGGCCGGCAGCCAAAAGGCGTCGTAAGGCATGGCGTATCCTTTGCATTGGGGTACGAGCACAGAGTATGCGCAAGCGGCCGGATTGCAGGAAGGGCACAAATAAGATTCACAATGTTAATGGCGGCCCTTGGCATATAGGCCACCTCTGGCTTACCTGCTAACGTCGGTTGAACGCCTTTTTGCCATCAGGCAAAGGGATTACAGGCTAAGAGCGGGTTCAGGCAGAGGAACAATAATAAATGCAAGCCGACTTCTGGAATGACAAGCGCCCGGCGGGCGTGCCTTCCACCATCGATATCCATGCGTATAGCTCGGTCGTCGAGGTTTTCGAGCGCTCCTGCAAGCGCTTCGCTGACCGCCCGGCGTTCAGCAACCTGGGCAAGACCCTGACCTATGGCGAACTCGACCGCCTGTCGGCGGCCTTTGCTGCCTGGCTGCAGCAGCACACCGACCTGGTGCCGGGTGACCGCATCGCCGTACAGATGCCCAACGTGCTGCAGTATCCCATTGCGGTGTTCGGCGCCCTGCGCGCCGGGCTGATCGTGGTCAACACCAACCCGCTGTACACCGAGCGTGAAATGCGCCACCAGTTCAAAGACGCCGGTGCCCGCGCCCTGGTCTACCTGAACATGTTCGGCAAGCGGGTCCAGGAGGTGTTGCCCGATACCGGCATCCAATACCTGATCGAGGCGAAGATGGGCGACCTGTTGCCTACGGCCAAGGGCTGGTTGATCAACACCGTGGTCGACAAGGTAAAGAAAATGGTCCCGGCCTATCATTTGCCGCAGGCCATCTCGTTCAAGCAGGCACTGCGCCAGGGCGCGGCGCTGAGCCACAAACCGGTAACGCTGAGCCTCGACGACATCGCCGTGCTGCAGTACACCGGCGGCACCACGGGCCTGGCCAAGGGCGCGATGCTCACCCACGGCAACCTGGTGGCCAACATGCTGCAGGTGCTGGCGTGCTTTTCGCAGCATGGCCCGGACGGCCAGAAGCTGATCAAGGAAGGCCAGGAGGTGATGATCGCGCCGCTGCCGCTGTACCACATCTATGCCTTTACCGCGAACTGCATGTGCATGATGGTCACCGGCAACCATAACGTGTTGATCACCAACCCGCGCGATATCCCTGGCTTCATCAAGGAACTGGGCAAATGGCGGTTCACCGCACTGCTGGGGTTGAACACCCTGTTCGTGGCGCTGATGGATCACCCGGGCTTCCGCCAGCTGGATTTCTCGGCGCTCAAGGTGACCAACTCTGGCGGTACGGCGCTGGTCAAAGCCACCGCCGAACGTTGGGAGAGCCTGACCGGCTGCCGCATTGTCGAGGGTTACGGCCTGACAGAAACGTCGCCAGTGGCCAGCACCAACCCTTATGGCGAGCTGGCACGCCTGGGTACCGTGGGCATACCGGTGGCAGACACCGCGTTCAAGGTGATCGACGATGAGGGCAATGAACTGCCGTTGGGCGAGCGGGGCGAGTTGTGTATCAAGGGCCCGCAGGTGATGAAGGGGTACTGGCAGCAACCCGAGGCGACGGCGCAGACCCTGGATGCCGATGGCTGGCTGAAGACCGGCGACATTGCGGTGATCGACCCGGACGGCTTCACGCGTATCGTCGACCGCAAGAAGGACATGATCATCGTCTCTGGCTTCAACGTGTACCCCAACGAGATCGAGGACGTGATCATGGGCCACCCGAAAGTGGCCAACTGCGCCGCCATCGGCGTGCCGGACGAGCGCTCGGGGGAGGCCGTGAAACTGTTCGTGGTGCCCCGTGAGGGCGGCCTGAGCGTCGATGAACTCAAGGCCTACTGCAAGGCCAACTTCACAGGTTACAAAGTGCCCAAGCACATCGTGCTGCGTGAGTCGTTGCCGATGACACCGGTGGGCAAGATCCTGCGTCGCGAGCTGCGCGACATCGCCTAGGGAGCTGCAAGCTTCAAGCTGCAAGCTGCAAGCGGGGCGCGCATGGCTCTAGCTTGCAGCTTGCGGCTTGAAGCTCGCCACTTTAAGTCAAATACTCTAAAAATGACTTGTATCGTTCATTGAGTCATTTTTGTGACCATAAGGCCCGATTTGGCCTCTAGGCGACCCTTTGCAAAGCTGTTACTCTCGGCCCGCTTTCAGATGATTCGGTTTGCAACGAACCGCCATCTCATATCAATAATAAACGCATCGACGCGTAAATCGAACTTCGCTGTTGCTGAAGGAGTGGGCTTCCATGATCGACCATTTTTGGAAGGATAAATACCCAGCCGGGATTACGGCGGAAATCAATCCTGACGAATTTCCCAATATCCAGGCGGTACTCAAGCAATCCTGCCAACGCTTTGCCGATAAACCGGCCTTTAGCAACCTGGGCAAGACCATCACCTACGGCGAGTTGTATGCCCTGTCGGGCGCTTTTGCGGCCTGGCTGCAGCAGCACACCGACCTCAAGCCGGGTGATCGCATTGCCGTGCAGCTGCCGAATGTCCTGCAGTACCCGGTAGCAGTGTTCGGCGCCATGCGCGCCGGGCTGATCGTGGTCAACACCAACCCGCTTTACACCGCACGGGAGATGGAACACCAGTTCAACGACTCCGGTGCCAAGGCCCTGGTGTGCCTGGCCAACATGGCTCACCTGGCCGAGAAGGTGGTACCCAAGACCCAGGTCAGGCATGTCATCGTCACCGAAGTGGCCGACCTGTTGCCACCGCTCAAGCGCCTGCTGATCAACAGCGTGGTCAAGTACGTGAAGAAGATGGTGCCGGCCTACAACCTGCCGAACGCCGTGCGCTTCAACGATGCCCTGGCGCGGGGCAAGGGCCAGCCGGTGGTCGAGGCCAACCCGCAAGCCAATGATGTTGCCGTGCTGCAGTACACCGGCGGTACCACCGGTGTGGCCAAGGGCGCAATGCTGACGCACCGCAACCTGGTGGCCAACATGCTGCAGTGCCGGGCGCTGATGGGGTCGAACCTGCATGAAGGTTGCGAGATCCTCATCACCCCGCTGCCGCTGTACCACATCTATGCCTTTACCTTCCATTGCATGGCGATGATGCTGATCGGCAACCATAACGTGCTGATCAGCAACCCGCGTGACTTGCCGGCAATGGTCAAGGAGCTGGGCAAGTGGAAGTTCAGCGGCTTCGTCGGCCTCAACACCCTGTTCGTTGCCCTGTGCAACAACGAGGCGTTCCGTGCGCTGGACTTCTCGGCGTTGAAGATCACCCTCTCCGGTGGCATGGCGCTGCAACTGAGTGTGGCCGAGCGCTGGAAAACCGTCACCGGTTGCGCCATTTGCGAAGGCTATGGCATGACCGAGACCAGCCCGGTTGCGGCGGTCAATCCGGCCGAAGCCAACCAGGTCGGTACCATCGGTATCCCGGTGCCCTCGACCCTGTGCAAGGTCATCGATGACAGTGGCAGCGAACTGCCGTTGGGCGAGGTGGGCGAGCTGTGCGTCAAGGGGCCGCAGGTGATGAAGGGCTACTGGCAGCGTGAAGAGGCCACCGCCGAGATCCTCGACAGTGACGGCTGGCTCAAGACCGGGGACATTGCCCTGATCCAGCCCGATGGCTACATGCGCATCGTCGATCGCAAGAAGGACATGATCCTGGTCTCGGGCTTCAACGTGTATCCCAACGAGCTGGAGGACGTACTGGCTGCCCTGCCGGGCGTACTGCAGTGCGCTGCGATCGGTGTGCCGGACGAAAAGTCGGGCGAATTGATCAAGGTGTTCATTGTGGTCAAGCCGGGCATGACCGTCACCAAGGAGCAGGTGATGGAGCACATGCGCGCCAACGTCACCGGCTACAAGGTGCCGCGTTACATCGAGTTCCGCGATGCGTTGCCAACCACCAACGTGGGCAAGATCCTGCGCCGGGAGCTGCGTGATGAAGAGCTGAAGAAGCAGGGCCTGAAGAAGATCGCCTGATCCTCACCAACGCCCGGCAATATCCGCATCACACTGGAAAACTGGGGCCGCTTCGCGGCCCCTTTCGCGACATCCCGCCGCGCCTGCCTGGGAGTGCAATCAGCGCAGTTTTTCCAGCATCTGGTAGTACCACATCCCCGCCGCCAACAGCGGATTGCCCAGCAGGTCCCCCATCGGCACCTTGATGTGCTTGCACCCGGCAAAGGTATCGAACTTCTCCAACGTACCGGTCAGCGCCTCGGCCATGATTTCGCCCATGATGTGGCTGGTGGCGATGCCGTGCCCCGAATAGCCCTGGCAGTACCAGACGTTGTCCGAAAGCTTGCCCAGTTGCGGTATGCGATTGACCACGATCCCCATCGCGCAACTCCACTGGAACTCGATCGGCACCCCTTTGAGGGCCGGGAAGGTGCGCTCGATGCACGGGCGCAACTCACCTGCGATATCACGTGAATCCTTGCCTGAATAGTTGGCGCCGCCGCCGAACAGCAGGCGTTTGTCGGCAGTGAGGCGATAGTAGTCGAGCACGAAACGGCAGTCGTACACCGCCAGGTCCTGGGGGTTGATCTGTTCGGCCAGTTCGCCCAGCGGCGCGGTGGTGACGATGCCGCCCATGGCGGGGAAGATCTTGCCCTTGAGCTGACGCTTTTCCAGCTTGTGGTAAACGTCGCCGGCCAGCATCACCTGGCGTGCTTCGATTCGGCCTTGGGCAGTGACCACTGCAGGGCGCGGGCCGTGCACGATGTTCAGCACCTCGGAGTTCTCGAAGATCAGCGCGCCCAAGGCGTGCGCGGCACGCGCTTCGCCCAGGCACAGGTTGAGCGGATGCAGGTGCAAGTTGCGCAGGTTCTTCAGGGCGCCCAGGTACAACGGGCTTTGCAGATGCTCGGCAACCGCGTTGCGGTCGAGCATCTGCACCTGGTCGCCCATGCCGCGGCGATGCGCCTGGGCTTCGAAGGCGCGCAGTTCATTGAGGTGTGACGGTTTCATCGCTGCATGCAGGTGGCCACGCTTGAGGTCACAGGCGATGCCATAGCGCTCGATCCGCTGCTCGATGATCTGGTGCCCGCGCCAGCGCAAGTGCCAGATAAAGTCATCCACCTCGCTGCCCAGGCGGTCGCGCATCTGCGTGCGCATGGCCTCGTCGCCCGAGAGGCTGCCGGTGACCTGTCCGCCGTTGCGGCCGCTGGCGCCCCAGCCGATGCGGTTGGTTTCCACCACTGCCACTTTCAGGCCGCGCTCGGCCAGCTCCACGGCGGTGGCCACGCCGGTGAAACCGCCGCCGATAATCGCCACGTCGACCTGCACAGTGCCCTTTAGCTGCGGGTACTGCGTGTGGTCGTTGAGCGAAGCACTGTAATAGGAGGGCGCGCGCTGGGCCGGGCCGTTGTTCACTGCTGCGTTCATGGGTGTTCCTTATTCTGAATTGGGTGAGGCTCAGGCCTGGTGCAGGTACCAGCGCCAGTCCTGTTCGCTGACTTCGGCCATGAACTGGCGGTACTCGGCGCGCTTGACCTTCAGGTACACCCCGAGGAAGTCCTTGCCGAGTGCTTCGCGTGCCCACGCCGAACGCTCCAGGGCGTCGAGGGCGGTCAGCCAGTCGGTGGGCAGGTGCTCGGTGGCCTGGGCGTAGCCGTTGCCTTCGACCGGTGCGCCCGGGTCGAGTCGTTCGCGGATGCCGCAGTGGCTGGCCGCGAGAATCGCCGCGGCGGCCAGGTACGGATTGGCGTCGGCGCCACAGATCCGGTGTTCGACATGGCGGCTGTTGGCCGGCCCGCCGGGCACGCGCAAGCTCACCGTGCGGTTGTCGACACCCCAGGTTGGCGCCAGCGGTGCATAGCTGTTGGCCTGGAAGCGGCGGAACGAGTTGGCGTTGGGGCAGAACAGCAGCAGCGAGTCGCGCAGGTGGCGCAGCATGCCGGCAACCGCTTGGCGCAGCAGCGGGGTGCCGGCCTTGTCCTGGCTGGCGAACAGGTTGTTACCGGCGCTGTCGGCCAGGCTCAGGTGCATGTGCATGCCGGTGCCGGCCAGATGCTCGAAGGGTTTGGCCATGAAGCACGCCTGCATGCCGTGGGCGTGCGCCACGCCTTTGACCAGGCGCTTGTAGCGCACGGCCTGGTCCATCGCTTCCAAGGCATCGCCATGTTCGAGGGTAATTTCCACCTGGCCGGGGGCGTACTCCGAAATCGCCGTGCGGGCCGGGATGCCCTGGGCTTTGCAGGCCGCGTAAAGGTCGGCGAGAAACGGCTCTATCTGCTCCAGTTCACGCAGGCCATAGACCTGGGTGCTGCGCGGGCGGCCACCGTCGTTGTCCAACGCCGGTTGCGGACGGCCCTGGGCATCACGCTGCTGGTCGAGCAGGAAGAACTCCAGCTCGCAGGCCATCACCGGGTGGTAGCCATCGGCCTTGAGCGCTTCGATCGTGCGTACCAGTACATGGCGCGGGTCGGCGACGCTGGCCGGCAGGCCTTCGCTGGGGTGCATGCTGACTTGCACGGCGGCGGTCGGCACGCGGCGCCACGGCAGGCGCACCAGGCTGCCCTCCAAGGGGTAGGCGCGACAGTCGATGTCGCCGACGTCCCAGACCAGCCCGGAGTTTTCCACGTCATCGCCGTTGAGGGTCAGGCCCAGGATGGTGCTGGGCAGCGGGCGGCCGCTCTGGTACACCGCCAGCAGTTCCTCGCGGTGCAGCAGCTTGCCGCGCGGCACACCGTTGGCGTCGAGGATGAACAGTTCGAACAGCTCGATATCGGGGTTTTCGGCAAGGAAACGTTGGGCGTGTTCTACGGGTGCAAAGTGCATGAGAAATTCGCTCGTGAGCATACAGGGCCGCCGCCTGGTGGCGGCCCGGCTGAGTCAATCGGCCGAAGGGTGGCCGGGTTTTGTCAGATGCGCGAGTGAAGTGTCCGGTGGGCGGGCGTGGCGACAGTGCCAGAGAGCCCAGAAGGCCAGGATCACATGGACCAGCGGGTTCTCACCGGCGCACGTGCGGGCCTTCGGTAGCGAAGGGCGCGAAAGCGGCGGGGCGATGGGCTGGGCACAGATCATGCGTTGGATACTCACATGCGACGTCAGGTTGATTAAAGCAGTGAATGGCAACCTTCACTCTGGTATCGGCTAAACATTCGGGCGGGCCGGTACAGACAGCAAAATGCCGGTAAATCTGCGACAATCGCGCATCCATCGAATGCCGATCATGCACAAGCAGGCTCACCTGCATCACTAAAAAGCCCCATGACTGACCACGCCATCGACAAACTGCTGCAAAACCTCGACCACGCCATGATCGCCGACCGCCATCGCCTGCGCCGGCAACTGCATGAGCTGCGCAAGCGCCCCGACGAGGCCAAGCTCGCGCAGTGGGTGGAGAAGGTTCAGGCGTCTTGCGCCCAGGTCACCGCGCGCCAGCACAGCGTGCCGCGTATCCGCTACGACGACAGCCTGCCGATTGCCGCCAAGCGCGACGAGATCAAAAAGGCATTGGCCGAAAACCAGGTCCTGGTGATTGCCGGTGAGACCGGTTCGGGCAAGACCACCCAGTTGCCCAAGATCTGCCTGGAGCTGGGCCGCGGCAGCCACGGCCTGATCGCCCACACTCAGCCACGGCGGATTGCGGCGCGCAGCGTTGCTGCCCGGGTGGCTGAAGAGCTGGGCACACCGCTGGGCGCCCTGGTCGGTTACCAGGTGCGGTTCGAGGACCAGAGCGACGCCAACACCTTGGTCAAGCTGATGACCGATGGCATCTTGCTGGCCGAAACCCAACATGACCGCTTCCTCGAGCGCTACGACACGATCATCGTCGACGAGGCGCACGAGCGCAGCCTGAACATCGATTTTTTGCTCGGCTACCTCAAGACCCTGCTGCATCGCCGCCCGGACCTGAAGCTGATCATCACCTCGGCGACCATCGACCTGGAGCGCTTCTCCAAGCATTTCGACGGGGCGCCGATCATCGAGGTGTCTGGTCGTACCTATCCGGTGGACACCTGGTATCGCCCGCTGACCAGCGAACAGGACGAAGAAGGCAACCAGGTCGAAGAGGACCTCACCGTCGACCAGGCCATCCTCGCCACCCTCGATGAGATCGCCCACCACGAGCGCAGCGAGGGCAAGGGCCCCGGCGACGTGCTGGTGTTCCTGCCGGGGGAGCGCGAGATTCGCGACGCCGCCGAAATCCTGCGCAAGGCCCAGTTGCGTCACACCGAGATCCTGCCGCTGTATGCGCGCCTGTCTCCGGCCGAGCAGCAGCGTATCTTCCAGTCGCATACCGGCCGGCGTGTGGTGCTGGCCACCAACGTGGCAGAAACCTCGCTGACCGTGCCCGGCATCCGTTACGTGATCGACACCGGTACTGCGCGCATCAGCCGCTACAGCTACCGTGCCAAGGTCCAGCGTTTGCCGATCGAAGCGGTGTCCCAAGCCAGCGCCAACCAGCGTAAAGGCCGTTGCGGCCGTGTCGAGCCGGGCATCTGCATTCGTCTTTACAGCGAAGAAGACTTCAACGGCCGGCCAGCCTTCACCGACCCCGAGATCCTGCGCACCAACCTGGCGGCGGTGATCCTGCAGATGCTGCACCTGCGTCTGGGCGCCATCGATGCCTTCCCGTTCATCGAACCGCCCGATGGCAAGGCCATCAGTGACGGCTTCAACCTTCTGCAGGAGCTGTCGGCGGTCAACCGTGAAAACCAGCTGACGCCCCTGGGCCGTCAGCTGGCGCGCCTGCCGATCGACCCCCGGCTGGGCCGGATGCTGCTCGAAGGCGCTCGCCAGGGCAGCCTGCAGGAAGTGCTGATCGTCACCAGTGCATTGTCGGTGCAGGACCCACGCGAGCGCCCGCCGGAGCGTCAGCAGGCGGCTGACCAGGCGCATGCGCAGTGGAAGGATGTGGATTCCGATTTCGCCGCGCTGGTCAACCTGTGGCGTGGCTTCGAGGAGCAGCGCCAGGCGCTGACGGCCAACCCGCTGCGTAACTGGTGCCGCAAGCATTTCCTCAACTATTTGCGTCTTCGCGAATGGCGCGATGCCCACCGTCAGTTGTCGCTGATCTGCCGTGACCTGCAGCTGACGGTCAACAAGGAACCGTCCGACTACCAGAAGATGCACAAAGCCATCCTCAGCGGGCTGCTCAGCCAGATCGGCCACAAGACCGAAGACGGCGACTACCAGGGGGCGCGTCAGCGGCGCTTCTGGGTGCACCCTTCCTCGGGTATTGGCCGCAAGCGCCCGCAATGGGTGATGGCCGCCGAGCTGGTGGAGACCACGAAGCTGTATGCGCGCATGGTGGCCAAGATCGAGCCCGACTGGATCGAGCCGCTGGCGACTCACCTGGTCAAGAAGAACCACTTCGAACCGCACTGGGAGAAGAAGCGCGGGCAGGTGGTGGCCTACGAACAGATCACCCTATACGGGTTGATCCTGGTCGGCCGCCGCCCAGTGCACTATGGCCCGATCGACCCGGTTACCTCGCGTGAACTGTTCATACGCGAAGGGCTGGTTGGCGGCGAGATCCAGTCGCGGGCCAAGTGCCTGGCCGCCAACAAACGCCTGCTTGAAGAGCTCGACGAGCTGGAAGCCAAGGCGCGCCGGCGTGACATTCTGGCGGATGAAGAAACCCTTTACGCCTTCTACGAAGCGCGCCTGCCAGCGGAGATCCACCAGACCGCGACCTTCGACAGCTGGTACCGCATGGGCAGCCAGAAGGATGCCAGCCTGCTGATCATGCGTGAGGAAGACGTGTTGGCCCGTGAGGCCAGTGAAGTCACGGCGGCGCAATACCCGGACAGCTTGCAGGTAGGCGAACTGCGCCTGCCGTTGAGCTACCACTTCGAACCGGGCCACCCCCGCGACGGTGTGACTGTAAGGGTACCTGCGCCGCTGCTGCCAAGCCTGCCGGGCGAGCGCCTGGAGTGGCTGGTGCCGGGCTTGCTCGAAGCCAAGTGCGTGGCGCTGGTGCGCAACCTGCCCAAGGCCTTGCGCAAGAACTTCGTACCGGTCCCGGACTTCGTCAAGGCGTCGCTGGCGCGCATGACGTTCGGCCAGGGTGCCTTGCCTCAGGCCTTGGGCCAGGAGCTGTTGCGCATGACCGGCGCCCGTGTGTCCGATGAGGCCTGGGCAGAGTCGGTAGGCCTGGTCGAAGGGCATCTGCGCATGAACATCGAGGTGGTCGATGGCCAGGGCAAGTTCCTCGGTGAGGGCCGCGACCTGGCCGAGCTGACCGCACGCTTTGCCGCCGCCAGCCAGGCAGCGCTGGCGGTGCCGCGCGAAGACAAGAGCGCGCAGCCGGTTCAGGCCAAGGCCTTCAGTGAGGTCAAGCAGACCGCCCAACAGAAGATCGCCGGGCTGTCGATGACGGTGTACCCGGCGCTGGTGGAAGAGAGCGGCAGCGTGCGCGAAGGGCGTTTCTCGACCCAGGCCGAAGCCGAGTTCCAGCATCGCCGTGCTTTGCAGCGCCTGTTGCTGCAGCAGTTGGCCGAGCCTGCCAAGTTCTTGCGTGGCAAGCTCCCAGGGCTGACCGAACTGGGCTTGCTGTACCGCGAACTGGGCCGCGTCGAAGCGCTGGTAGAGGACATTCTGCTGGCCAGCCTCGATAGCTGCATCCTCGAAGGGGAGGCCACGCTACCGCGCGATGGCGCGGCATTGGCCGGGCTTGCCGAGCGCAAGCGGGGAAGCTGGGCGGAACATGCCGAGCGCCTGGCCCGCCAGACGCTGGAAGTGCTCAAACTCTGGCACGGCCTGCAAAAGCGCTTCAAAGGCAAGATCGACCTGAGCCAGGCGGTGGCGCTTAACGACATCAAGCAGCAGTTGGCCAACCTGGTGTATCCGGGCTTCGTGCGCGAGACGCCTGGGGTGTGGTTCAAGGAGCTGCCCCGCTACCTCAAAGCGGTGGAGTTGCGCCTTGAGAAGCTTGGCAGCCAGGTGCAGAAGGACCGGGTTTGGAGTGGCGAGCTGACCAACCTCTGGGCCCAGTACAAGGCCCGTGCCGACAAGCATGCCCAGGAGGGCAAGCGCGACGCGCAGTTGACCTTGTACCGCTGGTTGCTGGAGGAATATCGGGTGTCGCTGTTTGCCCAGCAGTTGGGCACGAAAGTACCGATTTCTGACAAGCGTCTCAGCAAACAGTGGTCTCAGGTAGAAGCCTAAACCCGGGAACTTGTGGCAATATTGAGGCAATTCGGGGCCGCATTGCGGCCCCTCGCGGGTTCAACCTGCGCCTTGGACTTGGTACTAAAGTGCTATTACTCCAGCCAGCGCCCTGTGGCGATGGCCTTTGACCAGAGGAACGATCGTGCATAACGTCGTGATCAGCGGCACCGGCCTGTATACCCCGGCCCAGAGCATTTCCAACGAAGAACTGGTGGAATCTTTCAACACCTGGTCGCAACAGTTCAACCGCGACAACGCTGCCGCCATCGAGCGCGGCGAGGTCGAGGCTGCGCCTCTTTCGGACGCCGCCTTTATCGAGAAGGCCTCGGGTATCAAGAGCCGCTTCGTCATGGACAAGGCCGGCATTCTCGACCCGCAGCGCATGAAGCCGAGGCTGGCGGAGCGTTCAAATGACGAGCAGTCGATCCTCTGCGAGATGGGCGTGGCCGCTGCCCGTCAGGCGCTTGAGCGCGCAGGGCGCACGCCTGCCGATGTCGACGGTGTGATCGTCGCCTGCTCCAACCTGCAGCGCCCGTACCCGGCCATCGCCATCGAAGTGCAGCAGGCGCTGGGTATTGAGGGCTTCGCCTTCGACATGAACGTGGCTTGCTCCTCGGCCACGTTCGGTATCCAGACCGCAGCCAACAGCGTGCAGTTGGGCCAGGCCCGTGCCTTGCTGGTGGTCAGCCCGGAAATCTGTACCGGCCACCTGAACTTCCGCGACCGCGACAGCCATTTCATTTTTGGTGACGCCGCCACCGCCGTGCTGGTCGAGCGTGCCGACCAGGCCACCTCGGCGCACCAGTTCGATATCCTCGGTACCAAGTTGCAGACCTCGTTCTCCAACAATATCCGCAACAATTTCGGCTTCCTCAACCGTGCTGCGGAAGA
This sequence comes from Pseudomonas sp. NPDC089758, assembly GCF_044748705.1. Taxonomy (NCBI): domain Bacteria; kingdom Pseudomonadati; phylum Pseudomonadota; class Gammaproteobacteria; order Pseudomonadales; family Pseudomonadaceae; genus Pseudomonas; species Pseudomonas sp. NPDC089758. The sequence goes on from NZ_JBIVGN010000005.1 coordinate 148,547, forward strand.
AGGTATCGGGACGCGGGACAAGTTGTTCGTGCAGGAAGGCCGCAAGGTATTCAAGGAAGTGTGCCCGATGGTCGCCGAGCTGATCGGCAAGCACCTGGGTGAGAACGGTCTGCAGCCCTCAGACGTCAAGCGCTTCTGGCTGCACCAGGCCAACCTGAGCATGAACCACCTGATCGTCAAGAAGCTGCTGGGGCGTGAGGTGGCCGAGGAAGATGCTCCGGTCATTCTCGACCGTTATGCCAACACCAGCTCGGCGGGGTCGGTGATCGCCTTCCACCTGTACCAGGATGACTTGGCCAAGGGTTCGCTGGGCGTGTTGAGCTCATTTGGGGCAGGTTATTCGATTGGCAGTGTGATTCTGCGCAAACGCTGACGGTGGGCACTGGCCCTGCGCCGGGTTGCCGGCGGCAGGGCCTGTGTATTTCTGGCAGGCGAAAAAAGGCGGGAAATGCCGGATGGGGTCGGCATTTCCCGCCTTGAGTGAAGCTTGGCCGTTGCAGCTTAGAACTTGGCTTCCAGGTCCACCTGCAGCGTGTCGACATCGGCGTTGCTGTTGGGCAACTGCGACAGGTCGGTCTTGGCCATCAGGTAGGCAGCGCCCAGCGAGAAGTTCTTGTCGATTTCATAACCGACCTTGAACTTGTGGCCGCGCGAGCCGGTGTAACCGTTGCCGAAGTCGGAGTCGGTGAACAGGCTGACCACGGCGTTGCGCTGAACATCGCGGTAGTTGTAGTCCAGGCTCCAGGCGCCGACTTTGGTCTTCAGGCCAGCCAGCCAGGCCTGGTCTTCGCCGTCGGTGCTTTCGGTGTTCTTCACGTACTGGCCATACGCCGACAATGGGATGGCGAGGCCGGTGAAGTCCAGCTGGCCGAAGCCTTCCACCAGGTTGAACTCATTGGTGGTATTGCCGAACGACTGCAGGATGGTCGCTTCCTTGTCGTTGTCGTAGCCATAGATGCTCGCGCCGACGGTGAGCTTGAGCACATCGGCGGGGGCGAACTTGGCGCCCAACTGGCCGTGGTAGACCTGGGCGTCGTGCTTGTACTGCACGCCGTCACCGTCCACGTTGTCCTTGAGCGTGTACTGGCCCGCGCTGGCGAAGACTTCGGCGCCGCCGAGGTCGGCCTTGTAGGTAGCGGCAACGCCTTCCGGGTTGATGTCGCCGTCCCAGATGATGTCACCCATGCTCACCCAAGGCTGTGCCATCTTGCCGCCGATCAGGTGCAGGTTCGGGATTGCGGTGGGGTGCCAGTCGAGGTAGGCCAGGTCGACCCACAGCGATTTCTTGTCGAAGTAGTTGTCGAAGCTCTGGTTGGTCGAACGGCGGTCTGCGCTGCTGCCGGTGGCGATGCGGATGCCAGCGTCAACTTGCGGGTTGATCTCGCTGTAGAAACCGACGCGGGCGCGGACGCGCTGGCGGTCCTGGTTGCCGCTGCTGCTGTTCGGGTCGTCGACGTTGACGTCCTCGTAGCGCAGGCGCACATCGCCTTTGACCTGGGTCTTGGCAGCCCATGCCACTTTTTGTTCGAAGGAGCTCATGCGTTCAGACTGAGCTTTCTGGTCGGCCTTTTCCTTGGTTTCTTTTGCCAGGTCACCTTGCAGTTCGTTGTACTGCGCCTGGTTGATCGAGCCGTTGGCGCGGAGCATCTCGAGCAGCTTGGCGTCGACAGCCGCACTGGCCGGAGTACTCAGAGCCAGCATCATGCCGGTAAGGCTCACTCCGGTAAGTGTAGAAACAAGACGCATAAGGTTCTCCCTACTAAAAAATATTGGGGAGGCTCAGCGTCCACCCCCATGTTGGCATGTCTTCGGAAAGGGCCTGAATAGACAGGTTCTGAGGTTCCGGAAAACAGGCGCAAGTATTGCGGGGGCGAATGACAGAATAATGTCTATTTGGTGGCACTGCCGTTAAGTAATTGAGAATCAAAGGGTCGGGCCGGCATTCGGCATTTGAGTGAGAGGCCGGTATTCCCTGATACTGATGCCCTCACTCCGCGAGTCGACATCGTGACCAGCCTCTACAGCCTTGCCCATTTGCGTGACCTCCCTGCTGCGACCTGGGACGCCCTGGTGCCTGCCGGCCAGCCGTTCCTGCGCCATGCCTTCCTGAGCGCCATGGAGGACAGTGGCAGTGTCGCGCCAGCTACCGGCTGGGCGGCAGAACACCTGGTGCTGGAGCGTGACGGGCAGGTGCGTGCGCTGCTGCCGGCGTACCGCAAGTGGCACTCGTACGGTGAGTACGTGTTCGATCATGGTTGGGCCGACGCTTGTGAGCGTGCCGGTATTGCCTATTACCCCAAACTGCTCGGCGCCGTGCCGTTCAGCCCGGTCAGCGGCCCGCGCCTGCTCAGCGTCGACCCGGCCGATGGCCTGCTGGTGCTCCAGGCGTTGCCTGAGTATCTGAGCAAAGCCGGGCTATCCGGGGCTCACATCAACTTCACCGACCCTGGCCTGGATGCAGATATGGCCGGCTTGCCTGGCTGGATGGAGCGCCTGGGGTGCCAGTTCCACTGGCGCAACCGTGGCTACCGCGACTTTCAGGACTTTCTCGACAGCTTGAGTTCGCGCAAGCGCAAACAGATGCGCAAGGAACGTGAGCAGGTGGCGGGGCAGGGCATCGACTTCCGTTGGTACCGAGGCGATGAACTCGAAGAGGCCCAATGGGATTTCATCTACCTCTGCTACGCCAATACCTACGCCGTGCGTAGGCGTACGCCGTACCTGACCCGCGAATTCTTCAGCCTGCTGGCCCAGCGCATGCCCGAGGCCCTAAGGGTGGTGATGGCCCGTCAGGGCGGTCGCGATGTGGCCATGGCCCTGAGCCTGGTGGGGGGCGACAGCCTGTTTGGGCGCTATTGGGGCTGCCTGGATGAGTTCGACCGGCTGCACTTCGAGACCTGCTTCTACCAAGGCATGGACTTTGCGATTGCCGAAGGCTTGCAGCGCTTCGATGCCGGCGCGCAGGGCGAGCACAAGCTGATTCGTGGCTTCGAGCCGGTGCTGACCCGCTCCTGGCATTATCTGCTTCACCCAGGGCTGCGCAGGGCGGTGGGTGATTTCCTGCAGCAGGAGCGGGCAGGGGTCATGGGGTATGCCGAGCAGGCGCGTGAGATGTTGCCTTACCGCCGGGATTGAGACCTGCCAGGCCTCAATCCACCCCGACGAAGCCGCCCGTCTGGTGATGCCATAGCCTGGCATACAACCCTTGCTGGGCCAGCAGTTCACTGTGGCTGCCACTTTCGACGATATGCCCCTGGTCCAGCACCACCAGGCGGTCCATCCGCGCAATGGTCGAGAGGCGGTGGGCGATGGCGATCACCGTCTTGCCTTGCATCAGGGTTTCCAGGCTTTCCTGGATCGCCGCTTCCACCTCAGAGTCCAGCGCTGAGGTGGCCTCGTCCATGATCAGGATGGGCGCGTTCTTGAGCAGCACCCGTGCGATGGCGATGCGCTGGCGCTGGCCACCGGAGAGCTTGACCCCACGCTCGCCCACATGCGCGTCGAAGCCCGTGCGGCCTTGGGCATCCGACAACTGCGGAATGAATTCGTCGGCACGGGCCCGGCGTACGGCTTCGTGCAGCGCTTGCTCGCTGGCATCAGGGCGCCCGTACAACAGGTTGTCGCGGATCGAGCGATGCAGCAGTGAGGTGTCCTGGGTGATCATGCCGATCTGCGCCCGCAGGCTGGCCTGGCTCACCTCGGCGATGTCCTGCCCGTCGATCAGGATACGCCCTGCACGTCGTAAAGGCGCAGCAGCAGGTTGACCAAGGTAGATTTGCCGGCGCCGGAGGGGCCGATCAGGCCGATCTTTTCGCCCGGGCGTATGTCCAGGTTCAGCCCGTCGATCACGTTGCGAGCCTTGCCGTAATGGAAGTCGACGTTATCGAAGCGCACTGCGCCACGGGTCACTTTCAGCGGCGCTGCCTTGGGTTTGTCGGTGACGGTGACCGGCTGGGCGATGGTCTGCAAGCCGTCCTGCACCATGCCGATGTTCTCGAAGATGCCGTTGACCACCCACATGATCCAGCCCGACATGTTGACGATACGGATCACCAGCCCGGTGGCCAGGGCGATGGCGCCGACGGTGATCAGCGATTGGCTCCACAGCCAAAGGGCCAGGCCGGTGGTGGCGACCACCAGCAAGCCGTTAAGGCTGGTGATGACCACGTCCATGCTGGTGATCACCCGCGACGCCAGCTGGGTCTTTTCAGTCTGCTCGCGAATCGCTTCGCGGGCGTACTGCTGCTCGTAGTCGGTGTGGGCGAACAGCTTGAGGGTGGCGATGTTGGTGTAGCCGTCGACGATACGCCCCATCAGCTTGGAGCGGGCATCGGAGGAGATCACCGAGCGTTCCTTGACCCGTGGCACGAAGTAGAACAGCGCGGCGACATAGCTGGCAATCCAGGCCAGTAACGGCAGCATCAGGCGCCAGTCGGCCTCGGCGAACAGCACCAGCGAGGTGATCGCATAGATCAGTACATGCCACAACGCATCCACCGCCTGTACTGCCGAGTCGCGCAGGGAGTTGCCGGTCTGCATGATGCGCTGGGCGATACGCCCGGCAAAGTCGCTCTGGAAGAAGTTCAGGCTCTGCTTGAGCACATAGGTGTGGTTTTGCCAGCGGATCAGGCTGGTCATGCCCGGGTTGATGGTCTGGTGCACCAGCAGGTCATGCAGACCGAAAAACACCGGCCGTAGCAGCAGGATCACCACCAGCATCCAGATCAGCTCACCGCTGTGCTCGCTGAAGAAGTTGGCATTGGGCGTGCCCTGGGCCAGGTCGATGATGCGGCTCAGGTAGCTGAACATCGCCACCTCGATCAGCGAGGCGACCAGGCCGACCACCAGCAGGGCGAGAAAACTCGGCCACACCTGGCGTAGGTAGTAAAGGTAGAACGGCCACACCTGGGTGGGCGGCGACTCGCTGGGCGCATCGCGGAAAATATCGATCAGTTGTTCGAAACGGCGGTACAGCATGGGTGACAACACTCCTGTTCAACCCGACCCTCAGGCGGTTTCACGTCCTTGTGAAGCCTGCGGTCAGTCGATGCGTTTGGCTGACTTGATGAACACCGGGTCGGCCGGCACATCGCGCATGCCTTTCTTGACGGTGGTGGGCGAGTTGACGATCTGGTCGACCACTTCCATGCCCTTGGTCACTTTGCCGAACACCGCGTAGCCGGCGTCGCGGCCTGGGTTGAGGAAGTCGTTGTCGGCCACGTTGATGAAGAACTGGCTGGTGGCCGAGTTCGGGTTGGACGTGCGGGCCATCGATAGGGTGCCGCGGGTGTTCTGCAGGCCGTTGCTGGCTTCGTTGCGGATCGGGTCACGGGTCGGTTTTTGCACCATCTGCTCGGTGAAGCCCCCGCCCTGGACCATGAAGCCCGGGATCACGCGGTGGAAAATGGTGTTGTTGTAGAAGCCGCTATCGACGTATTCGAGGAAATTCTTGGTACTGAGCGGCGCCTTCTCGGCATTGAGCTCGATTTCGACCTGGCCGAAGCTGGTGTCGAGCACTACGTGAGGGGTCTTGTCGGAGGCCATGACGGTGGTGGCAAAGGCGACCGAGCAGGCGGTGAGCAGAAGTTTTTTCAGCATGAGCTCAAAGATCCTTGAGAGGTGGAAGCGGCTGCGAGGAACTGCAGCAAAGTCTGGTTGAAGACTTCGGGTTGATCGAGGGGTGTAGCGTGCCGGGAATCATCGATGACTACCAGCCTTGCCTGCGGCATCAGGGCAACGTAGCGCTCTTTGAGTTGTACCGGGGTGTAATCGTGGTCGGCAGCGACCACCAGCGTGGGACAGTGTATCTGGCCGATGCGTTCCTGCACGCCCCAGTCGACGATGGCGTCGAAACTCTTGAGGTAGGCGCGTTTGTCGTTGCGTGCCCAGCGTTGCGCCATTTTCTGGCGCAAGTCGGCTTGCTCCGGTTTGGGGAACAGGCGCTGGGCCAGGCCCTTGCCGACTGTCTCGACACTGAGGATGCGCGCCAGGCCCCAGCGCTTGGCCCACCAGACCCAATCGCTGCGTGTGCGGCGTTTGACCTCGGGGGCGCTGTTGACGATGCACAGGCTGCGCAGCCATTGCGGATGGTCGACGGCGAACTGGAAGCCGACCATGCCGCCCATCGACAGCCCCACGAAGTGCACCGGGCCGGTCTGCAGGTGTTCGAGCAGGGCCAGCAGGTCTTCGCTGAATGTGGCGATCTGGTAGCCCTCGCGGGGCTTGTCGGAGCGGCCGTGGCCGCGGATGTCCATGAGGATCACCCGGTAGTGACGGCTGAGCGCGGGTAGCTGCAGCTCCCAGTCCTGGCTGCTGGAGCCCAGGCCGTGCAGCAGTACCAGGGGGTCGCCCTGGCCGTATTCCTGATAATGCAGCGAGCATCCTTCATGTTCGAAATAGGCCATGGGCGCGGTTCTCTCAGGCTTGCGGCGGGGCTGCGAAGGGCACGTCCAGTGGCGCTGTATCGAAATTGCGCAGCAGGTCGATGAGGATCTGCGTGGCCGGGCCCAAGGTCTTTTCTTTGCTCGAATAAAGGTAGAACAGTGGATGTCGGCTGCCACCCTGGTCCAGTGGCAGCGGCTTGAGCACCCCTTCGCGCAGTTCGCGGTCGATCATGTGCCGCGGCAGCCAGGCAAAACCCAGCCCGCTGCTGACGAAGGTGGTGGCGGTACCCAGGCTACCGACGGTCCAGCGCTGTTCGGCGCCTAGCCAGCCCACATCGCGGGGTTGGGCGCGGCCGGAGTCGCGGATCACCACCTGCAACTGGCTTTCCAGGTCCTGGAAGGTGATCTCCCGGCCCAGGCGGTGCAAGCTGTGCTCGGGGTGGGCGACGGCCACGAACTCCACTGCACTGAGCTCGGTGCCCAGATAGCCGCCGATGCTGTAGCTGCTGATGGCAAGGTCGGCGATGCCTTCATGCATGACCTCCTCCACGCCCGACAGCACTTCCTCGCGCAGGCGCACCCGGCAACCACGGCTCTGTGGCATGAACGCCGCCAGGGCACGTACCAGGCGGGCACTGGGGTAGGCGGCATCGACCACGACCCGTACCTCGGCTTCCCAGCCTTGCTCCATGTGGTGCGCCAGGTCTTCCAGCTGGCTGGCCTGCTTGACCAGGTGCCGTGAGCGGCGCAGCAGTACGTTACCGGCCTCGGTCAGCACGGCTTTGCGGCCATCGATGCGCAGCAGTGGCACGCCGAGCTGCTCTTGCATGCGCGCCACTGTGTAACTGACCGACGACTGAGAACGGTGCAGAGCTTCGGCTGCCTGGGCAAACCCACCGTGATCGACCACTGCCTGCAAGGTTCGCCACTGATCCAGGGTTACGCGCGGCGCTTTCATCTTTGGCTCCTGTTGACCTAAGCTGCGCTCTTTCAAGGAGAGCGCCCCATGAAGAAATGTTGTGCGGCAATACTGATGTGCCTGCCCCTCGGGGCCATGGCTTACCCCATCGACGTGGAGAAGGAACTGGCCGGAGTCAAGCTGGACTACACCGCCTACGACACCGCGTACGACATCGGCGCCATCACCCTGAACAACTATGGGCAAGTGCCGGCGGCCTGCAAGGTGACGTTCCGCAACGGCCCGGAGGCGCCACGGGTACGCCGGGTGAACGTACCGGCGGGCAAAAGTGTGGACGTCACGGCCAAGTTCAACCGGCAGATCATCAAGCTGCGGATCGCCTTGGACTGCAAAGCGGTATAAAACTGATTATTCGATAAATTGAACCCACTTTTTACGCTTTTTTATCGATAGGTCAAGCCTTAATCTCACCTCCATCGAATCGCAACCCTTTCTGCCGATGGAGGCACCCATGTCCCGCGTACTGATCATCGAAAGCAGCGCCCGCCAACAGGATTCCGTTTCCCGTCAACTGACCCGCGACTTCATCGAACAATGGCAAGCAGCGCACCCGGCCGACGAGATCACGGTTCGCGATCTGGCGGTGACCCCGGTGCCGCACCTGGACGCCAACCTGCTCGGTGGCTGGATGAAGCCTGAAGAACAGCGCAATGCCGCTGAGCTGGACGCCCTGGCCCGTTCCAACGAGCTGACAGATGAACTGCTGGCGGCCGACGTGCTGGTGATGGCTGCACCGATGTACAACTTCACCATCCCCAGCACGCTCAAGGCCTGGCTTGACCACGTCCTGCGCGCCGGCATCACCTTCAAGTACACCCCGACCGGCCCGCAAGGCCTGCTGACCGGCAAGCGTGCCATTGTGCTGACGGCCCGTGGCGGCATCCACGCTGGCGCCACCAGCGACCATCAAGAACCCTACCTGCGCCAGGTGATGGCATTCATCGGCATTCACGATGTGAACTTCATCCATGCCGAAGGCCTGAACATGAGCGGTGACTTCCACGAAAAAGGCCTCAACCAGGCCAAGGCCAAGCTCGCCACCATGGCCTGAGCGGCAACGAATTCCCAACCCTGACACCTTGTTTGCTCCTTTGGGTGTACCCGCCCGGCCTCGATGGCCGGGCTTTTTTGTGGGTGAATCGCTCACGCCCATGAAATGCGCAACCCCCACATCGCGCAGGGTTGAACACATCGGGCGCAACCCGCTAAGGTCGCGGCCTTGATTTACGAGAGGCAACCATGGGCTACCTGATAATCGTCGCGCTGATCCAGGCGTTTTCCTTCAGCCTGATCGGCGAGTACCTGGCCGGGCACGTCGACAGCTACTTTGCCGTGCTCGCACGGGTGGTGCTGGCGGGCCTGGTCTTCCTGCCGCTGACCCGCTGGCGCCAGGTTGAACCGCGCTTCATGCGCTCCATGCTGCTGATCGGTGCGCTGCAGTACGGCATCACCTATGTCTGCCTGTACCTGAGCTTCCGCGTGCTGACCGTACCTGAGGTGCTGCTGTTCACCATTCTCACGCCCTTGCACGTGACCCTGATCGAGGACGCGCTGAACCGCCGTTTCAATCCTTGGGCCTTGCTCGCCGCCCTGGTGGCGGTCGCAGGTGCGGCGGTGATCCGCTTCGACAGCATCAGTGGCGACTTCTTCATTGGCTTCCTGCTGCTGCAGTTGGCCAACTTCACCTACGCTGCCGGGCAGGTGCTGTACCGCCATCTGGTTGCCCGCCACCCCAGCGACCTGCCGCATTACAAGCGTTTCGGCTACTTCTATCTGGGTGCGTTGATCATCGTGCTGCCGGCCTTCCTGCTGTTTGGCAACACCCAGCATTTGCCGAGCACCGACGTGCAATGGCTGGTGCTGCTGTTCCTCGGGCTATGCCCGACGGCGCTGGGCTTGTACTGGTGGAACAAGGGCGCGTGCATGGTCTCAGGCGGTACGCTGGCAGTGATGAACAACCTGCACGTGCCGGTGGGGCTGCTGGTCAACCTCCTTATCTGGAACCAGCACGAGCCATTGGGACGCCTGTTCATCGGTGGTGCGATCATCCTGGCCTCGGTGTGGCTGAGCCGCCTGGGCAGCCGTACGGATGCACCGCTGGTGCGCAGGGCCTGACATGCACACCATCCTGGTCATCGTCGCGCCGATCTTTGCGCTGATCCTGGTCGGTTACCTTTGCCGCCGGACCAACAAGCTTGGCGACAAGGCGGCGGCCGAGATCAACAAGATGGTGGTCTGGCTGTGCCTGCCGGCCCTGTTGTTCAAAGTCACGGCCACTGCAACCTGGAGTGAGGTATGGCACCCAGGGTTCATCGTGGCCTTTGGCGCAGGGGCGCTGGCCATGTTCGTGGCCACGCTGGCCTGGCGGCTGTGCAACGGCCACGGGCTGGTCGCGGCCAGTATCGATGGGCTCAGCGCGGGGTATGCCAACACCGGCTATATCGGCATCCCATTGTGTTTGCTGCTGTTCGGTCAGCCCGGATTGCAGCCGGCGTTGATTTCGTCGTTGATCGTGGTCTGCCTGGTATTCGCGATATCGCTGACGCTGATCGAGATCGGCCTACAGGAAGAGAAGCGGATCGGCCGCGCCATGTGGGTAGTGGGCAAGGCGCTGGCGAAGAATCCCTTGGTGATTTCGCCCGTGGTGGGGGCTGCTTGGGCAATGACCGGTCTGGGTTTGGCGGAACCGGTGATGCATTTTCTCGACATGCTCGCCGTGGCGACCACGCCGTGTGCGTTGATTTCGCTGGGGGCGTTTCTGGCAGAGAAACGCAGCGGCGCCCAGGCCAGCCCATGGCCACTGATTGCGATGAAGCTGGTGGGGCAGCCGGCGCTGACGTGGGTGTTGGCGTTCAAGGTGTTCAGCCTGCCGACCATGTGGGCCGCTTCAGCGGTACTGCTGGCTGCGCTGCCGACGGGGACCGGGCCGTTCATGCTGGCGGAGTATTACAACCGGGAAGCGGGGCTGATATCGCGCACGATCCTGTTGTCGACGGTGGCTTCTCTGGTCACCTTGACTGGTTTGCTGTACCTGCTGGGGTATGCGGGGTGATTTGGAGTTGCTGTCCAGCCCTTTCGCGACACAAGGCCGCTTCCATGGACGAATCTTGAAGCGCACATGGTCTGCACGCCTTACACGCTGTTACGTCTAGCGGATAACTAAATCAGATTTAGTCCCTTTCCTGTAGGGCATTTCCCAAAGATACTGCCGGTGATTGTGGTGTTTTGGGTTGGCTACTAGTCTCGGCTGGTCGTTGAGTTTCAACGATCGGCTTTGACAGGCCGACTCAAATTGCAATCCATAGCTTTGCCTTCAATGGTGGCTGTGCGTGGGGCGCCTTCGGGTGCGCCGGGTTTCTCAATTTGACCGGTCTGTCAACCCGTGCACAGCTGCCACCCTTTGTTTGACAGCAAAGGGCGGTGGTCCCGATCCACAAATTGAGGGTTACATCATGCTGAAGATAGTCCCCGATCCACCCTACAACCTCCACTCCCTGGAAGACACGCTGCTGATGGCCGCCGACTATGCGCTATGTGCAGAAGCCGTTGCTCAGCAAGCCGTTTTGTTGCAACCGAGGTCACCCGTTTCGGTGTTGATGATGACGTCCATGCACGAACTTGAAACCCTGCGCAGGTTACTTGAATCAGCGCTGGCTCAAGTCCAAAAGCCAGCGGATTCTCAAACGTTACATTAATCCGCATCATGATTTGCCTGGGCTGACCTGTGGTGATAGGGCGAGTCCAGGCATCTGGAACTTCAGGGAGATGAATCTGTGGCCACCGAAGAAAGCAACTTCACTGTTGGCAGAACCATCTTTTACCAAGGTGAAAATCAAAACCATCCATTATTCCGCATCGAACCCCGCATCCCTTGCCAGAGTGCTCGCGAACAGGCCTCAGAACTGATGGGTTATGCCCGTGACCTGTCCATCGACGGGCTGATGGAAGATAAACCCCAGCTACTTTGGGCCTCGCATTACCTCTGCGCCCTAGCCAAGGCCCTGCTTGATGATGCCGAATTGGGGATGATGAAAAGCTCTTGAACCAGTCACTGCGCCGTTCTCCTTTTGTGTATATGCGGGGTAGCTGAGGGCCTCATCGCCGGCAAGCCGGCTCCCACCACGACCGCGCAGTTCTTCAGGCCTGCGCTTTACCTGTCCAAGCAACCGTCTTGTCCAATTTTTAGAGGCCGGCGCAATCCATGTGGGAGCCGGGCTTGCCGGCGATGGGCCGCACAGCGGCCCCTGGGATCTCAAGCCTCGCTCAGGTCTTCCAGGCGATGCGGCGCTCGCTCCGTCGAAGCGCGCCCCGCCAGCCCGATGCGCATGTCATTACCGCTCGGCTGCTGATACAGGCTCAGCCCGAACTCCGGCAACACTGCCAGCAGGTAATCGAAGATATCCCCCTGGATCCGCTCGTAATCCGCCCACACCGTGGTGGTGGTGAAGCAGTAGATCTCCAGCGGCACCCCCTCGGCGCCGGTCTGCATCTGCCGGACCATGCAGGTCATGTCCTGATGCACGTTGGGGTGGTTTCTCAGGTAAGCCAGGGCAAAGGCGCGGAAGGTGCCGATGTTGGTCAACTGGCGACGGTTGGCCGACAGCTCGGCCACAGGCCCAAGTGCTTCGTTCCACTCAAGAAGTTCCTGGCGCTTGCCGGCCAGGTAGTCACCGAGCAGGCGCACGCCGCTCAGACGCTGTTCTTCTGCCCGGGTCAGAAAACGCACGCCCGATGCATCGATGAACAGGCTGCGTTTGATCCGCCGGCCGCCCGATTGCTGCATGCCCCGGTAGTTGCGGAACGACTCGCTCATCAGCCGCCAGGTTGGGATCGAAACGATGGTCTTGTCGAAATTCTGCACCTTCACCGTATGCAGAGTGATATCGACCACATCGCCATCGGCACCAACCTGGGGCATCTCGATCCAGTCGCCGACATGCAGCATGTCGTTACTGGTGAGCTGCACGCTGGCGACGAACGACAGCAAGGTGTCCTTGTACACCAACAGCAATACGGCCGACATCGCACCCAGGCCAGACAGCAGCAGCAGGGGGGAACGGTCGATCAGCGTGGCGACGATGACGATGGAGGCGAAAATCCACAGCATCATCTTCGCCAGTTGCACATAACCCTTGATCGAGCGGGTGCGGGCATGTTCGGTGCGGGCATAGATGTCGAGCAGGCCATCGAGCAGGCACGACAGCGCCAGGGTCATGAACAGCAGGGTGAAGGCCAGCGCCATGTTGCCAAGGAAATGCTGGGCGGTATCGGACAGCTCCGGTACCAGTTTCAGCCCGAACTGGATCACCAGCGACGGTGTGGTCTGCGCCAGGCGGTGAAACACCTTGTTGTGGCGCAGGTCGTCGAGCCATTTGAGCGCAGGCTGACGGGCCAGTAGGCGCGTGCCGTGCAGGATCAGAAAGCGCGCCAGGCGGCCGATTACCAGGGAAACCAACAGCAGCACGGCCAGGCCGATGGCGGCGTGGAGCATGGGGTGTTGGTCGAGGGTGCCCCACAGGTCGAGGCTGTCGCGCCAGAGTTTTTGCATATCCATGAGCTTCAGTACGGTCTTTGCTTGCGAAACGAAGCGCCATTAGAGCGCGGTTGGCGACAAAGTTGCCAAAAGAAATTCGGCTCCGGCTGCAGAAAACGTTACCCTATGCAACTGAATTTCCCGCACTTGCCTGAGGTTACCTCCGTGTTCTCCCAATTCGCCCTGCATGAACGCCTGCTTAAAGCCGTGGCCGAGCTTAAATTTGTCGAGCCAACCCCGGTGCAGGCCGCGGCCATCCCCTTGGCCCTGCAAGGGCGTGATCTGCGGGTGACCGCGCAGACCGGCAGCGGCAAGACCGCGGCCTTCGTCCTGCCGCTGCTCAACCGCCTGGTCGACCTCAAAGGCGCGCGCGTCGAGATCCGCGCGCTGATCCTGCTGCCGACTCGCGAGCTGGCCCAGCAGACCCTCAAGCAAGTGCAGCTGTTCTCGCAGTTCACCTACATCAAGGCGGGCCTGGTCACCGGCGGTGAAGACTTCAAGGAACAGGCCGCCATGCTGCGCAAGGTGCCGGATGTGCTGATCGGCACCCCGGGCCGCCTGCTCGAACAGCTCAATGCCGGCAACCTCGACCTGTCCCATGTACAGGTGATGATCCTCGACGAAGCCGACCGCATGCTCGACATGGGCTTCGCCGAAGACATGGAGCGCCTGTGCAAAGAATGCGAAAACCGTGAGCAAACCCTGCTGTTCTCGGCCACCACCGGCGGCGCGGCCCTGCGCGACATCATCGGCAAAGTGCTGAAAAACCCTGAGCACCTGATGCTCAACAGTGTCTCGCAGCTGGCCGAAGGCACTCGCCAGCAGGTCATCACCGCGGACCACGACCAGCACAAAGAGGCGATCGTGCAGTGGCTGCTGGCCAACGAAAAGTTCGACAAGGCGATCATCTTCACCAATACCCGCGTGCTCGCTGACCGCATCTATGGCCACCTAGTCGCCAAAGACGTAAAAGCGTTCGTGTTGCACGGTGAAAAGGACCAGAAGGACCGCAAGCTGGCCATCGAGCGCTTCAAGCAAGGCAGCTCCAAGGTACTGGTAGCCACCGACGTGGCGGCCCGTGGCCTGGACATCGACGGCCTGGACCTGGTGATCAACTTCGACATGCCGCGCAGCGGCGACGAGTATGTGCACCGCATTGGCCGCACCGGCCGTGCCGGCGGCGAAGGCCTGGCGATCTCGTTGATCACCCACAATGACTGGAACCTGATGTCCAGCATCGAGCGCTACCTCAAGCAGCAGTTCGAGCGCCGTGTGATCAAGGAAGTGAAAGGCACCTACAACGGGCCGAAGAAGGTCAAGGCGTCGGGCAAGGCTGCCGGTACCAAGAAGAAAAAGACCGAGAAGAAGGCTGGCGACAAAAAAGCGGCTGCCAAGCGTAAGCCGACCGCCAAGCCAAAGACCAACGCGCCACTGGCGAGCTCCGATGGCATGGCGCCGTTGAAGAAGCGCAAGCCTGCTGCTGAGTAATACCCTGCGCTAAGGCGCAATCGGCGGCAAGCCGGCTCCCGGGTGTTCACCTGCGAGAGCGGCTTTGCCGGCGATTGCGCCAGCAGCCCTGCTGTCAATCCGCTTTCTTTTCCGCCTCTTTCAATTCCTTGATCCGCTTGTCGATCAGCTGACACTTGTCGGGCAGGTCCTTACTCGCCGTGCCCAGCTCCATCCCTTGGAGCTCATCATTGATCTCCTTCGCTTTCTGCGGGTTTTGTGCGGTCAACTGGCTCACCAGCCCTGCCAGTTCCTCACGTTTCTGGGTAGCCTCTTCCGGTGTGCAGGCCCAGGCGGGCAGGGCGCAGAACACGGCAGTCGCACAGGCGATGCGCAGCAGCGGTTTCATCCTTTATACCTCCGGCGGTGGTTGTGCTCGGTGGAGAGCTTGTGCGGCCCGGAAGTTCAGCGTCCGTGACGGGCGGCCGTGCCGGCAAATCTGGCTACCCCTGTGCCGAGAACATTGGAACGTACTCAAACCCCGGCTGGTCCCAACCTGTGTACTCCATTCGTACATCGCATGAGGCCATAGCCATGAGCATCACCTACGACTGGGACTTGATCGAGCGTTTGTTGCACGAGGTGCAGAACGGCGCCGGTCATAGTTTTACACCACGCCCCTATGCCGAGCAGCACGCTGCGGCGATCGCCTGCGAAGGTCAGCAAGTCACCGATGTGGATCAACTCAAGACCCGTGCCTGCGAGTACGAGAAGCTGCTGTTCGAGCGCGGTTTCATCGAGAGCCGGCCGCCGGAAGAGGGTGGTAACGGCGAGAACTTCGTGCTGACCGAACGTGGTTCGCGGCTGATGAGCCTGATCGACAGCAGCATCCCGGGCTTCGAGCACCCCCGCCAAGTGCTCGATGAACAGGAGGATGCGCTGGACGAAACCACCTTCGAGCAGGTGTCGGCGAAGGCGCAGATCGCTTGAGGTCGTATTGAGGCTGGCAAGGCCTGCTCGGAAAAACCGATAATCGGCATTTCCTGAATACTGCCGAGCCTTGCCCATGCCATCGTTCACCCAAGAGGTCCGCCCATGAGTGCGGCCCGCAAGAATCCCGATGCGTTTGCCTTTCAGGTCATGCTGGGGCTGTGCCTGATCTGGGGTTGCCAACAGGTATTGATCAAATCTGCTGCGGTTGATATTGCGCCGGTGATGCAGGCTGCACTGCGTAACGGCCTTGCCGCCGTGCTGGTTGGCTTGATGATCTGCTGGCGCGGTGGCTGGGGGCAGGTGGGGAGTACTTGGCGAGGCGGGCTGCTGGCCGGCGGTTTGTTTGGCCTGGAGTTCCTGTTCATCGCCGAGGGGCTGAAGCTGACATCCGCGGCGCATATGTCAGTGTTTCTCTATACCGCACCGGTGTTCACGGCACTTGGGCTGCATCTGATGTTGCCCAGCGAGCGGCTGCGCCTGTTGCAGTGGCTGGGCATCGTCTTGGCGTTCGGCGGCATCGCTACCGCATTTGCCGGGGGGCTGTCGTTCGAGGAGATGGACGGGCGCATGCTGCTCGGCGATGCATTCGGTGTCCTGGCCGGTTTGGCTTGGGGGGCAACGACGGTGGTGGTACGGGGTTCGCGTTTGTCTGAGGCGCCTGCGACGTTGACGCTGTTCTATCAGCTGGCGGTGGGGTTTGTCGGGTTGGTGCTGATCGCCTTGCTTAGCGGGCAGATCGACAAGGTCGTGTGGACGCCTTTGGCGGTCGGCAGCGTGCTGTTCCAGGGCATTGTGGTTTCGTTCGTCAGCTACCTGACGTGGTTCTGGTTGCTGCGTAAGTACCTGGCTTCGAATCTGGCGGTGTTTTCCTTCATTACCCCGTTGTTTGGGGTGACGTTTGGCGTGCTATTGCTGGATGAACCGCTGAGCGTGAATTTCGTGCTTGGGGCAGTGATGGTTTTGCTCGGCGTGGTGCTGGTCAGTGCCGAGCCTTGGGTAAAGCAGCAGTTGCGCAGGTTTGTGGGGTAGGCGTCGTCTTTGCTGTACGTGCCGACCGGATCGGTAATCATCCGATCGCGCTCGACCAGATTAGCGTGGCTTTGGGGCCGCTATGCGGCCCATCGCCGGCAAGCCGGCTCCCACCTCCGTCCGCGAAGTTCTTCAGGCCTACGCTTCACCTGTGGCAGCAACTGCCTTACTCAACTTCTAAAAGCTGGCGCGATCCCATGTGGCCGGCTTGCCGGCGATAGGGCCGGTACTGATCAGCCTCGATCCATCAGGCAACCCGTCCCGCAATCTGGCAGTCGCGGTTGTGGCGTGTGCCCGTAAGCACCAACACCCCCGCCAGCCCCAACCCAGCCGCCGCCGTTGCCAGCGCCGGCTGCAAGCCCCCGCTGTAATGGTTGCTCAACGCCGCCAGCAACGGGCCGCTCAACTGTCCCAGCGCAAAGCACGCTGTCAGCAGCCCGGCATTGCGCTGCGTGGCATGGGGCGCCAGCTCCCTCGAGCGTTGCATCACCAACTGCATGCATGCCAGAAACGGCGTACCGCAGAGCACCACGCCCAAGGCCAAGCCAAGGCCGCCGCCCATCAGGCAGGCCAGTACGCCAAGGCCTTGCAGCCACAAGGTCGCGGTCAGCCAGGCCGAAGTGCGGCCGGCGCGTCGCACACTCACCAGCACCACGCCCAACGCCGCCGCCACACCAAACCCCGGCCAGAACAGGTCCGCCATCCAGTTGCCTTGGAACTGTTGGTTGGCCATTTGCGCCAGGAACGTGGCCGGCAGGATGTAGCCCACGCCATACAAGCCATACACCAGGCCAAGGCGGCCGATGCCAACGCTGCGTGTCGCCCCTCCCTGCACCGTGCTCGGCACCACAGCGGGTGCCTGAGCGCGAGGCAGCCAAGGGCGCACCGCCAGCAACATGACCAGCGCGGCAACGCTATACACCAGCCACAACGCCGCGGAGCTCAGCCCAAGCGAATGAGCGACCAGTGCCAGCAGGCCGGTCACGGCGATGCCCAGCCCAGGCCCGGCGAACACCAGGGCGCCAAGGCGCGGACGATTGTTGGCGTTGGCCAGTTGCTGGCTGAGGCTGGTGATCATCACCAGCACCCAGGCACTGGCTACGCCCGTACCGAAACGCAGCAGCAGGTGGCTCCAGAACCCGTCCGCAGCCCAGGACGCCAGGGTCAGCACCACACAGAGCCACAGCCCGCCGTGCAGGCACAGCCTGACCTGGGCGGGGGTGCGGGCGAACATGGCATACGCCGCACCAACGAAATAGCCCAGGTAGTTGGCTGCTGCGACAAGCCCGGCGCCGGTCAGGTCGAACTGGCCTTCGGCGATCAGTTGCGGCAGTTGCGGGGTGAGAGCGAAGCGGCCGATGCCCATGGCCATCATCAGCGCCACGGCGCTGGCCAACAGTTGTACGAATGGCGACATGTGGACACTCCCGCAAGGCTGTAAACGATGAAGGGAAGGTTAGGGCGCTTTTATTTTCAATAAAATTGAATAATGATGATAAAGTTGTTCTGTTTTGGAGAATGTCATGGAGTTCAGCCAGCTGCGTATCTTCCAGGCGGTCGCTGAGGAAGGTTCCATCACCCGCGCCGCCGAGCGCTTGCACCGGGTGCCGTCGAACCTTTCGACGCGCTTGCGCCAACTCGAAGAGCAACTGGGCGTGGAGCTGTTCTTGCGTGAGCGCCAGCGCCTGCAGTTATCACCCGCCGGCAAGGTGCTGCTGGATTACGCCAACCGTCTGGCGGCGCTGCGGGACGAAGCCATGGCGGCAGTGCAGGGCGGGCAGCCGGCCGGCGATTTCATCCTGGGTACCATGTACAGCACGGCTGCCATTCACCTGCCAGCGTTGTTGGCGCGTTACCATCAGGCCTATCCGGCCGTTAACCTGCAGGTGCAGGCTGCCCCCAGTGGCGAGTTGCTCGAGGGGTTGCTCAGCCACCGCCTGGACGCCGCCTTGGTGGACGGGCCGCCGAGCCTGGCGGGGCTGGATGGTGTGCCCTTGTGCGAAGAAGAACTGGTACTGATCACCAGCCCCGAACACCCACCGGTGCACAGCGCCAGCGATGTGGCGGGCAAGGCGGTGTTCACATTTCGTCAAGGGTGCTCCTACCGGATGCGCCTGGAGGCGTGGTATGCCCATGCCCATACGCCGATGGGGCGGGTAATGGAAATCGAGTCTTATCAGAGCATGCTGGCTTGTGTGATAGCTGGCGCGGGCGTGGCGCTGATGGCGCAGTCGATGCTCGACAGCCTGCCGGGGCGGGACCGCGTCCGGGTCCACCGGCTGCAGGCGCCGTTCGATCAGGCGGTGACCTGGCTGATGTGGCGGCAGGGGATGCGTGGGGCGAATTTGCAGGCGTGGGTCGATTTGCAACAAAGCGAAACGATTAACCAGCCGTCGGAATCCACCGTTTCCGCTTGATCCGCGTCAAACTTGCCCCTATCTGTAACAACAAGGGCATGCGTAATACAGGACATCGGACTATGATCTGTATGAAACATCGTAGGATTGATTGACCGAGAGGCTGACCCGTCAAGGGGGCACTATGAAAAACCAAATGTTCAACTGGCTCCACGACTTGGCTGTCGCCCTGGGGCTGATACCACCACCTCTACAGCCGGTGCCGATCCCGACTGATGAAGAGCAGCGCAGGCGCCAGCCGCGTCGTCGCTGAACACAACGAGGCCGCGATATCAGTGATGATGGCGCGGCTTTTTTCGTTGTTGCCGGGATGCATGCTTTGATTTTGCGCTTGTTTGGGACCGAGCACTGCCCGCGCGGCACTCGATCCCAAGGGCGCTGTTAAGGCCTGCGCCATCCTCAAGCCAGCGTAACCACTCCCACCGGTTTGCGCGACAGCAGGCTGACCAGCACGAAACTCACCAGGCCAACCGCCAGGCTGTAGTAGATCGGCGTATTGGCGTCCAGCCCATCCTTGAACATGAACAACAGCGCCGTGGCAAAGCCCAGCGTCATGCTGGCGATGGCCCCTGCGGTGGTCGCACGTTTCCAGAAGATCGCCCCGATCAGCGGGATCAGCATGCCGCCGACCAGCAGGTTATAGGCCAGGGTCAGTGCGCTGATCACATCGTTCACCGCCAGCGCGATGCCCAGCACCACCAAGCCGGTGAGCAGGGTGAACAGGCGGCTGACACCCAGGCTCGATTGCTTGCCGCCACGCAATTTAGGCAGCAGGTCCTCGGTAATGGTGGTCGAGGCGGCCAGCAGGCCGGCACTGGCGGTCGACATCATCGCAGCCAGGGCAGCGGCCATCAGCAGGCCACGGATACCATCAGGCAACTGGCTCTTGATCATCTCGGCGAACGCGTTGTTCGGGTTGGCCAGGTCCGGCATCAGCACGTGCGCGGCCATGCCGATCAGGGCACAAGCCAGGCCATAGAGCACGCAGTACAGGCCTGCAGTGGTACCGGCACGTTGGCAGACCTTCTCGTCGCGGGCGGTGAATACCCGCTGCCAGATGTCCTGGCCAATCAGGATGCCGAAGAAGTAGATCAGGAAGTAGGTGATGATGGTGTCCCAGCCGATGGTGGTCCAGGCGAAGCTGGCCGCCGGCAGCTTGGCTACCAGGGTGTCCCAGCCACCAGCGTTGTACAGGCACACCGGCAGCAGGATGAACATCAGGCCCACGGTCTTGATCACGAACTGGACGATGTCGGTCAGGGTCAACGACCACATGCCGCCGATGGTCGAGTAGACCACCACCACCCCGCCGCCGAGCAGCAGCGACATCCAGAACGGCAAGTCCAGCAATACCTGCAGGACAGTCGCCATGGCCAGGGTCGAGGTGACGCCGATCATCAGCGCGTAGGCCAGCATGATTGCCGCACTGGCCTGGCGCGCCATGGGGTTGTAGCGCCGCTCCAGTACCTGGGTCACGGTGAAGATCTTCAGGCGCAGCAGCGGTTTGGCGAGGAACAGGTTGAGGGCGATGATGCCCAGGCCCAAGGCTGCGCACAGCCAGAAGCCGGAGATGCCGTGCACATAGCCAAGGCGTACGGTGCCGACGGTGGAGGCGCCGCCGAGCACGGTGGTGGCCATGGTGCCCATGTACAAGGTCGGGCCCAGGTTGCGCCCTGCCACCAGGTAGTCTTCGTGTGTTTTCGCGCGCCGCATGCCATACCAGCCCAGCCCGAGCATGCCGGCGGTATAGATCATTACAACAATGATGTCCAAGGCCATTGGGGGTCTCCCGATTATCTTTATTATGGCGAGATCGACCACTCAGGCGGCCTCACGGCGCCTGGCGGTCTTGTCTTGTGTTGGCGGGCCTCTGTGGCCCTCCCTCATGGCTCCTGCCGGGGTGCAACAAGTTTCAGCGGCGCACGACGCCCGGTAGCACGCAGAGCATTTCGAACAGCAGGTTGGCACCGAGCAGCGAGGTGTTGCCGGTGGTGTCGTAAGGCGGGGAGACTTCGACAAGGTCACAGCCGATCAGGTCCAGGCCGTGGCAGCCGCGAATGATCTCCATCGCCTGGATGGTGGTCAAGCCGCCAATTTCCGGGGTGCCGGTGCCAGGTGCCCAGGCTGGGTCGATACCGTCGATGTCGAAGGACAGGTACACCGGACCGCCGCCGACCTTTTCACGTACTTCGGCCATCAGCGGTTCCAGTGACTTGTGCCAGCACTCTTCGGCCTGCACCACGCGAAAACCTTGGCGGCGGCTCCAGTTGAAGTCGTCGGCGGTATAGCCCTGGGCGCGCAGGCCGATCTGGACCACGCGGTCGCAATCGAGCAGGCCCTCTTCCACCGCGCGGCGGAAGGTGGTGCCGTGGGCGATTTTCTCGCCGAACATGTGGTCGTTGACGTCGGCGTGAGCGTCGATGTGCACCAGGCCGATCTTGCCGTGTTTCTTGTGCAGGGCGCGCAGAATCGGCAGGGTGATGGTGTGGTCGCCACCCAGCGTCATCGGGATGACGTTGTGCTCGACGATCTCGTCGTACGCTTCTTCGATGATGCGCACGGCATCGAGCAGGTTGAAGGTGTTGATCGCCACGTCACCGATGTCGGCCACCGACAGCGAGTCGAACGGGGCGGCACCGGTGGCCATGTTGTACGGGCGGATCATCACCGATTCGGCGCGGATCTGCCGTGGCCCGAAGCGGGTACCGGAGCGCAGCGAGGTGCCGATGTCCAGGGGTACGCCGATGAACGCGGCATCCAGGCCTTCAGCGCTTTGCAGGTGGGGCAGACGGAGCATGGTGGCGATGCCGCCGAAACGCGGCATTTCGTTGCCGCCCAGTGGTTGATGGAGAACTTTGTCCACGGTGGGCCTCATCAGTCGGTCGATTGTTTTGTTTGTTCGAACCTGTGCCGCCGCGCGCCTTGAAATACGGTTATGCCGGCGGGCAGGGACATTTCGGCCAAGTCTGCTGAAGGTAGTGCGTGGGAAAAATCGCTACCGGCAAATACTTACTTCAGGAATTTCTGAACTAAACGCCACCGTAGCGGGTAGACTGCGCGCAAATGACACTGCGGAACCGCTGCACCATGGCCTCGACCCTGCCTGACCTGAAACTGCTGCGCATCTTTGTCAGCGTGGTGCGCCACCAAGGCTTTGCCAATGCACAGCGCGATCTCAACCTGTCGACCTCGGCCATCAGTACCTACATGAGCCAGCTCGAAGGGGCCTTGGGCATCGTGCTGTGCCACCGGGGCCGTGGCGGCTTCAGCCTGACCAGCAAGGGCGAGCTGTTCCACCAGGAGACCTTGCGCCTGCTGGCGGAGCTCGATGGCTTCGAGCAATACGCCGCAGCACTCAAGGGGGAGCTGCGCGGTACGCTCAACCTCGGGGTGATCGACTCAACCGTGGGCGACCGCGCGCTGCCTTTGGCTGAAGCGATCGGCGCCTACAGCCAGGAGCACCCGGCGGTGCACCTGCACCTTTCGGTGTCCAGCCCCTATGAGCTGCAGCTGGGCGTGCAGGACAACCGCCTGGACCTGGCGATCGGGGCATTCTCCTCGCGCATGAGTGGCCTGGTTTACCAGCCGCTGTACCGCGAGCAGCATTGGTTGTACTGCAGCAGTCGCCACCCGTTGTTCCTCGAGCGGCGTATCCCCGAGCCGGTGGTGACCCAACAGCGCATGGTCGGGCGTGGTTACTGGAGCCAGGCGGAGTTGGCCCGGCACGGCTTCAAACACAGCGCGGCGACCGTCGAGAGTATGGAGGCGCAGCTGATTCTGATCCTGTCCGGTGCCTATATCGGCTACCTGCCCGAGCACTATGCCCAGGCCTGGGTGGACAAGGGCGACTTGCGTGTACTATCTCCGGCCACCTTCGGCTATCAAGCGCCATTTTCGTTGATCATCCGCCGCGGTCGCAGCCGGGAGCCCTTGATTCAGACCTTCCGCGACCTGCTCAAAAGCCAACTCAATGTTGGCTGATGTACAAGGCGTTCCGGTCATTCCGTCGGGATGAGTAAATTTCCTACAAACCTGACCACTACGCTGATGGCGTTCTGCTAAACCTCTACTTGCTTTGATGATTTTTCCCTTCATCTATACAAGCAAGGACCGCCCAGATGCGCATGAATTTGCCCGTCACTGAGCATGAAAGAACCTTTTCCAGCGACCAGCGGCTGATCTCTACCACCGACCTGAACAGCCACATCACGTACTGCAACGACGCGTTCGTGGCGATCAGCGGGTTCACCTACGACGAGCTGGTGGGCCAGCCCCACAACCTGGTGCGTCACCCCGACATGCCACCGGCGGTTTTCGGGCATATGTGGGACACCCTCAAACAAGGTAAACCTTGGATGGGCGTGGTGAAGAACCGCGCCAAGAATGGTGATTTCTACTGGGTGAGTGCCTATGTCACCGCCATCTATGAGAACGGCCGCGTCAGCGGTTACGAGTCGGTGCGTTCGGTGCCCAGCCGTGAGCAGATCCGCCGCGCAGAGCGGCTGTATGCGCGCCTGCGCGGCGGGCGCCCGGCCGTACCCTGGGCCGCGCGGCTGGCGCGTGGCGTTGGCGATGGCTGGCCGCTGATCGGTGCAGGCCTGCTGTCGGCTGCCGGCTACCTCTGGTTACCGCCCTATGCAGCGTTGGGCGTACTGATGGCCAGTATGCTGTTGGCCTGGTACCTGATCGAACAGCGGCATAACCAGGCGATCCGCCGCACACTGGCCGAACATCCCAAGGCCTTCACCAGCCCGCTGGTAGCGCTGACGTACAGTGACAACCCGGGCCTGCATGGCCAGCTCGACCTGGCAATCATCAGCGAGGAAGCCAGGCTGCAGACCGCCCTGACGCGGCTGGTGGACGCCGGCGTCGGCGTGAAGTCGCGGGCCGCTCAGTCGGCCGACCTGTCCGATGCCCAGGCACAGATGCTCGATCGACAGCGCAGTGAGACCGACCAGTCGGCCACCGCCATTGCGCAAATGGCGGCGACCATTCAGGAAGTGACGCATAACGTGCAAAGCACCGCGCATGCGGCAGGCGATGCCGACCAGTTGGCGCAGCAGGGCAGCGAACTGGCCCAGCAGAGCCTCAAGGCGATGGGCAGCATGAGCGAGGCGGTCAGCGACATTGGCCAGGCGGTCAATGCCCTGGCTGAACAGACCCAGTCGATCGGCAGTGTGGTCGACACCATCACCTCGATTGCCGAACAGACCAATTTGCTCGCGCTCAATGCCGCGATCGAGGCGGCGCGGGCGGGTGAGCAGGGCAGGGGCTTTGCCGTGGTGGCCGATGAGGTGCGCTCGCTGGCGCAGCGCACGCGCAGCTCGACCGAGGAGATCCACCAGATCATCGCCTCGCTGCGCGCTGGCGCCGAGCGGGCGGTGAGTACTGCCAGCCGTGGCGAACAGATTTCACGCGACAGCGTGCACAGTGTCGAGGCGGTGCAGTCGGCGCTGGCCGGGATTGCCCAGGCGGTCAGCCGTATCACGGGTATGAGCCAGCAGATGGCGACGGCGTCCGAGCAGCAAAGCCACGTGGCTGAAGACATCAACCAGCAGATCGTGCGCATCGCCCAGTTGTGTGACCAAACGGCGGGGCAGGCCAAGCAGGGGGCTGAGATCAGCCAGGACCTGGAGCGAATGGCGGAGTATCTGCACAGTCTGGCGGAGCGCTTCAACCGCTGATTACAGCCTTTCCCACAAGGATGTGGGGCTTTTCCTCAGAGCTGTGGCACACTGCGCCCGGTAAGGAGAAGCCGATGTCCAGACCCCGCTGCGAGCGCTGCCAGCGCCCGCTCGATCACTGCCTTTGCCCACTGATCCCCTCGCTCGACAGCCGCACCCGTGTGGTCCTGCTGCAGCACCCCAGTGAAATTTCGCACGCCCTGAACACCGCACGCCTGGCTGCGCTTGGGCTGGTCAATGCCGAGTTGCGCGTTGGCGAGGTGTTTGAAGACCTGGGTGATTTGCTGAGCGCACCGGGGTATCGGCCGGTGCTCTTGTTCCCAGGTGAGCAGGCCCAGGTGCTCGCCGCCTATGGCGATGCAGAGGGCAGGCCGCTCATGCTGATTGTCCCCGATGGCACCTGGCGCAAGGCCCGCAAGCTTTTGTACCTCAATCCCCTGCTCGAAGCGTTGCCCAGGGTGACGCTGGCGCAGGTGTCGCCCTCGCGCTACCGCGTGCGCAAGGCGCCTGAGCCGGGAGCGGTGTCGACCATAGAGGCGGTGGTGCAGGCCTTGAATGTGCTGGAGCAGCCGGCGTGTTTCGATGCGTTGCTGCGCCCGTTCGAAGCGTTGATCGAAGGGCAGATCAGGGCGATGGGGACTGAGACGTTCCAAAGAAATCATGGTGAAGGCTGATAACGGCACTGGCGGGGGCTTTATCTGCCAACGATTGCAGGCGTTTTTTTAGCCTGTAGCCTCGTGCCAGGGCGGCTGTGCGCGGGAGACCTCAAGGTCTGCCGAGTTCCAGGCTCCCGGTTCACCGCTCCCGCAACGCCTCGGTCCGTGCTTTGAGCACCGGCTTGAGCAGATAATCCAGCACACTCTTCTGCCCGGTGATGATATCCACCGTGGCCACCATCCCGGGGATGATCAGCAGCGGCTTGTTGTCGCCGCCCAGGTGATTCTTCTCGGTGCGTACCTGAATCAGGTAAAACGCATTGCCTTTGTCATCGGTCACGGTATCGGCACCGATCAGCTCGAGCTTGGCCTTCATACCGCCATAAATGGTGTAGTCATACGCACTGAACTTCACCATCGCCGGTTGCCCCGGGTGCAGGAACGCCACGTCCTGTGGCCGCACCTTCGCCTCGATCAGCAGGTTGTCCTCGATCGGCACGATCTCCACCAGGTCGCTGCCCGGCTGCACCACGCCGCCAATGGTGTTGACCTTGAGCATCTTGACGATACCTCGCACCGGCGACACCACGGTGGTGCGGTTGACCCGGTCGTCGATGGCGATGCTGGTGGCGGTGATCTTCGACAGCTCCGTGCGTTTGTCGTTGAGCTCCTTGGCGGCGTCGGAGCGAAAGGCGGCCTCTGATTCCTGGATCTTGCTCCTGATCTCAGCCACGGCTGCCTCGGCACGGGGGATGGCCAGGTTGGTGGCGTTGAGTTGGCCGCGAGCTTCCACGGTGCGTTGCTTGAGCCGCAGGATTTCCACCGGTGAGATGGCACCTTTGCTCACCAGGGGGGCCGACATGTCCAATTCCTGTTGCAGCAGGCCTACCGCCGAGCGGTACTGCTCGACCTTGGAACGGAACTCGGCCAATTCCTGGGTCTTCTGTCGCAACTGCTCGTTGAGGGTTTGCTTTTCACTGGCCAGGCGACGCTGGCGCGAGTCGTACAGCGACAGCTCGTCCTCGGCCACCTGGGGCGCCTTGGCCCGTACCTCGTCGGACAGCACGAAGGGCCGGCCTTCGGCTTCTGCTGACAGGCGCTCGACCTGGGCAGTCAAGGCATAGCGGTCAGCCTCGCTTTCGCCTTTGTTGGACTGGAACCGCGTGTCGTCCAGGCGCAGCAGGGTGGCGCCTTTGTCCACCATCTGGCCTTCGCGCACGAAGATCTCGGTGACGATGCCGCCTTCAAGGTTCTGCACCACCTGCACCTTGCTCGAAGGGATCGCCTTGCCTTCGCCGACCGTCACCTCGTCGAGCACTGCCAGGCTTGCCCAGATCACGGCCGCCAGCAGTAGCGCCGCCGCCAGCCACACGGTCAGGCGCGACAGGCGCGGGGAATCCTGCAGGGTGGCGCTGGCCAGCTCTGGCATGTAGTCGTGTTCGGTGCGCTTGTCGGCGCTGCTGTGGGTGCTGCGCACGCTGTGGCCGATGGGCATGTGAACCTCCTAGAGAGCTGCGCCGATGCGGCCCTTGCGCAGGGCATCGATGACCGCATCCTTGGGCCCGTCGGCGACGATCTTGCCGTTGTCCAGCACCAGCAGGCGGTCCACCAGGCTCAGCATCGAGGTGCGGTGGGTGACCAGCAGCAGGGTCTTGCCAGGCACCCAGTTCAGCAGGCGTTGGCGCAGTTGCTCTTCGCTGCTGTTGTCCATGTGGCTGGTAGGTTCGTCGAGGATCAGGATGGGCGGCTCCAGCAGCAGCGCACGGGCCAGTAGCACGGCCTGGCGCTGCCCGCCGGAGAGCAGCTGGCCGCGTTCGCCCACCGGGCGGTCGAAACCCTGCGGGTGCTGGCGGGCCAGCTCGCTGACGCCGGTCAGCTCGGCCACTTCGAGCATGCGCGCATCGCTCACGTGGCGGGCACCGAGGGTGAGGTTGTCACGCAGGCTGCCGGCCAGCAGGGGCAGGTCATGGGCCACGTAGCCAAGCTGGCTGCGCAGGTCGGCGATGTCCAGTTGGCGCAGGTCGAGGTTGTCCAGCAACACCTGGCCTTCTTCTGGGTGATGGAAGCCCATCAGTAGCCGGCCCAAGGTGCTTTTGCCCGAGCCGCTGCGGCCAATGATGCCGATCCGCTCACCCGGCTTGATGGTCACATTGACATCCTGCAGTGCCGGGCCGATCTGTGCTGGGTAACGGAAGCTGACATGGCTGAGGGTCAGGCCGCCCTTGAGGGCGGTGTGTTCCAGGGCTTGCTGTTCGGCCTGGCGTTCTTGCGGCAGGGCCATCAGGGCATCGGTGCTGCGCATCGTCAGTTGCGCTTGCTGATAGCGGGTGATCAGCCCTGCGATCTGGCCGAGCGGTGCCAGTACTCGGCTACCGAGCATGTAGCTGGCGACCAGGGCGCCGACACTGAGGTTACCGGCGATGATGCTGTACACCCCGGCGACGATGGTGGCCATGCCGCAGAACTGTTGGATGAACAGCGTGCCGTTGCTCGCCAGCGACGACAGGTTGCGGGCGTGGGCGTCGAGCCGGGCGATGGCGCCATTGGTGTGTTCCCACTGGTACTGGCGCTCGCTCTGAGCACCGCAGGCCTTGAGGGTTTCCAGGCCACCGAGGGTTTCGATCAGCAATGCCTGGCGTACCGCACCGAGGCTGAGGCTTTTTTGCACGGTGTCGCGCAGGCGTACCTGAATGAGCAGGGCAAAGCCCACCGCCAGCGGGAAGGCGATCAGCGGGATCAGTACCAGCCAGCCGCCCAGCAGGCCGATCACCAGTAGCATGAGGGCGACGAAGGGCAGGTCGATGATGCTGGTCAGGGTGACTGCGGTGAGGAATTCGCGCAGGCCCTGGAAGTCGTGGATGCTCTGGGCGAAGCCGCCGACGCTGGCAGGTTTGGCCTTCATCGCCATGCCGGTGATGCGTTCGAACAGGGCGGCGGAGAGGATCAGGTCGGTCTTCTTGCCGGCTTGGTCCAGCAGGTGGGCGCGGACCATGCGCAGCACCAGCTCGAAGGCGGTGCCGATGAACAGGCCAGCGACCAGCACCCACAGGGTCGAAAGAGCCTGGTTGGGTACTACGCGGTCGTAGGTCTGCATCACGAACAGCGGCACCATCAGGCCCAGCAGGTTGATCAGCAGGCTGGCCAGCAACGCATCGCCGTACAGCCAGCGGGAATGGCGCAATGTATCGCGGAACCAGGCCTCGACCCGCGGTAGCAGTGGCGAGCGGACCTCCTCCAGGGTATGACGGGGGCGTGCGAACAGGGCGTGGCCTGCGTAGGCCTGTTCCAGCGCCTCGCGCTCTACCCATTGTTCGCCGCCTTCAGCCTCGCAGGGCAGGATCAGCGCCCGGCCATCTTCGCCCCAGCGCTGCAGCACGGCGCTGCGGCCGTCTTTGAGCAACAGCAGCACCGGCAGGTTGAGCGGCGAAATGGCCTCCAGTTCACGCTGCAACACACGCCCTTGCAAACCGGCACGCGCCGCAGCGCGTGGCAGCAAATCCGCCCCCAGGCGTTGCTGGAACAGTGGCAGCCCACTGCTCAGGCTGGCGCGGCTGGCCGGCCGACCATGCAGGTGGCATAGGATCAGCAGGCCATCGAGCAGCGGGTCATCGATATCGGGGCGCGGTTGTGCGCTTTGCATACTGGTCACGATGAACTACTCCCGCCACGGTATTAGGGGTGAGGTGCGGTACTGCGTGCCAGTTGCGTGCGACTGGCTCAACGCATGTCAGGCAACCTGGCTTCGATGCGTACGTCGTTGTTGGCAATGGCCTCCGGCGGCAGCGAAATACGCTGTTTGCTCAACAGCTCACCCATGGTCGCCAGCACGCGATACATCGAGTACTCCTCGGTGTAACGCACCTCGGTGTAACGGCGGTTGGCGTTGTAGAGCTCATTCTCGCTGTCGAGCACATCGAGCAGGGTGCGTTGGCCCAGGCCGAACTGGTCCTGATAAGCGGCGCGCACACGCTGCGTCGTTTCTGCGTACTCGCGGGCGGTAGGGGTCTGCTTACGCGCGTTGTTCATGGCGTTCCAGGCCAGGCTGAGGTTTTCGGTCAGCTCGCGCAACGCGTTGTTGCGGATGTCCAGCGCCTGGTTGATCTTGTGAGCGTCGGACTGCAGGCGGGCCTTGTCGCTGCCGCCGCGGAACAGGTTGTAGGTGAGTTCTACGCCGGCCTGCCAGTCGTTGTTGCTGTGGCCTTTTTCACCACCGAGGTTGTTGTTGGCGCCGGTGGCCAGCACCGCGTCCAGGCGCGGGTAGAACGGTGATTTGGCCACTTCGTACTGCTGCTCGGCGGCATTGACGTCGGCCTGGGCAGATTTCAGGTAGGGGTTGTTCTGGCGCATGCCTTCGCGCGCCTCGTCCAGCGTGCCCGGCATTTGCACCTTGACCGATTGCGGGCCTTCCAGCTCATCCGGCAGGCGGCCGACCACGCTGTAGAAATTGGCTTCGGCATCGGCCAGGTCGACCTCGGCGGTGTCCAGATTGTTTTCCGCCAGAGCCCGGCGTGCGCGGGATTGGTCAAGGTCGGCAGTGCTGCCCACGCCCCGCTCGCTACGCAGGCCTATCTGGTCGCTGACGCGCAAGTGCGCCTGCAGGTTGTTCTTTGCCAGGGTCACCAACTCGCGGCGTTTGAGCACTTCCAGGTACACCTCGATGGCGCGCAGGGCGACATCTTGGGCGACGGCCTGTGTGTAGTAGGCGCGGGAGGTCGCTACCGCCTCGGTACGCCCCACTTCGTTGGCGGTGTTGAAACCATCGAAGATCATTTGCCGAAGACGCAACTCCGACTGGGTGTAGTTCAGGGTTTCTTTGTTGTGGTTGCGCGTACCGTCAGGGTTCAGGCCGCGGGTGTTGAGGTTGTCCGAACGCTGCCTACCGTACCCGGCTACCAGGTCGACGGTTGGGTAGTAGCCGCCACGGGCGAATTTCACGTCCTCGTCGGCGGATAACCGGCTGTTACGGTTGGAGCTTATTTCCGGGTGGTAGTCCACGGCGCTCTGGACGGCCTCGGTGAGTGACATCGCCTGAACGTTGGCGCACGCCATGGCCAACAGAATTGCACTGGTGATGGGGTTGAAAACGCGCATGGGGTACTTCTCCCTGATCTCAAAATGGTCCTGCTATTCGCCAAAAAAATGACGATTTTTTTAGTTAAAACCGTTTCATGTTTGTAACAACTGAGCTAAGAACATTTAGCGCGCGAGCTAAGAAGATTTTTTCATAAGCCCTATGCGAAAAAAAACTTATGCGCTCTATCGAAACCAAGACATTGTTTTACCCAAGTGATTTGGGAAGCCGCTGTAGCCTGCGAGTTTCCTGCATCGCAAAGAGTTCCAGAGTTTTTATGGCTAAGGACGTGGGGTAGGTAGGTAAAAGCGGAATTTGGCGACAAAAATTTGGCATCAACTGATGGCAAATTCACATTGTTACTATCGCCAAATCAGTGACCTTCGCGCACGATTCTCACGGTTGAGACAATCGGACGGACGCGAAGCCGTTGACCTCCCTCTGCCATGTTGTTGGCTGTGTAGCCAATCGGTTAGGGAGGCGTGCGCTCATGGCTAAGTCAGTCGGTGTGGTCAGCAAGGTGGTGGGGCAGGTATTCGCCGTTGGCAGCGATGGCAGCCAGCGTCTTCTGATCGAAGGTGACCGCCTGTACGCGGGCGAGCAGTTGCAAACGGGTGTCGCCGGCGCCGTGGCTGTGCGCTTGGATAACGGCGCCGAGCTGACACTCGGCCGCGATAGCAGCCTTGTGATGACCCACGAACTCCTGGCTAACCAGCCAGCCCACGTTCAGACGCAGGATGTTGCGCCGAGCCAGGCGCAATTGAGCGACGTCGAGCGTATTCAGCGGGCGATTGCCGCCGGCGACGACCCCAGTGTCAGCACTGAAGCGCCTGCCGCTGGTAATGGTGGCAATGGCGCGCCAGGGGCACTGGGCGGTGGCCACAGTTTTGTGATGCTTACCGAAGTGGCGGATCGGGTTGACCCGGTGGTGGGCTTTCCCACGGCTGGCTTCAATGGCATTCCTGAATTGGCCAACCGCTATGTGGGTGACGAATCTGGCGCTGACAACGCAGGCAACGGGGGCTTGCCGCCCAGTCCGCCGGAGCAGCCAAATCCACCCGTCACGCCCATCGATGAAGACCGCCCGGTAGAGCTTTCCGGGTTGGATGTGAGCCCTGGCGAACTGACGCTGGATGAGGCCAATCTGCCCCTGGGCTCGGCCAGCGACCCCGCAGCCCTGACCCAGCAAGGCAGCTTTACCGTGCTGGCGCCAGACGGGGTGTACAACCTCAGTGTGGGTGGCATCAACGTGGTTACGGCTGGTGTGGTCACTGGTGTTGGCCAATCGATAACCACAGGCCTGGGCAACACCCTGACCATCACCGGGTATAACCCTGCCACGGGCGTGGTGAGCTACAGCTACACCCTGACCGGTGCCGAGCAGCACGTCGACGGCGCGGGCAACAACTCCCAGAGCGAACATCTCCGGGTACTGGTCAGCGACAGTGACGGCGATGTCGCCCAAGGGTCGCTGGACGTGGTCATCCGTGACGATGTGCCCCAAGCTGTGGATGACAGCAATGCGGTTGCGGCCACCGAACAGCACACCGCACTGACCGGGAATGTACTGGGCAATGACATACAGGGCGCCGACCGTGTGCCCGGTGGCCCGGTAATCGCCGGGACCTTCACCGGCACTTACGGCACCTTGGTGCTCGGCGCAGACGGTTCCTACACCTACACGCTGAACACCAGCGACCCGGACTTCAAGAACCTGGGTGGCGGCGGCCAGGGCGTGGAAAGTTTCAACTACACCATCAAGGACGCCGACGGCGACACCAGCAGCGCGACGTTGACGCTGAACGTGACCAACCTCAACGACCCGGTCTCGCTCGACGGCTTGGGTGTGCAGGGTGGCGAGCTGACGGTCTACGAGAAAAACCTGCAGGACGGCAGCGCACCCGATGCCGGCGCCCTGACCCAGCAGGGTACCTTCAAGGTCACTGCACCAGACGGTTTGCAGAGCCTGAGCGTGGGTGGCATCAGCGTGGTCAGCGGTGGCGTGGTGGCGGGCTTCCCGCAGTCGATTGTCACGCCTGAAGGCAACACCCTGACCGTGACTGGGTATGACCCGGCGACGGGCGTGGTGAGCTACAGCTACACGCTGACGGGTGCAGAACAGCATGCCGACGGCGCGGGCAGCAACTCGCTGAGCGAGCACTTCCAAGTGGTCGCCAAGGATGTCGATGGCAGCACGGCGACCGGCAGCCTGGATGTGACCATCCGTGACGATGTGCCCCAAGCTGTGGATGACAGCAATACGGTTGCCGCCACCGAACAGCACACCGCACTGACCGGGAATGTACTGGGCAATGACATACAGGGCGCCGACCGTGTGCCCGGTGGCCCGGTAATCGCTGGGACCTTCACCGGTACTTACGGCACCTTGGTGCTTGCCGCAGACGGTTCCTACACCTACACACTGAACACCAGCGACCCGGACTTCAAGAACCTGGGCGGCGGCGGCCAGGGCGTGGAGAGTTTCAACTACACCATCAAGGACGCCGACGGCGACACCAGCAGCGCGACGTTGACGCTGAACGTGACCAACCTCAATGACCCGGTCTCGCTCGATGGCCTTGGCGTGCAGGGTGGCGAGCTGACGGTCTACGAGAAAAACCTGCAGGACGGCAGCGCACCCGATGCCGGCGCCCTGACCCAGCAGGGTACCTTCAAGGTCACTGCACCAGACGGTTTGCAAAGCCTGAGCGTGGGTGGCATCAGCGTAGTAAGCGGTGGCGTGGTGGCGGGCTTCCCGCAGTCGATTGTCACGCCTGAAGGCAACACCCTGACCGTGACCGGGTATGACCCGGCGACGGGCGTGGTGAGCTACAGCTACACGCTGACGGGTGCAGAGCAGCATGCCGACGGCGCGGGCAGCAACTCGCTGAGCGAGCACTTCCAAGTGATCGCCAAGGATGTCGATGGCAGCACCGCGACCGGCAGCCTGGACGTCAACATAATCGACGACCTGCCTCAGGCTCATGACGATCACGCCGCCGTGGATAAAGGCGGTGTGGTGTACGGCAATGTGATGTACAACGACGTGGTCGGTGCCGATACACGCGGCGACGGCCAGCACGTGGTCGGCGTGCGTGCCGGCAGCGATACCTCCACGTCGGCTATCGGCCAGCTCAATACCCAGGTCAACGGCCAGTACGGCTACCTGATCATCGATGCCCAGGGCAACGCTGAGTACCACTCCAACCCCAGTGTCGTTTCTCCACGGGACGCTGTAGACACCTTCGTCTATACCATTCGCGACGCCGATGGCGACGAAAGCACCACGACCATAACCGTGAATGTGCACAATTCGTTGATGGCCTGCGAAGACCGTGACATCACGGTTTACGAGAACGCCCTGGACCTGCAAAAGGACGGTAACGACCTGGCCGCCGGCAATGTCACGGGCAGCGACCCGGGTTCGAGCCAGGAAACCACATCCGGTACATTGGTCGGCTCAGCCAGCGGCGGGGTAGGTGCGCTTACCTACACACTGGTCGGAAATGCCGTAGGCCAGTACGGCCAGATTCAGCTCAACGCTGATGGCTCCTACACCTATACGCTGACTTCGCCGGCGAACTCCCCGAACCCTGCCAATGACGGCGCCAATACCGTGACCGAAACCTTCACCTACCAGGTGCAGGACTCCCTGGGCAATTCGACCACCAGCACCATCGTCATAACCGTCGTCGACGACGTGCCCACCGCCAACAGCGATTTTGTCAGCGTCTTCAAAGGCGACGTGGTGCGCGGCAACGTGATGTACAACGACGTGGTGGGCGCCGATACCCGCGGCGACGGCCAGTATGTGGTAGGTGTGCGTGCTGGCAGCGATACCTCCAGTTCGGCCATCGGCCAGCTCAATACGCAGGTGAACGGCCAGTACGGCTACCTGACCATCGATGCCTATGGCAACGCGGAATACCATTCCAACCCCGCTATCGCCTCGCCCCGGGATGCCATCGACACCTTCGTCTACACCATCCGTGACGCCGACGGTGACGAAAGCACCACGACCATTACCGTCAATGTGCATAACGGTCTGATCGTCTGTGCAGACCGTGATGTGACCGTGTATGAAAACGCGCTGGACTTGCACAAGGACGGTAGCGACCTGGCGGCAGGTACGGTCACCGGCAGCAACCCTGGCTCGACCCACGAAACGGCGTCCGGCACGCTTACGGTCGGTGGGGTGGGCGCGTTGACCTTTACCCTGGTGGGCAATGCCGTAGGCCAATACGGCCAGATCCAGCTGAACGCGGATGGCTCCTACACCTACACGCTTACCTCGCCCGCCAATTCGCCCACCCATGCCAACGATGGGGCGAATGCCGTGACCGAGACCTTCACCTACCAGGTGCAGGATTCGCTGGGCAATTCGGCCATCAATACCATCGTTATCACCATCGTCGACGACGTACCCACCGCCAACAGCGATTTCGTCAGCGTTGACAAAGGCGATGTGGTGCGCGGCAACGTCATGTACAACGACGTGGTCGGTGCTGACACCCGAGGCGATGGCCAGTATGTGGTCGGCGTGCGCGCCGGCAGCGATACTTCGACCTCTGCCATCGGCCAGCTCAACACCCAGGTCAATGGCCAGTTTGGCTACCTGACCATCGATGCCTACGGCAATGCCGAGTACCACTCCAACCCCAACGTTGCCTCGCCGCGTGATGCCGTCGACACCTTCGTCTACACCCTCCGCGATGCCGACGGCGACGAAAGCACCACCACCCTCACCATCAACGTGCACAGTGCACTGATGACCTGTGAGGACCGCGATGTGACGGTGTACGAGAAGGCCCTGGACCTGCAAAAGGACGGCAACGATCTTGCGGCAGGCACGGTTACGGGGAGCGACCCCGGCTCGCCGCAGGAAACAGCTGCCGGCACCTTGGCCGGCTCCACCAGCGGCGGCGTTGGCGCGCTGACCTACACCTTGGTCGGCAACGCTGTAGGCCAATACGGGCAGATCCACCTGAACGCAGATGGGTCCTACACCTACACGCTGACTTCACCGGCGAATTCGCCGACCCATGCCAACGATGGCGCGAATACCTTGACGGAAAGCTTCACCTACCAGGTGCAGGATTCCGCCGGCCATTCGACCACCAGCACCATCGTCATCACCATCGTCGACGACGTGCCCACCGCCAACAGCGACTTCGTCAGTGTGTACAAGGGCGACGTGGTAAGCGGCAACGTGATGTACAACGACGTGGTCGGTGCCGACACCCGTGGCGACGGCCAGTACGTGGTCGGCGTGCGCGCCGGCAGCGACACCTCCACGTCTGCCATCGGCCAGCTCAACAGCCAGGTGCATGGCCAGTATGGTTACCTGACCATCGATGCCCAGGGCAATGCCCAGTACCACTCCAACCCGGATGCCGTGGCACCGCGTGATGCGCTCGACACGTTCGTCTACACCATTCGCGATGCCGATGGCGACGAGAGCACCACGACCCTCACCATCAATGTGCACAACCCGGCGCTGCAGCCGTGCGGTGACGGTGGCGTGTGGGTGTACGAGAACGCCCTGGACCTGCACAAGGATGGCAACGACCTAGCGGCCGGCAGCGTCACTGGCAGTGACCCCAGCTCAACCCGCGAGACTGCGTCCGGCAGCCTGGTCGGGCAAGTCGCTGGTGGCGTGGGGGCGTTGACCTACACCCTGGTCGGCAATGCCGTCGGCCAATTCGGCCAGTTGCACCTGAACGCTGACGGCTCCTATACCTACACGCTGACCTCGCCGGCGCATTCGCCGACCCATGCCAACGACGGCGCCAATACCGTCAGTGAATCCTTCACCTACCGGGTGGAGGACACGGTGGGCAACTGGACCACCAGCACGGTCAAGATCACCGTCGTCGATGACGTCCCGCAGGCCCATTGCGACTTTGTCAGCGTGGCCAAAGGCGACGTCGTGCGCGGCAACGTGATGTACAACGACGTGGTCGGTGCCGACACCCTGGGCGACGGCGCCTACGTGGTCGGGGTGCGCGCCGGTCATGACACCTCCAGTTCGGCGGTTGGCCAGCTCGGCAGCCACGTCTACGGCCAATACGGCTACCTGACCCTCGATGCCCAGGGCAACGCGGAGTACCACGCCAACCCCAATGCCGTGGCGCCGCGCGACGCGATCGACACCTTCGTCTACACCCTGCGCGATGGCGACGGCGACGAAAGCACCGCCACCGTGACCATCAACGTGCACGACAAATCGCTGCACCCATGCGGCGATGGCGGCGTCACCGTGTTCGAGAAAGCCCTGGACCTCAACAAGGACGGCCATGACCTGGCGGCCGGTAGCGTCAACGGCAGTGACCCAGGTTCGACAGCGGAAACCGCCTCCGGCAGCCTGGTCGGGCAGGTGGGGGGTGGAGTGGGGGCACTGACCTACACCTTGATCGGGCACGCCGTCGGCCAGTACGGCCAGATCCATCTGAACGCAGACGGTTCCTACACCTACACGCTGACCTCGCCAGCCAATTCCCAACCCCACGGCAACGATGGCGCCACTACCGTGAGCGAATCCTTCACCTACAGGGTCGAGGACACGGTGGGCAATTGGACCACCAGCACGGTCAACATCACCATCGTCGACGACGTACCGCAGGCCCATTGCGACACCGTGAGTGTCAGCAAAGGCGATGAGGTGCGGGGCAACGTGCTGTACAACGACGCCATCGGTGCCGATCTGCCCGCCGACTGCGGCTACGTGGTGGGCGTGCGCGCCGGCCATGACACCTCCACCTCGGCCATCGGCCAGCTGGGCAGCCATGTGGCAGGCCAGTTCGGCTACCTCACCCTGGATGCCCAGGGCAACGCGGTCTACCACTCCGACCCGAACGTTGCTGCGCCGCGCGATGCCATCGACACGTTCGTCTACACCCTCCGCGATGGCGACGGCGACGAGAGCACCGCGACCATTACCATCAATGTGCACGACAGCTCGATGTCCGAATGTGCTGACGGCTATGGCAGGGCGCAGGGGCAGCGGGTGATCGATCGCGGCGCGTTCACCCTCGATGCCAGCAGCATGACTGCAGCGTTGGTGGTGCTCGGCTACCTCGGCGCCACAGGCGCGGCCGCGGCGCAAGGCAATGCCGAAGAGGTGATCAACGTTAGCCTGCGCAAGGGTGAGACCCTGCAGCTCGACCACGACCAGCACGGTGGCAACCTGGCGCTGGAGTGGAAGGACGCCGGTGGCAGTTACCAGCCCATTGCCGCCGGTGGCAGCTTCACGGCGAGCCATGACGGGGTGTACAGCATCCATGCCAGCGACCCGACGGGGGCGGGCAAGGCGGGCGAAAGCTACAAGCTGAGCCTGGTCGTGGACTATGCGCAGGCCGCGGCGCCGCACATCAATGGCGGAACTGAGCACTCCGCTGCGGGCCTCTCCAGCCCGGTCGACATCGCATCGCTGCAGGCGCCTGCACCTGCCGGCGATGAGCACGACGGCCACACTGCCAACTACGCGCAGGCCAAGGCCGCGGTAACAATCGACCTGAGCCATGAAGGCGCGCAGGACACCGGTGGTGCCGGTGTGGAGACCTTGAACGGCATCCACAACCTGGTCGGCTCGGACTACGGCGATACCCTCATCGGCAACAGCGCCGACAACGTGCTCGACGGCGGCGCGGGCAATGATGTGCTCAAGGGTGGGGGTGGCAACGACATCCTGATCGGCGGGCCGGGCAACGACAGCATGACCGGCGGCAACGGTAACGACACGTTCGTCTGGCACAAAGGCGACACGGGCCATGACACCGTCACCGACTTCACCCCGGGCAGCGATAAGCTCGACCTGTCACAACTGCTGCAGGGGGAACACGGCACCGCCGCGTCATTGGACGACTACCTGCACTTCAAGGTCAGCGGCACAGGGGCCGATGTGGTCTCGACCATCGAGGTCAGCAGTGTGGCGGGCGCTGCGCCGGTACAGACCATCGACCTGGCTGGCGTAGACCTGGCTCAGCATTACGGGGTGTCGGCAGGGGCAGGGGGAGTGGTATCGGCGGGGCATGACACGGCGACCATCATCAACGGGATGCTGGATGACCATTCGTTGAAGGTGGATACAGTGTGAGGTGTCCGGACGTGCGTTGAACGGGCTGGCCTCATCGCGGGCAAGCCCGCTCGTACAGGTTTGCCGCTGGCCTGTAGGAGCGGGCTTGCCGCGATCAGGCCAGCACTGGCGACCTAAAACACCAAGCCCAGTCATTCAACTAGCCAATCACTATCGCCCTCGACCAGCATCCCATCGTGGTCCGTCCGATCGCCTTCGCGTGCGACCTCTTTGCCCTCGATCAGATAACTCGCCGAACCACCGGTGATCACCGCACCACAACTGATGCGGTCGCCCACTCGGGCAACGGCCTTGCCATTGAAGGTGTATTCGGCGCTGCCTGTTTCCACTACGCCAATGCCATGTATCGGGCAATCATGGCGGTGACCCACCAGGACGACGGGATTCATGGATGTTCTCCTTGGGCGGGGGCGGTGCGGGATTCCAGGTCCATTTCGGGGGGCCATTGGACTTTGGGCGCTAGACGATGAAATGGGTTGCGCAGATCATCACTGTTCCAGTCCGTAGGCGCGTGGGTAAATGTTGGGAGGGCGTCCGGGCCTTCCTGCATAAAAATTCTCGCAAGTGCCCAGAATTGTTTGCCCTGTTCAATATTACCGGCGAAAAAAACGCGGTCGATCACTTCGTCGGTGCCGGGTTTGCGGACTGAGATCATGACTTTTTCAACTCGCCCACCGTATCCCATTGGGGCAGTAACACTATAGACTTCGGCGGTAAGCTGTTCCCAGTCGTAGGCAACAGGTTTAACGCCCCAGTTTTTCCGACCAAAGGGGTGCAGTCGATCATGTCTGTATTGATAGAAATAAACCCTCTGGCGGCGCCTGTTGAATCGAATAGGCTCGTTGCGAGGGTATGTAAGGTCCATGCGTATGTACGCAAATGTGATGAAGAAACAAATTGCATAAGTGGCTGCAATTGTGAGTAGTCCGCTAACGTCTGCTCTGGTGGGGGAGGTGAAATCGTCGTAGATGAAGTAGATGAGCATAATTAACCCCGCGAGCATGAGTGAGCCGCCTACAATAGGGTTGTAGCCTCTGAATTTGAATAGTGATCTCGGAAGCTCAATGTATATTGAGTCAACATGGCTTGGTGGTGTTAGAGATCTTTCTATCACTGGGCGAAAATCTAAAGGGGTGGACGGGGCTGGTAAGTCATATATCCAGCCGAAAGATCTTCCGGGCAACGTCATATGTTAACTTCCTGTGGTTAAATTTCGGCCTATGCACTTGGGATGTCGCGCTCTGGCAATAGGTCAAACCTCGTCGCGGCCAAGCCCGCTCGTAAAGGTTTGTCGCTGGCCTTAGAGGCGGGCTTGCCCGCGATGAGGCCAGTAATGGCGACCCCCATCGTGGATCGTCTGATCTCCTTCGCATGCGACCTCTGTGCCCTTGATCAGATAACCCGCCGAACCATCAGTGATCACCGCACCACAACTGATCCGGCCGCCCACTCGGGCAACGGCCTTGCCATTGAAGGCGTAGTCGGCGCTGCCTGTTTCCACTACGCCAATGCGATGTTTTGGGCAGTCATGGCGGTGATCTACCAGGACGACGGGATTCATGGTTGTTCTCCTTGGCCGGGGGCGGTGCGGGATTCAAGATCCATTTCGGGGGGCCATTGGACTTTGGGGGCTAGGCGTTCGAACGGGTTGGAAAAGTCTTTTGTATTCCAGTCAACGGAGCTATGCACGAATGCTGGAATAGCTTCGATACCCTCCTGCATGAAAAGCTTCGCAAGCTCCCAGTACTGCTTCCCTTGTTCGAGATCACAGGAAAAAAATACCCGGTCGATTACCTCATCAGTTTCCGGGTTGCGAACTGATAACAGGATGTTTTCAATAAGTCCGCCGCCCCCCATGGGTCTGTAGATACGATAGACCTCTGCTGTAAGATCATCCCAGTTGTGAGCGACAGGTTTAACTCCCCAATTTCTTTTGCCTAAAGGGTTAAGTCGATCAAATCGGTACTGGTAGAAGTAGACCTTTCGACGAGCCCTGTTGAAGCGAATAGGTTCGTTGCACGGTGTTTCTATTTCCATTCTTATGTATGGGATTATGAGCCAATAACATAAAAGGCATGTGGAAAGGGCGATTGCAGTCGTTTCCAAGGCTGTTTGTGACGGTGAGGTCAATGCTTCCAGGGTCGCCCAGCCTATTACGAAGAGGCTCAGTGGCGTCGTTATGATCCCTGTTAGAATCCAGTAGCCTCTGATTCTTATCGTCTTTCTGGTGAGCTCCATGTAGATACTACTCACATGGGTGGGTGCTATGTCCAGTTGAGCTGTGATGCCATCCGTTTTGGCTGGAATGTTTGGGCCGGGTAAGTTGTAAGCCCTACCTCGTGGGCAATAGACGTCTGGCATTAGATGTAATCCTGAATTGTGATCTCGGTGTAACTGTTCGGGCTGTCGCAACTGCTGCAGGGTGAACACAGTACGGCCGCGTCATCGGGCGACTACCTACACTTCAAGGCCAGCGGCACAGGGGGGCGATGTGGTCTCGACCATCGAGGTCAGCAGCGGGGCGGGGGCTGTGCCCGTACTCGCGCAACGGCCTTGCCATTGAAGGTGTAGTGGGCGCTGCCTTTTTCCACTACGCCAATGCCATGTTTTGGGCAGTCATGGCGGTGATCTACCAGGACGACGGAATTCATGGTTGTTCTCCTTGGCCGGGAGCGGTGCGGGATTCAAGATCCATTTCGGGTGGCCATTGGACTTTGGGGGCTAGACGATGAAATGGGTTGCGCAGATCATCACTGTTCCAGTCCGTAGGCGCGTGGGTAAATGCTGGGAGGGCGTCCGGGCCTTCCTGCATAAAAATCCTCGCAAGTGCCCAGAATTTTTTGCCCTGTTCAATATTACCGGCGAAAAAAACGCGGTCGATCACTTCGTCAGTGCCTGGTTTGCGGACCGAGATCATGACTTTCTCAGCTCGCCCACCGTATCCCATTGGGGAATAAACACTATAGACCTCGGCGGTAAGCTGTTCCCAGTCGTAGGCCACAGGTTTAACGCCCCAGTTTTTCCAACCAAAGGGATGAAGTTGATCATGCCTGTATTGATAGAAATAAACCCTCTGGCGAAGTCTGTTGAAACGAATAGGCTCGTTGCGCGGATATGTAAGGTCCATGCGTATTTGCGCAAATATGAAGAAAAAAACAAAAGCATAACTGGCTGCAAATATGAGCAGTCCACCAGCGTCTGCTTTGGTGGTGGAGGTGAAATCGTTGTAGATGAACGAGATCAGCGTAATTAACCCCACGAGCAAGATTGAGCCGCCTACAATAGGGTCGTAGCCTCTGATTTTGAATATCGATCTCGGAAGCTCAATGTATATTGAGTCAATATGGCTTGGTGGTGCCAGAAATTCTTCTATCACTGGGCGAAAATCTGAAGGGGTGGCTGGGTCGGGTAAATCATATTTCCAGCCGAAAGCTCTGGCGGGCAAAGTCATACGTTGATCTCCTGTAGCTCAATTTCCGCATATGC
Source organism: Pseudomonas sp. NPDC089758 (assembly GCF_044748705.1). Taxonomy (NCBI): domain Bacteria; kingdom Pseudomonadati; phylum Pseudomonadota; class Gammaproteobacteria; order Pseudomonadales; family Pseudomonadaceae; genus Pseudomonas; species Pseudomonas sp. NPDC089758. Next base: position 190,319 of record NZ_JBIVGN010000005.1, read on the forward strand.
ACTTGGGATGTCGCGATCTGGCCAATAGCTCAAACAGAGCGTTGCGGCTTTAATATTGTGGCTTCCCAGCGTCGATAGTGATACCGAACCACTGACGGTCACATACTTTTCTTCGTCAGGCTGACTTTGTTCTGCTTTGCGCTTGGGCCTCGTAAACTCAATGCTATCTTTGAAGTAGTCGAGGGGGTTAGGTGCGGTAGAGACATTTAGCTCGCTGAGTGTACGCATCCTCTTCGAGATTGCCTGCGTATAGTTCATCTCATTAATGAGTATCTCCCCACCGCTAAACTGTGGTGCTTTACCATCTCCATGACGATGGATTACCAAAATCCAATGGTAGCTTGAAATGTGCTCGGTGAAGTCAGGGAGTGCAAAGCTGAACTCCAAGACGTGTCGTGCTTTGAGGCTGATAATGCCCTTACTTTTTGAGGTAGTGGTTGGGGCTGTCCACTGAGTTTTGAACTTAAGGGCACCGCTGATGCCCAGAGTTGCCGCATTGAGTTCGGAAAAAGCAATATCGGCGTCATTCGGTGAATGCCAGTGTACAGGAGGCGTTTCATCAGCGGCTCCAAAATGGCATCGCTTGACCCAAAGCTCGAGCGGTGTAGACTCATTATTTATCGCGTGTTTACTGAAGCTGTAGGCGATCAATCCCAGTGCGACGGCGAACCCTAATGGTCCTAGTAGCGAGGCTTTTAATATCGCTTGGTATGCCGCATACGCCCCGGCTGTATTAAATAATGCGGCGGTGGAGTGATACACGCTGGCACGGGTATCACCTGAACGAGCATTGCGTCTAATCGCCTGTATTGACTGAAATGTGTCGATCACTCCCACTGCAACACCGATAATCGCCCCAGCTCGATAAATCGATTGTCCAGCGGCGACTCTGGTAGGATTGTATTTTTGAATAACGAGACCTAATGCCTGAATCCCACCCCCAATAATCCCTGCGCTAGATCCATAGAGCGCAAGCGTCGCCTCTGTAGACTTCGCCCCAGTTTCCTCTTCCACTTTTTTCAGGTTCTTGCCCAGGCTGTCACTCAGCAAATACAACCCGCCCAGCGTGAGCAGCAACTCTCCACTTCCCGCCACCCCCTTCAGCCCAGAAAAACTGCGTCGCACCATCTGCGACGCCTGCAGCGCGCTGATCCGTATCCCCTCGAGCATTTTCCGCGCACCGGGCTCCAACGTGCCCGCCGCGACCCGTATGTCTACCAGGCTCATCTGCGCCGCGTGACTGAGCTGGTTCACATTCTGGCTGACCTCCTGAAGCAGCTGCTCTCGCAACACCTCAGCCTTGCCCTCGACCCAGACGCTGACGTCGATCAGCGTATGCGCCACCTTGGGATCGAGGACCGCTAGGCTCAACAAACTGCTCTGGATAATCGGTTGTACCTTGCGGGCGTTCATCTGGGCGCCGGCTTTCAGTTCTTCGAGACTAGGCATCATCCGGTCTCGCGCTTTGGCCAGCGTGGCGCTTGCCTTGTTTTGCAATTCCCGAAGGTGCGCGCTCTGCAGGGCGTAGTACTCGCCCAGTTTCATCTTTACCTGCAGCTCGACCAGGTGTACGCCGTTATAGAGGTACTGACTGGCGCTGTTCAGATGTCGCACGGCTTGCTGGATACCTGGGCCGAGCAGGGCCTGCAGGCGTTGACTGGCTGCATTCAACGCGCCTTGAGTTTGCGCGACCGCCTGATTGAGCTGATGACGCAGGTGAAGACGACCCTCTTCGCTGGTGATCATCTTGCTCAACGCCGCGTAGAGCTTTTCGCTGTCGTTCCAGTTGATGGGGGCGCTGGCGGAAAAACTGGGCAGCAGTGCCGCCAGTAGAAATTCATTGCGTAGCAACACGGCGCGGTAGGGTGGGCTGTTTGGGTCCTGCAGCCATTTGAGCCACAGCGCTTCGCTGGTGCCGGAGGACGGCTGGCCATGCGCTGCGCTGGTTGCAGCCGCCTCGGTGACGCCGCCAGCCAGGCAACCGGCCATGGTCTTGCTGTAGGCCACGCCGGACTCACGGTCATGGCCGTCATAGTCGTATTGCTCGATCAGCGTGAACATCTGGCTTTGGCAGCGTTCGGCATAGGCGTTGGCGTTCTGGTCGATATAGGCCTGGAACTGGCGTTCCTGCCGATCGTATTCGTCCTGGAACGCGGCACGCTGGGGCTCGTGGTAGCGCTCCTCAAGGCGTTTATCGCTTTGTTGCTCCTGCACCGCGACGAGCCGTTGCCTCTCCACCTCGGGCGCAGCAAAGGCCGGTGCCCCATCACCTGTAGTGGGGGCTCCGAACGGCGCGACCTGCTGCGCCGCCCACTGTCTGTGCGTAGCCCGAATGATCTGCAGAATTTGCGATGTCTGGAATTGGTAGGCGCGCAGCGGGTCCTCGCGCCATGCCTGGCGTTTGACGAGCCAGCTCAGGCGCTGATGGTTGTACTCCTGCACCAGCCCGACCGTGTCATCCAGCACCACGGCTAGCACGCCCTGTTCGAGTTGGTGCCTGTTCATGGCATTGACCACGAAGCCACGCAGGGCGGTTCGGCGCAACAGCCGGCTGTGAAAGCCATGTGCACTGTCGAAGGGGGCGCAAAGCTGCTGGGCGTATTCAAAGACCTGCTTGTCTACCTGCAGGTTGTCCGGGGTCATCGCCAAGCCCAGCAGTTGCGGGTGCTCACGCGCCTGAACCAGGTCCAGGCCCTCGAAACGCTGCGCAGGTGCATGGCCGCGCTTGTACGCATCCAGCACGCTGCGCGGCCAGGCGTCACTGGAAAAGGCCAGCCAGGCCGAGCCGTAGGCTTCGCTGTCGAGGGTGAGAAAAGACGAGGGGATATCGTGGTTTTCGTTGAGGCACCGGGCGGGCAGCGAAGGCGGCGGGCCGGGCGGTGGCTCGTAGGGGTTGAAGCGGCGCAGGTGGCCTTGGTCGGTGACCTCGTAGGCCTGCCAGATGCGCTGGTCGAGCAGCACGTACAGGTAACCGGAGCGCAAGGTGCGCAGCCCCATTCGGGTCTCGACATGGGGCTCACCGGCCACGGTGCCGGCGTAGCCCGGGCGCGTGTCGGGCACCAGGGCGCGGCGCAGTGGCAGGATCGGCAGGCCTTGCCGCTCACAGGCCCTGCACGGGTCGACCGAGACTGCGGCTTCGGCGAGGGCGGTGGCGACGCGTTGGCTGATGCTCATGGGCGAACCTCTGAAGGGCCAAGGGTGGCGATCATTTGCCGCCAGTGCGCATCGTCGTGGCGGGCGAGCAGTGGCGCGAGGGGACGTTGCTGTTGCACAGCGGCGTCGATGATCTGGCGCACGTAGGGCGCGGCGTGCAGGCGAGGGTGCAGGTACAGGTGGTACAGGGCGAAAACCAGGATGTCATCGGTTGCGCTCAAGCCCAGCCTGCGAGCGTCATCTATGTGGTTGGAGGCTTTTACCGCAGCGAACGCCGGTAGCGGCCTTGGCTTCGGATCAGCAGGGTCTGATGGCAGGGCTCGCCAGGCCGCGAGGAGCATTTCTATCAACGCCACGTCGTCCTGAATGCGCAAGGCGGACGCAGGCAAGCCGCTGCGAGGACGGGCTTCACCGCTGAAACCAGCCAGCTGCGCGCCGCTGCTCACGAACAGCCAGTGCTCGATCGGCCACCAAGGCCCGCGCTCCACGTGTTCGAAGCTCGCAGCCAGCAGCTCGAGGCGCACGGGTTCGTAGAGGGGGTAGAAACGGGGCTCGCTTGCGGAACCGGGAAGCCGGCACAGCGCCGCCAGGTGCGCAGCGATTACCGGTGCCGGTGCTTCGCTCAGCAACCAGCCACACACGTGGCGCTTTCGGCGCTGGTTATCACGTTGTGCTGCATGAGCAGTCATCTTCAGCAGTGGCAGGCTCGGTTTCGCGCCGGGTGATGACAGGCAGGCCAGCACGGGGTGCAGCTGCGGGGCATGGGGCAAGTCGGCTCGAATCACCCGACTCATCGCACCTTCCCCCAACGCTTTGTTCAAGTGTGAAAGCACGGATTGGTCGCTGTTCTCGGGTATTGCCAGCGGGTCGATCAGTACATGGCAGTGCAGCTCTGGGGTGTGGTAGTCGGCGATGAGTTGGAGCAAGGCTTCTGTGCTCATCGGCGTCGTTCCTCGCACTGGCTGCCGGTAACGGCGGCGAGGTCCAGTGCCAGGGCGTTTCCAGCGCCTTTTGCCCCGGCTTTGGTCGGCCCAAGCAGGGTGAGTGACAGGCCATTGAGGGTGATGCCTTCGGCGTCCAGCACGATGCTGCCCCCCGGGCTTCTGAACTCGATACGTTCGCTGGCGCGGAGCTGGTAGACGGTCGTTTGCTGATCCACGCCATCGCCGACGCTGATCTTCTGGCCGCCTTTGACGAGTAGTGCGCTTTGACCTCCGATGGTGACAGAGTGATTGACCCCCGTGGATTCGCAGCGGTCATTGCCGACGTGCTCGATCAGGTCGTAGCCAACCTTCACCTTGCACGTTCGCCCCGTCCGTTCGGTGCGGTCCTGGCCTATGTCCTGGCAAAGATTGTTGCCAACACTCAGCTGTTCATCATTGCCCACTTGCTCTACACGGTTGCGCCCGATGCAGGTCGACTCATCGTTGCCGACTTCTATGTTCTGGTCCCGTTGCGCATGGATATAGAGTTCCTCGCGCCCCAGCTCATCCTCGAAGCGCAGCTCATTGAAGCCTGTGCCCTTGTGAGTCTGGCTCTTGATGGTCATGCGCGTCTTGTGCTGTGGCAAGTCGTAAGGGGGCAGCTGATTACCGCAGTAGGTGCGCCCGGTGATCATCGGTTGGTCCGGGTCGGCGTTGACGTAGTGGATGATCACGTCCTGGCCAATGCGCGGGATGGCCATCGAGCCCCAGCTCCCACCGGCCCAACCTTGCGAAACACGCACCCAGCAGGAACTGAACTCGTTGTTCTTGCTTTCCCGGTCCCAGGGGAAGCTGACCTTGACCCGGCCCCACTCATCGCAATAGATCTCTTCGCCGGCCGGACCGACCACGGTGGCCATGTGTGGGCCATCGATGCGCGGTTTGGGCAGCGGCTGTGGGCGCCACTCGAAGCGGCCGGGTACCAGTACTGCAGTCTGCTGGTAACGGGTACCCTGCTCGGCACCAGCGGCTTCGTCCTCCAAGCTGGAGTACTGGATGCCTTCGTGGGCCACGCTTTTCACGCGCCAGTGCACGTTGAGGTCGTCACGCTCGTGGTTGACGAGGTTGAAACTCAGGCCGGGTTGCAAGCGCTCGTCATCGCCTTCGACCTCGGCAACGCGTGCGTCATGGCGCAAACCGGTGATGCGGGTTTCGGTGAAGGGCTTGCCGACCGCGTCGCGTTTGTAGCGGCCGGGGTAATCGAAGCGTTCGTACGCCTTGGACTGGTGCTCGAGGTGAGCACCGGTGGCGCGATGCTCCTGGCGGTACTCGGGGTTGGTGAAGGTATGGTCGCGTTGCACCTGGCGTGCTGTGCGTACTTGTTCGCTGTAGTGGAAACGACGCAGGCAGGGTTCGGCCTGATAGCCGCCGCTGTTTGGGTTGTACAGCACGGTGTAGCCAGCTGCGGTTTCATCGCGCTCGGCGGGGGCCAGCTCTCTATCCTTGATCACGCTGATCGTGCCCAGCGAAAGCACCCGGTCAGTGATGACCAGTTCGTGCCGTTCAGCGGTGTGCTTGAAGCGATAGACGAACCCTGCCTCGCCTGCCAGGCGGGCGAAGAAGTCAAGGTCAGTTTCGCCGGCCTGAACACAAAACTCGCGGGGTGGGTCGTCGTTTCTGATAATGAACTGGGACCGGGTAATGCCTTGGCGTTCGAGCATCAGCTCAAGAATCTGTCGTGTGGTTTTGTGCTGGAAGATGCGCCAGTTCGAGCGCAGGCTGGCCCGGGCCAGTTGCGGTTCGACCAGCGCTTTGTAGCGCGTACGATGAAAGCCGGTCTCCCCTTGAGTGAAGCTGCTGACCAGGCCGTGCACATAACGCACCGGGCGCTCGTCACGCCAGATCGTGAACAGCACAGGTTTGTCGAGCAGGTGACCGAAGTCGACAGCGTGCTCGAAACTGACCAGTTCCAGCGTCAGGGTGAACGGCTGGCTCAGTTCCTCTTTGAGGGTGAACGACACCACATCGAATTCGCCATCGCCCACGAGCGGCTCAAAGGTGTAACGCAGATCGGATTGGCTAGACACGGTTCCTCCTGGAAGCACTTTTCCAGCTACTGCTGCAAAATGAGGTCGAGCGATTCGAGTACTTCTGCGGTGAGCAGGCCCAGGCGGTAGCTGTAATAGCTGTACGCAGCTACCATGGCCAAAGCCGATATCACCAATGGACTCCACCAAGGCAGCCAATCGCGTGGCTTTTTGTACGGGCGCATGACGACATTGGTATAAGGGTCGCAAACGTCTTCAGGCACGGGCCCGCGAAGTTGGCGGATGATGCCGTGAAGTTCCGTTATCAGTGCGTCCAGCAGTTCATCGCCTTTGGGCTCTAGGGCGTACTTGCCTTTCAGGCCAAAGCACAGGCACAAGTAGAGAAATTCCAGAACATCCTGGAAACGCTCAGGCTCTTGCATCATGCGCGAAAGCACCGCGAATATTTTTTCGCCACCCTGAGTGTCCTGATGAAAATCGCTGAGCAATGTTCGGCCACTCCAGACGGAGTTGCTGCCCCACGGTGTGGCCATGACGATTTCGTCGAGGTGCAGGCACAAGGCATAGGAGTAGGCCTGCATCTGGATAGCGTCGTAGCCGCGCTGGCCCACCTCTTCGAGAATGGCGCAAATCTGCGTGTGCACCTGCTGGCGTAGCGCCGCGATATGGGGGAGTGCGTCCAGGGTGCGAAGGCGCATGGCCAGGCCGAACAGCGGCATGGCTGCATCGACCATCAGGTTGCTGTGGCCGCCCCTCAGCTGGAATTGCGGGTCGGCTGGATAGCCGCAAACGTTGATTTCAGGGCCCGCTGAAGAGCCTTGAGCCGATGAGGGGGGATCGCCCCACACCGCCTGTTTGAGCAGCAGATTTGCTCGGCGCTCGGTTACGTCGTAAGGAGGAAGGTTCGAATCGTCCGTTTCAGTGCAACGCCTCGTTTTATCTGGCATTGGTAATCCTCGCGCACTGTTAGTGTCCATGTTTTAGCTGTGGACCTAACACTAACGGGGAACTGAATCTTAGTGCAGATTTTGGCGTCCTAAAATGATGTAGGAATTGTCGCCAATATATGTTTGTAATTGTTGCAGTGAAAATAAACGGCAACAATTAATCAACAGGAAGTACCCGTTGGCAACAGGGCCAACTCATTCAGGTTTGCGCAACGTCTTCTGCTTCAGAATATACAGGCTGACCAGCACCGCACTGGTCAGCATGAATGCCCGCGCCCAAAACAGGGGTACCAGGAAGCACGACAGGCCGATGCTCGCCCACATCAGGCCGATGGCGTATACCTTGCCCTTCAAGGGGATACCTTCACCGCTCAGGTAGTCACGGATCCACGGCCCCAGGGTGGGGTGGTTGACCAGCCAGTGATGAAAGCGTGGCGAGCTGCGGGCGAAGCAGGCCGCCGCCAGCAGCAGAAAAGGGGTGGTGGGCAACACCGGCAGGAAGATCCCCAGCACCCCCAGCGCAACGCTGAGCCAGCCGATGGCCAGCAGCAGGTAGCGCACAGCCGACTCAGTGGTGGCGGGGCTTGAGCAGCGCAGGCTTCTCATCAGGCGCGTGCAGCAGCAGGAACAACGCGCTCAGCGCCTCTGGGATCTGCACGATCATGTCGTCCTGCAGGTTGGCGTTGCTGGCGATGTCGGCGAACTCCGGTTGCTCGTCGAACAGGCCCGAACCGACCATGATCGGCAGCAGCATCTCGCTGACTTCTTCTTCGGCGTTCTCGAACCAGGCCTCTTCACGCAGGAAAACGCCTTCCATGAAGCCGATGCACCAGCCGCGCAGGTCGGAGTCGTCCGGCTCGTCGGTCAGGTCCAGGTCGCACGGCAGGTCGAATTCTTCGTCGCTGGCCAGCTGACGGGCGATGTGGCCCTTCAGTGCCACCAAGGTAGCTTCGATCTCGGTGCGCTGGGCATCGCTGGCGTAATGAGGCTCTTCGGCGAACAGCGCGTCGATCCATTCACGCTCGGGGACGTCTTCCGAGCAGATCGACAGCGCGGTCAGGTAGCCGTGGGCGGCGACGTAGTCCAGCGCTTCTTCGTGCAGCTCGTCGGCGTCGAGGAAGGCTTGCAGGCGGGTCAGTTGCTCGGCGAAGGACATTACAGGGCTACCTTGGGGAATAAACGATAGTGAATTCTAGCACCTTGCGGCGATGGCGGGGCAAAGGGAACGTCTGTCACCGGGCATCCTGTACAGGCTGGCACTGGGGTATACTTCGCGGTTTTTCACCCAGGGGCGGGTTTCCCCGGCTTCTGGCAAAAGCCGCTTACGCATTTGGCGTGTGCGGAGCGGGTTTTTCGTCCAGCCTGTGTCCAGGATGGTACGGCGATTTGTGGAGTTGCACATGCTCGAACAGGCTCAGCGCGTTCTCAAGGATATCTTCGGCTACGACAGTTTCCGTGGGCGCCAGGCAGCAATCATCGAATGCGTGGCCAATGGTGGCGATGCCCTGGTGCTGATGCCCACCGGCGGCGGCAAGTCGCTGTGTTTCCAGGTGCCGGGGTTATTGCGCCCGGGCCTGACCGTAGTGGTGTCGCCGCTGATCGCGCTGATGGACGATCAGGTCGCCACGCTCGATGAACTCGGGGTCGCGGCCGCGGCCCTGAACTCCACCCTCAGTGCCGAACAGCAGCGTGATCTGGCCGGGCGGCTGCGCCGCGGTGAAGTGAAGATGCTGTACCTGGCGCCTGAGCGCCTGGTGCAGCCGCGGATGCTGGATTTCCTGCGCGGCCTGGACGTTTCCCTGTTCGCCATCGACGAGGCCCACTGCGTTTCGCAATGGGGCCACGACTTCCGCCCCGAATACCTGCAACTGGGCCAGCTGGCCGAGCTTTTCCCGCATGTGCCACGCATCGCCCTTACCGCCACCGCCGACATGCGTACCCGTGAGGAAATCGTCCAGCGCCTGCACCTGCAGGGCGCCGAGCGCTTCCTGTCGAGCTTCGACCGGCCCAATATCTTCTACCGCATCGTGCCCAAGGAGTCGCCGCGCAAGCAGTTGATGGCCTTCCTCGGCGAGCGCCGCGGCAATGCCGGCATCGTTTACTGCCTGTCACGCAAGAAGGTCGATGAGACCGCCGCCTACCTGTGCGCCCAAGGCTTCCCGGCGCTGCCGTACCACGCCGGCCTGGCTGCTGAAACCCGTTCGGCCAACCAGCATCGCTTCCTCAACGAGGAAGGGCTGATCATGGTCGCCACCATCGCTTTCGGCATGGGCATCGACAAGCCCAACGTGCGCTTCGTCGCCCACCTCGACCTGCCCAAGTCGCTCGAGGCTTACTACCAGGAGACGGGGCGTGCCGGCCGGGATGGCTTGCCGTCCGATGCCTGGATGGCCTACGGCCTGCAGGACATGGTGATGCTCAAGCAGATGCTGCAGAACTCCGACGGGGACGAGCGTCACAAGCGCGTCGAGCAACACAAGCTCGATGCCATGTTGGCGCTGTGCGAGGAAACCCGTTGTCGCCGCCAGGCGTTGCTGGCCTATTTCGATGAAGTCCTCGAACAGCCGTGCGGGCATTGCGACAACTGCGTCGACCAGGTCCAGACCTGGGACGCCACCGAGCCTGCGCGCCAGGCGCTGTCGGCGGTGTTCCGTACCGGCCAGCGGTATGGTGTCGGCCACCTGATCGATGTGCTGCTTGGCAAGGATACCGAAAAGGTACGCAATTTCGGCCACGAGAAACTGTCGGTGTTTGGTGTTGGCAAGGCGATGGCCGAGGTCGAATGGCGCTCGCTGTTCCGCCAGTTGGTGGCGCGCGGCCTGGTCGACATCGACCTGGAAGGCTACGGTGGCCTGCGCCTGTCCGACAGCTGCCGGCCGCTGCTGCGCGGCGAAGTGACCTTGCAGTTGCGTCGCGACCTAAAGCCCCAGACCGTGGCGAAAACGTCCTCGGGCGGCGGCAGCCCGGCCAGCCAGTTGGTGCGCGCCGAGGAGCGCGAACTGTGGGACGCGCTGCGCACGTTGCGCCGCAAGCTGGCCGAAGAGCACAGCGTGCCGCCTTATGTCATCTTCCCGGACTCCACGCTGCTGGAGATGCTGCGTAGCCAGCCTACCAGCCTCAGCGACATGGCCCAGGTCAGCGGCGTGGGTGCGCGCAAGCTGGAGCGCTACGGGCAGGCCTTCCTCGAAGTGCTCAATGACGCCGGTGGCACCACGGAGGCGCCCAAGGTGGTACTCGATCTGCGCCACGAACTGGTCAGCCTGGCCCGTGCCGGCATGACCCCGGCGCAAATCGCCGGCCAGCTCAATTGCAGCGAAAAGAACGTCTACAGCTTGCTGGCCGAAGCCATCGGCCGTCAGGAGCTGAGCCTGGACCAGGCGCTGGACCTGCCAGAAGACTTGCTGATGGAGGTGCAGGATGCCTTCCTCGATGGCGAAGGCGAGCTGCCGCCGGTCTCGGCCATTGCCCCGCTGTTCGGCGCGCGCCTGCCCGAAGGGGTGCTGTACTGCGTGCGTGCCGCGTTGGCGGCTGAGTTCGAGCTCTGATGATGGAAGACATTTCGGACATCCACTGATCAATGTCATCCTTTTTGACGACTTTCAGACATTTCCGGGCGGGGCAGCCTTGCCTGATGGCCCGGGGCATGGTTAGCTGACTAATAATTAGTTCTAGTCAATGAGTTGTTTATGCCCCTGACCGACAACCAACACCGTTTCGGCATGCAGCTGGCCCAGATGTCCCGTGGCTGGCGCGCCGAACTGGATCGCCGCCTGGCCGGGCTCAATCTGTCCCAGGCGCGCTGGCTGGTGTTGCTGCACCTGGCTCGTTTCGAAGAAGCGCCTACCCAGCGCGAGCTGGCCAAAAGCGTCGGCGTTGAAGGCCCGACCTTGGCGCGTCTGCTGGACAGCCTGGAAAGCCAGGGCCTGGTTCGACGCCAGGCAGTGCTTGAGGACCGGCGGGCGAAGAAGATCCAGCTGTGTCCTCCGGCAAAGCCGCTGATCGAACAGATCGAAACCATCGCCAATGCCTTGCGCCTGGAATTGTTCACCGGGGTTGATGAGGCTGACCTGGATGTGTGCATGCGCGTGCATGCAAAGATTCTGGCCAACCTGGAAAAGTCCTGAAGCCCGATTCGGGCTTCAAGCTTAGAACGTGTTCCCCAGGTTCAAGTAGATTGCCTGCTCATCCGCCGTGTTGGCGCCATAGCTGAGGCTCAGCGGCCCCAGTGGCGTGTCCAGGCCCAGGAAGATACTGGCGGCATTGATGTAGCCACTGTCGAACTCATTGTCATTGTTCCACGCCCGCCCGCGCTCCAGGGACCCGCCGATGTAGAGTGGAAAGTCCAGCGGCAGATAAGAGCGCGGCGTGAGGCGGCGGTAATAGACCATGCGCAGCAGGCTCACGTTCTGCCCGGATACCGAGTCCTGGCGGAACCCGGACAGTTGCCGTGCCCCGCCAAGCACAAAGCTCGACGTCACCACCTCGGTGTCGTCGAGCGTGCGACCATACCCCCCACCGAGTACCAGCGTGTTCGGCCCGCTGCTCAATGCCTTGTCCAGATTGAACATCCATTGGCGGTAGTCCGCGTCCGAGTCCAGCGATTTGTCGTATTTGCGCAGGGTCAGGCCTATGTTCTCGCCACTGTGGGGGAAGTACACATTGTCGAGCGTGTCGAACGAGTATTTCAGCTCGTAGAAGCCTTCGTTGAAACTGACCTTGGGCAGGTCCTGTTCACCGATGCGCACCTCGGCCTCGCCCCAGGCCTTGCCCGCACCCAGGCGCACTTCGCCATAGGTGCCGATCTGGCGGCCGATGTTGAGGCCAAAGCCATAGCGTTCGAGGCGGTATTCGGCTATCGGATCGCTGTCCAGGGTGGCTTCGATATTCTGCGAGCCGAAGTCCAGATAAGGGGCGATGAAGTAGCGTGAACCCACGTCAAGTGGCTGGTAGAACTCGCTGTAAAGCTCTTGCTTGTCCCCGATCTGCGCGCGCGTCAGCCACTCGGCGCCCAGTTGGTTGATACCGTTGACCCGATAGCTGGCGCCCAGGTTGAAGGCACTGTCCCCGCGCAGGTCATCCGACAGGTTCAGGCCCAGGCGCAGGTAATCGGTGCCGCCGCGCTTGCCGCGGGCGTTGATCACCAAGGTGTTGTCGTTGCCTTTGTGGACCACGCGGTATTGCACGCGGTCGAAGTAGTCCAGGCCATACAAGGTGCCCATGTCGGTTTGCAGGCGATCGAGCTCCAGCGGCTCGCCGATCGGCTGGCGGATGTAATAGCGGATCACGTCATCGCTGACCTTGGAGTCGTTTTCCACCTTGATGGCGGTGATCACCGGGGTGCGTTGGCGCGGTGAGCGTGCCATGGCCAGTTCGGCGTCCCCTTCGGGCTGGCGCAGGGCAGCCAGGCGAGGGTCGAGCAGGCGGGTTGCGCGGTAGCCGGCTTCGATCATGTCGCGCGCGCGGCCGAAGTCAGTGACGCCGAACGCCGCCAGCTGTGGCTGGATGAGGATGTCATCTCTGTGCAAACTGGCCAGCTGCTCTTCGGAATTGCGCCGGGTCATCAGCGTGATGGACTGGTTGAGTACGTCCACCACCGTGGCCAGTTGTTTGCGGTCACGCAGCGGGGTGCCGATATCGACCACGATGGCCAGGTCAACGCCCATGTCCCGGGCGACATCCACGGGTATGTTGTCGACCATGCCGCCATCGACCAGCAGGCGCCCATCAAGCTCGACCGGGGCGAATACCGCCGGGATCGACATGCTGGCGCGGATCACTTGGGGCAGGTGGCCGCGGCGAAATACCACCTTCTCGCCGCTGGCGATGTCGGTTGCCACGGCGCGGAACGGTATCGGCAATTTGTCGAAATCGCGGGTATCGGCGGTGTGGGCCAGCTTGCTTTCCAGCAGCAGTGCGAGGTTCTGGCCTTGAATCACGCCCAGTGGCAGGCCGAGGCTGCCGTCGTCTCGAAAACTCAGCTTCTGCTTGACCAGGAAGTCGCGGTCATCCTGCTTGCGCCGGAAGGGCACGTCCTTGCGCGGCGGGGCATCGGACAAGGCTTCCTGCCAGTCCAGCGTGGTGGCGAGCTTTTCCAGCTCCTCGACGCTGTAGCCGGACGCATACAGGCCGCCAACCACGGCGCCCATGCTGGTGCCGGCGATGGCGTCGATGCGCACGCCCTGTTCCTCCAGGGCCTTGAGCACGCCGATGTGGGCCAGGCCACGGGCGGCGCCCCCGGAGAGTACCAAACCGACCTTGGGGCGTGCCGCCTCGGCGAGCACGGTGAAGGAGCTGAGCGTCAGCAGGAGGCAGAACAGCAGGCGGCGCATCGTGAGTCTCAAACAGGGGGCTAAAGACCGCTAGTATAAGCGGCCATCACCTGGAGAAAGCGCACCATGGCCGACAACAAGCCGGAAATCATCATCACCTATTGCACGCAGTGCCAATGGCTGCTGCGCGCCGCCTGGCTCGCCCAGGAACTGCTCAGCACCTTCGCCGATGACCTGGCCAGGGTGGCGCTGGAGCCTGCTACCGGCGGTACTTTCCGCATCACTTGCAATGGCGTGCAGATCTGGGAACGCAAGGCTGACGGTGGCTTCCCTGAGGCGAAGGTGCTCAAGCAGCGTGTGCGTGACCAGATCGACCCGCAACGCGACCTTGGGCACAACGACCGCTGATCAGGCGCCCTCGGCCACGGTGCGTGGTCTGGGCGGCTGCTCGGCGGCAAGGCGGCTGGAGAGCACGATGGCGAAGATGATCAGTGCACCGCCCAGCAGCATGCGCAGGGTTGGGGTTTCGGCGAACACCATCCAGGCAACAGCGATGCCGTAGATCGGTTCCATGCCGAAAACCAACGCGGCAGTACGTGCCTTGATCACCGCCAGGCTGGCGACGAACAGGCTATGGGCGACGCCCGTGCAGAAAACCCCCAGCAGGGCGATCCACAGCCAATCCATGGGCTTTACCGTACCCAGGCCCTGCGCAGCGAACGGCAGCAGGCACAGGCCGACCACGAGGTTTTGCCACAGCGCTGCCTGAACGGCAGGCAAGCGCCCGGAGCCTGCCCGGTTGGTCAGCGACAGTAGCGAAAACAGCAGGCCGGAAAGCAGGGCCCATAGCAGCCCGCCCGTGGCGTCGCTGGCCAGGTCGAAAGAGGGCGTCACCAGCACCAGGCCGATACTCACCAGCAGCACCAGCAGCGCTTCGTTGCGGCGGATGCGTTCACGGAACAGCAGCCCTTCGAGCATCACGGTGAATGCCGGGAAACTGGCGAAGCCGAGGGTGGCAATAGCCACGCCACCGACTTTGACGGCGATGAAGAAGCTGACCCAGTGGCCGGCCAGTAGCACACCGCCCAGCAAGAGGCGCTGGACGTCCTGGCTGCGCAGGCGCTGCCAGCCTGGGCCGGCGATGCTGGCGAACAGCGCAAGGGCAAGGACGGCAAAGGCGGCGCGGCCGAAGACGATGATGGCTGGGCTCGCGCTGGCGGCCAGTTTGCCAAAGACGCCGGTCAGGCCGAAGAACAGTGCGCCGATGTGCAGGGCGCCCAGGGCGGTACGGTGGTTCATGGTGATCCTTTGAAATCCGTCTGGTCAGGCCCGGCCTTGTCGTGCGGTTACCCCAACAGGCCGGGGCAGGCACAGTGTAAAGCCGCTGCCAAGCCCGGTCTGTCGCCACCCTAGCGTGGTTTGTCGCCAGATTCTCGTCGCAATGCACTCGGCACGCATCCGAACATGCGCAGCATCGCCGCCGAAAACGCACTTTGTGAGCTGTACCCCACCTGCGCGGCGATCTCTCCCATCGGCAGCAATGTCTGGGTAACCAGCTCGCGCGCCTTGAGCAAGCGCCGCTGGCGGATGTAATCCATTGGCGTCATGCCGCACTCGGCCGTAAATCGCGCATGCAGCCGCGCACTGGACAACCCGGCGATGCGCGCCAGGTCGGCGACCTGCAGCGGGTAGGCTGCGTGTTGCTCGATATGGCTGTCGAAAGCGGCGTAAGGCAGGCGATGGCTGGGTGTGACATTGGCCGACGCCGCAGGGTTGAGGCAGGCCAGCAACAGCGCTGCGCCTTGGCGGGCGATCAGCGGGTCGTCCACCGGGCTTGCCGCCAGCCAGTCCACCAGTTGCTGTTGGCGAGGGTCCAGGCCCAGCGCGCCAGAGCGGTCCAGCAGGCGGCGGCTGGCGTCGGCATGCTCGCCGAGTTGCTCGTCCAGCCAATGGTCGCTCGGTACATCGAGCACCAGGCAGTGGCTGCCAGTATCGCTGCCACAGGTATGGTGGGCACCGGCGGGCACCACGATCAGGCCTTGACGGTCGATCCGTGCCCCGTGCCCTTGTACCTCGAAATCCAGCCGGCCGCGCAGGCCGAACACCAACTGTGGGTGGTCGTGGCTGTGAGCGATTACGTCATCGCGGTAGTGGCGAAGGGAAAGAATCGGGCCGGCGGCCATGGTGGGTCCTCGCAGGGCAGAGCGTCATTGTGCATCAATCCTGGCTGGTCAGCACCGGTCACATCGCTGCCACCAGCCTGTCATGTACCGATGCCAGTCTCCAGCAAACAGCGCCGGAGCCCGCCCCATGACCCATGCCGAACTCTCTCGCCCGTCGCGCAAGCAGCGCGTACGCACCCTGTGGATCTCTGACGTGCACCTGGGCACCCGCGACTGTCAGGCCGAACACCTGTCGCGCTTCCTCAAGGGCTACCAGGCCGACCGTATCTACCTGGTCGGCGACATCATCGATGGCTGGAAGCTGCGTGGCGGTATCTACTGGCCCCAGGCCCACACCAACGTGATCCGCCGCTTGTTGACCCTGAGCAAACGCGGCACCGAGGTGATCTACGTGACGGGCAACCATGATGAGTTCCTGCGGCGCTACTCCAGGCTGGTTCTGGGCAACATCCACCTGGTGGACGAGGCTGAGCACCTCACGGCCGATGGCCGTCGGTTGCTGGTGATCCATGGTGACCAGTTCGATGTGATTACCCGCTACCACCGCTGGCTAGCGTTCCTTGGCGATCGTGCCTATGAATGCACCTTGGTGCTCAACCGCTGGCTCAACCATTGGCGGGCCCGCTACGGGTATGGTTATTGGTCACTTTCGGCCTACCTCAAGCACAAGGTCAAAGGTGCGGTGAACTTCATCAGCGATTTCGAGGATGCCATTGCCCATGAGTGCACCCGTCGTGGCTTTCACGGGGTGGTGTGCGGGCATATCCACCATGCCGAAATCCGCAAGGTCGGGAACGTGGATTACCTCAACTGTGGCGATTGGGTGGAGTCCTGCACTGCGCTGATCGAGCATTGGGATGGCAGCATCGAGCTGTACCGGTTGGCCGACGCCCAGCTACGGCAGGCAGAGGGCGTGGCGGCGTCGCGCGAACCTGCGTGACCGCCGCCCGGGCAACTAGAGGCTGATCCTGCCCAGCAGAATGTCGCGGAACATGGCGAAATCGCCAATCAGGCTGTACAGCGGATGCTTGAAGGTCGCTGGCCGGTTTTTCTCGAAAAAGAAGTGCCCGACCCAGGCAAACCCATAGCCGAACACCGGCACCGCCAATAGCAGCAGCCATTTGCCGCTGGCGATGGTGTACGCCAGCAGGGCGATCACCAGGCTGGTGCCGACGAAGTGCAGGCGCCGACAGGTGGGGTTGCTGTGCTCCCCCAGGTAATAGGGGTAGAACTCGGCAAAACTGCGAAACTGCGCTGAGCTGTTCATGGGCAGTGCTCCAGGATTGACACTTTTTGACAGGATACACGGCGTGGAGCCTGAATCGAGTCTAGAGTCATTGGCGGAGCCTACCAGTGACAATAGGCGCCAAATGAGTATCCTTGGGGTTAACCGCATGAAGCGGTCAGCATAAGAAGCCTGTCATGAGCGAGAGAACCACGTCAGCCAGCTGGGCATCAGGGATTGTGAAGGCGCTCGAGCTGGAAGGGCTCGATTGCCCGGCCATGTTCGAGCAGCTCGGCCTGGATTTCGCTGCCCTCGACGACCCCGATGCGCGCTTCCCGCAGGATGCCATGACCCGCCTTTGGCAACTGGCTGTAGAGCTGTCGGGCAATGAAGCGATTGGCCTGAACATGGCACGGGTGGTCAGACCGGCTTCGTTCCATGTGGTGGGCTACGCCTTGATGTCCAGCCGCACCTTGGCCGAAGGTTTCGAGCGCCTGGTGCGCTACCAGCGCATCATCGCCGAAAGCTCCGATCTGAGCTTCCGCCTGGGGCCTGAGGGGTATTCGCTGATCCTCACCGTGCACGGTGATCACCTGCCGCCGACGCGGCACAGTGCGGAGGCTTCGCTGGCCTGCGCGCTGGCGCTGTGCAAGTGGCTCAGCGGGCGACCCATCCAGCCGCGGCGGGTACTGATCCAGGGGCCTCAACCCAAGGACGTCGAGCCCTACAAGGTGGCTTTCCATTCCCCGCTGGTGTTCGGTGCGCCCCACGATGCGCTGGTGTTCGAGCGCGCCGATATGGAAGCTGCGCTACCTACCGCCAATGAGGCCATGGCCATTCTGCACGACCGGTTTGCCGGGGAATACCTGGCACGCTTCGCTGAAAGCCGGGTGACCCACCGGGTGCGCCAGGTGCTTTGCCGCATCCTGCCTCAGGGCGAACCGAAGCGGGAAACCCTGGCCCAGGCGCTGCACCTGTCCCAGCGCACGCTGCAGCGCCGCCTGCAGGAGGAGGGCACCAGCTTTCAGGCATTGCTGGACGACACCCGTCGTGAGCTGGCCGAGCAGTACCTCGCCCAGCCCGGCATGACCTTGCTGGAAACCGCCTACCTGTTGGGGTTCGCTGACCCGAGCAACTTCTACCGGGCCTTCCGCCGCTGGTTCGACGTTACCCCCAGCGAGTACCGCGCCCGTCTGGGCGCGGACCCCGAGGCGGTCAGTGACGCCAAAACGCCGGCATGCACAGCACCAGCACCGTGATGATCTCCAGGCGGCCGAGCAGCATCCCGCCGGCAAGAATCCACTTGGCAGCGTCCGGCAGCATGGCGTAGTTGCCTGCCGGGCCGATCACTTCACCCAGGCCCGGGCCGACGCCTGAAACGGTTGCCGCGGCGCCGGTCAGTGCGGTCATCCAGTCCACGCCCAGCAGCGACAATAGCAACGCCATCACGCAGATGGTGATCGCGAAGAAGAACGAGAAGGTCAGGATCGAGCGCACGATCTCTTCGTCCAGGCGATGGCCGTTGTATTTCTGCTTGATCACCGCACGTGGATGGATCAACTGGTTGAGGCTGGCCTTGAGCAGGATGTAGGCCACTTGGAAGCGAAAGATCTTGATACCGCCGGCGGTCGAACCAGAGCAGCCACCGACGAAGCCCAGGTAGAAGAACAGCATCAGCGAAAAATTGCCCCACAGGCTGTAATCGCCCAGGGCGAAACCGGTGGTGGTGACCACGGAGGTCACGTTGAACGCAACGTGGCGCAAGGCATCGAGCCAAGGCAGGTTGGTGGTGACCCAGTACCAGGTGCCCAGCACCAGCCAGGTGACCACCAGCAAGCCAAGCAGCCCCTGGACCTGCTGGTCGCGAATCAGTGCCCCGCGGTTGCCGCGCAGGGTGGCCACGTACAAGGCGAAGGGCAGGCTGCCCAGAATCATCACGACCACCGCGACCCAGTGCACGGCAGGGATGTCCCACTTGGCCAGGGACTGGTCAGAGGTGGAGAACCCCCCGGTGGAAATGGCTGACATGGCGTGGTTGATGGCGTCGAACGGCTTCATGCCGGCCCACCAGAAGGCCAGGGCGCCAAGCACCGAGAAGCAGACGTACACCCCGACGATCGACTTGGCGACCATGTGTGAGCGCGGCATGACCTTTTCCGAGCGGTCGGACGATTCGGTCTGGAACAGGCGCATGCCACCGATGCGCAGCAGCGGCAGGATCGCCACCGCCATGGCGATGAAGCCGATACCGCCGAGCCAGTGCAGCATCGAGCGCCACATCAGGATGCCCGGCGACATGGTGTCCAGCCCGCTGAGCACGGTGGCACCCGTGGCAGTGATGCCGGACATGCTTTCGAAGAAGGCGTCTGTGTAGCTGATGTGCTGGGTCAGCAGGAAGGGCAGGGCGGCGAATACGCCTACCACCAGCCAGCTGCTGACGGTCAGCAGGTACATGTCGCGCGGACGCAGGTGCACATGCTCTGGACGGCCCTGGACGATCAGGAGCAAGCCTGCGACGAAGGTGATCAGGCTTGACCAGAGGAACGACGGCATGTCGCCGGTACGCTCGAAGATCACCAGCGTCGCCATGGGTACGACCATGCTGACCGCCAGGGTGATCAGGAAGATGCCGATGATGAAACCAATGATCCTTAAGGTCGGCAACGCCATGTGATCTGCTCTGACTTTGAACGGAGGGGCGCCATTCTACCTATGGGTCTGCCAGCTGCAAGCCGAGAGCTACCCGCAGGCAGAAATGGCAGTGTGCACCGGGTGGCTTCTGCGTGGCGCTTGCAGCTTGTGGCTTGCAGCTTGAGAATGGCCGCACATTCAACTGCCAGGAGGGTAGCCGATGGAGGCTCTCGACGCATTGCTCAACCGTGTATCCGTGCCACGCCTGACTGAACCTGCGCCCAATGCCGCCCAGCGCGAGGCGCTGTTCCAGGCTGCGCTGCGCGCGCCCGATCACGGCCAGCTGCGGCCATGGCGCTTTCTGACCATCGAAGGCCAGGGCCGCGACAAGCTCGGCGAGCTGTTTGCCGAAGCGGTACAGAACAAGGGCGATGCCACCCAGGCTGCGCTGGACAAGGCCCGCGCCATGCCGTTGCGTGCGCCGCTGCTGATCGTGGTGATCGCCAAGCTGCAGGAGCACTACAAGGTGCCGATGTCAGAACAGCGCCTGGCCGCTGGCTGTGCCGCGCATGGCATTCTGATTGCCGCGCATGCCCAAGGCATCGGTGCCGTGTGGCGTACCGGCGATATGGCCTTCGATGCCCATGTGCACAAGGGCTTGGGGCTGGGCGAGAACGAAGAGTTGATCGGCTACCTGTATGTCGGCACGCCGCTGGCCGAGCCGCGTACGGCGCCAGTGCTGCAAACCGCCGAGTTCGTCAGCGCCTGGGGCCAGTAACGCCAGGGCCGCTGTGGCTTGATCGCCGGCAAGCAGGCCCCCGCAAGGTGGTTTGCGTCAACGTTTAGACATTGGGTAAGGCAGCTGCTCCCACTGCTGCGGGAACGCTGAATTCAGCTGCCAACCTCCACTTCCAGCGGCAACTCCAGGCGGGCGACAAAACCACCCTGTGGGTGGTTCGCAAGTACCAGGCTCCCGCCATGGCGCTCCGCCGCCTTGCGCGCAATCGCCAGCCCCAGGCCATGCCCCGCTGCTTCCTGCCCGGGGGCACGGAAGAAGGGCTCACCCAGCTGCGCCAGGTGCTCGGCAGACACCCCAGGCCCATGGTCACGCACACTCACGACGATGCGCCCCTGCTCGCGCCCGGCGCGCACTTCGATCGGCTGCCCCTGTGGGTTGAAACGCAAGGCATTGCGCAGCAGGTTGTCAACGGCACGTTCGATCAGCGTTGGCCAGCCTTGCAAGGTCAAGCCCGGTTGCGCCTCCAGCCGAACGTCCTGCTCTGGCGCGCTGAGCTGTGCATCCTTGCGCACGCTGCCCAGCAGGGCGTTGAGGTCGACCGTTTCGGCGTGAGACTGTTCGGCATCGACCCGGGCCAGCGTGAGGATCTCGCTGATCAGGTCCTCCAGGCGGTCACATTCGCGGGTCAGGCGCGGCCACAAGGCTTGGCGTTGCTCGGCTTCAGCCCGTTCGGCGAGCGCCAGGGCGATGCGCAGGCGTGCCAGCGGCGAGCGCAGTTCGTGGGAAACGTCGCGCAGCAACTGGCGCTGGCTGCCGATCAGGCTCTGCAGGCGGGCGCCCATCTTGTTGAAGTCCTTGGCCAGCACGCCGAACTCATCGCGCCGTGCAGCCAGGCGCGCCAGGCTGTTCTGCTGGTAGCTGGCCTGGCCGAGGTCGTGCACGGCACTGCGCAAGCGGCTCAGAGGGCGGGTGATGGACAGGGTCACCAGCAGGCTGAACAGGGTCAGCACCACCAGGGCTATACCCAAGGCACTCAACGGCCAGAGCAGGCTCTCGCGGTGCCAGGCATCCAGTTCCGGGTGTGGAATTCGGTAGATCAGCAGGTACGTCTCGCCGCTCTCGGGGCTGGTGTACTCCTCGGTCAGGCGACGCCACGGCAGGTGCCGCTCGTCATTGCGCTGGCGCGCCTCGAAGGCTGCGGCGCGGCGCGGGAAGGTACCGGGCACCACCGCCTGGCCACTGTCGTCGAGTACCTGTACATCGATCTTGAAGCGCTGCTTGCGACGTTCGAGGAAATGCTGGGCCGACGCCAGGCCTTGGTGTTCATAGTGCTTGACCCAACGGCTGGCGAGGTTGCTGAGGCCGGGGTGGCGGCTGAGTATCCAGGCATCCTGGTTGAGCATGTGGCCCAGCAGGATCGACAGGCCTGCGACCAGGGTGATAGCCAGCCAGAAACTGGCCAGGATGCGCCAGAACAGAGAACGCAAGAGCACCTCCTAAACGGGAAAAGCCCGGCCCGCTTGGGGGCGGGCCGGGCATGGGTGGGACAGCTTACTGGGCCTTGGCGGCTTTTTCAGCTTTCCAGGCCTGGAATTCCTTCCATTCAGCCTTGCGTGCTTCGCGGGCTTTCTGCAGTTCGTCGAACTTCTTTTGCTGCTCTGGCTTGAGCAGGGCGCGGACCTGGCTGTCGGTCTTGTCGCGGCTGGCCTTGAGTTCGTCCTTCATGGCTTTCTGGTCTGCTGCTGGCAGTTTGGCCAGGTAGCGTTCGGTGATGTCGTGGTGGTTTTTCATCTGCTCGCCCATCAGTTTGCCAATCTGCTGGCGCTGGTCGCGGCTCAGGTCCAGTTGGGCGAAAGGCGCGTCACCGCGATGATGCGGGCCGTCGTGACGCGGGCCGCCGTCGGGCATGGCCATGGCCACGGTCGGCAGGGCTGCGGCGAACATCAGGGCGATCAAGGTCTTGCGCATGGTGTCTCTCCTGTCATGGGCCGGTGGTTACCGGATGAGCTCAGTTTAGGGAGATCAAGGTCAGGCGCGGTCAGCGAACGGTAAAGGCTGGGTAAAGAAGGGGCTGCGAGCTGCGAGCTGCAAGCTTCAAGCAAGAGCGAGCGCGCACGCCGGGCTTTTTCTTGCAGCTTGCAGCTTGAAGCTTGCAGCTCAGAGACTGTAGTAGTAGCCGCGGCTACGCAGTGCGACGATGCGGGGGCGGCCGTCGGCGTGCGGGCCGATCTTCTTGCGCAGGTTGCTGACATGCATGTCCAGGCTGCGATCGTAAAGGGTCAGCTTGCGGCCAAGGCCGATTTGCGCAAGCTCCTGCTTGTCCAGCGGCTCGCCAGGCTGGCGCAGCAAGGCTTCGAGGATGCGGCTCTCAGACAGCGTAAGGGTCATCTCGCGGCCATCGATGCTGACCACCCCGCGCACAGGGCTGAAGGCCAGATCGCCGATCTCCACCTGCGTCGTGGTGGCTGTCGGGTGGCTACGGCGCAGCACTGCGCGCAGGCGGGCGGTCAGCTCGCGTGGGTCGCAGGGCTTGGCCAGGTAATCATCAGCGCCCAGTTCCAGGCCAAGAATGCGGTCCAGAGGCTCGCCGCGGGCCGACAACATCAGCACCGGCAGTTCAGCGTGGTCGCTACGCAACTGCTTGAGCAGCTCAAGGCCGCTACCGTCAGGCAGCATCACGTCGAGCACCACAGCTGCCGGCGCATGTTCGGCCAATGCCTGGCGCGCGCTCTGGCCATCATGGCAGGCGCGCACGGCAAAACCTTCCTGGGTCAGCCAGCTGCCGAGCAGCTCGCAGAGTTCCTGGTCATCATCAATCAGTAACAGCTCGCTCATGACTCACTCAATTCAAATCGACGGCGTCTGACGCGCTCGCCAGTGGCAAAGATACCGCAGACGCCGACAATTTATCGATCAGGGCAAGACTTGCTTGAAGGGTTTGACGATGACCTGGTCGTAAACACCCGCAGCGATGTACGGGTCGGCATCGGCCCAGGCCTGGGCAGCGCTCAGGGAACCGAACTCGGCGACGATCAGGCTGCCGCTGAAGCCGGCTTCGCCCGGGTCGTTGCTGTCGATAGCCGGGTGCGGGCCGGCCAGCACCACGCGGCCTTCGCTCTGCAGCTGCTTCAGGCGCTCGATGTGCGCCGGGCGCGCGGCCAGGCGTTTTTCCAGGGAATTTGCGACGTCGCTGGCAATGATGGCGTAAAGCATGTCAATCCTTGGGTTTGGAGGTAGAAGGGTCGTCGTGCAGGTGGCGCGACAGGTACAAGCCTTGCGCTACCAGGAATATCACGGTCATGCCCAGGCTGCCGAACACTTTGAAGTCGACCCAGAAATCCTGGAAGGTGAAAGCGACAAACAGGTTGGCCGCGCCACAGAACAGGAAAAACGCGATCCACGCCACGTTCAGTCGGGTCCAGATGGCATCGGGCAAGCTCAAGGCGTGGCCCATGATGCGCTTGATCAGCACCCGGTCGCCGATGAAATGGCTGCCGGCAAAGCCCAAGGCGAACAGCCAGTTGACTACCGGCGCCTTCCACTTGAGGAAGGTTTCGCTATGGAAGGTCAGGGTCAGGCCGCCGAATACCAGGCAGGCCACCAGCGTCAGCCACTGGCCTTTCTCCAGCTTGCGCTGGCGCAGGAACAGCGCGCCATACACCACCAGCGAGCTGATGATCAGCATTGCCGTGGCGCTGTAGATGCCGCCGAATTCGAAGCTGTGCCCGGCAACTTCCATGGGGCGTGGGTCAAGCTTGTAGACGATGAAGAACAGTAGCAGCGGGATGAAATCGATGAATTGTTTCACAATGGCAGCCAGAATCGGGATGTGGCGGCATAATAACAAACATCGAATCCAGCGGTAGCGCTCCTCCATGAATGTTGATCTGCACTGTCACAGCACGGCCTCCGACGGCGCCCTGCCGCCTACGGTCCTGGTCGCCCGGGCCCATGAGCACGGGGTGCAGACCTTGGCACTGACCGACCACGACACCCTTGAAGGCCTGCCCGAGGCCCGCCAGGCCTGCGTCGAACGGGGTATGCGCTGGGTCAGCGGCGTGGAGCTTTCGTGCACGTGGGGGGGCGCGACCATCCATGTGCTGGGGTATGACTTCCCGCTTGATGCCCCGCCGTTGCTCGAAGCGATCGAAGCCCTGCACCGTGGCCGCTGGCTGCGTGCCGAGGAAATCGACAAGCGGCTGGCGGCCAAGGGCATGCCAGGTGCCCTCGAGGGTGCCCGCGCCGTGCAGCAGGCGTTGGGCGACAGCGGTAATGCACCGGCGCGGCCGCATTTTGCCGAGCACCTGGTGCGCGCGGGCCACGTCAAGGACCGTGGTGAAGCGTTTCGCAAGTGGTTGGGGGCCGGCAAGCTGGGTGACGTCAAACTGCATTGGCCGACGCTCGAGGAAACCGTTGCCACCTTGCGCCGGTCCAAAGCCTGGGTGAGCCTGGCCCACCCGATGCACTACGATCTGACCCGCAGCAAGCGCAGGCGCCTGATTGCCGACTATATTCAGGCAGGCGGGCAGGCGCTTGAAGTGGTCAATGGGATGATGCCTGCCGAGCAGGTGGGCACGATGTCCATCCTCACTCGTGAGTTCGGCCTGCTGGCAAGCGCTGGCAGCGATTTCCACGGCCCCGGCACCTGGAGCGAGATCGGTGCCTACCGGCCATTGCCTGAGGATCTGCCACCTCTGTGGCGCCGATTCAGCCATGAACAACCTATGGCGATATGAACAGGAAGACTTCGTGAGCCAATTTTTCCAGATTCATCCGGAAAACCCCCAGCCGCGGCTGATCCGTCAGGCGGTGGAAATCATCCGCAAGGGCGGTGTGGTCGTCTACCCGACCGATTCGGCCTACGCACTGGGATGCCAGATCGGTGACAAGGCAGCGATCGAACGGGTTCGGCGTCTGCGTGGGTTGGACAAGACCCACAATTTCACCCTGATGTGCTGCGACATGTCGCAGCTGGGCCTTTACGCCAAGGTCGACACCGGTACCTTCCGCCTGCTCAAGGCCCACGTACCCGGCCCCTACACGTTCATCCTCAATGGCACCCGTGAGGTGCCGCGGCTGTTGCTGCAC
This sequence comes from Pseudomonas sp. NPDC089758, assembly GCF_044748705.1. NCBI lineage: Bacteria > Pseudomonadati > Pseudomonadota > Gammaproteobacteria > Pseudomonadales > Pseudomonadaceae > Pseudomonas > Pseudomonas sp. NPDC089758. The sequence continues at coordinate 215,525 of NZ_JBIVGN010000005.1, forward strand.
GAGAAGCGTCGCACCATCGGCCTGCGGGTGCCGGACCACGGCATCACCCTGGCATTGCTGGCTGAGCTGGGTGAGCCGCTGATGAGCGTGAGCCTGATCCTGCCCGGGGATACCGAGCCGATGACCGACCCCTATGAAATCCGCGAGCGCCTGGAACACCATGTGGACCTGGTGATTGACGGCGGTTTCGGCGACCTCAAGGCCTCGACCATCATCGACCTGTCCGGCGAAGAGCCTGAACTGATCCGCGAAGGTTGCGGCGACCCCACGCCATTTCTGGTCAACGCGTGAGCCAGATGGAGCTACCCGAGGCTTCGGCCATCGAAGCCGAACTGCCTCGGCAATTGCAGTTGGCCCTGGTCTACGGCGAAGCCCTGACCGAGATGCCGGTGGACCTTTACATTCCGCCGGACGCGCTGGAGGTCATCCTCGAGGCCTTCGAAGGCCCGCTCGACCTGCTGCTTTACCTGATCCGCAAGCAGAACATCGACATTCTCGACATCCCCGTGGCGGAGATCACCCGCCAGTACATGGGTTATGTCGAGTTGATGAAAAGCGTGCGCCTGGAGTTGGCCGCCGAATACCTGGTGATGGCTGCCATGCTTGCCGAGATCAAGTCGCGCATGTTGCTGCCACGCTCCGCCGAGGTCGAGGAGGAGGAAGGCGACCCGCGTGCTGAACTGATTCGCCGCTTGCAGGAGTACGAGCGTTTCAAGGCTGCAGCCGAAGGCATCGACGAGCTCCCGCGTGTTGGCCGTGACGTCGTGGTGCCGCGTCTGGAGGCGCCCCAGGCCAAGGTGCGCAAGCTGTTGCCCCAGGTCAGCCTGGAAGAATTGTTGGTCAGCATGGCCGAAGTCATGCGCCGCAACGATCTGTTCGAAAGCCACCAGATCACCCGTGAAACGCTCTCTACCCGTGAGCGCATGAGCGAAGTGCTGGCGCGCCTGAAGGGCGGCGGCTTCGTGCCTTTCGTCGAACTGTTCACGGCTGAGGAAGGCAAGTTGGGTGTGGTGGTCACCTTCATGGCCATTCTTGAGTTGGTGAAGGAATCGCTGATCGAACTGGTGCAGAATGAGCCTTTCGCCGCTATCCATGTCCGGGTGCGTGCCGAGTCTGTCGAAGAACCTGATGAATCTGAATGAACCCCGCGACCTGGCGTCGCTGATCGAGGCGTTTCTACTCGCCTCAGGCAAGCCGCAATCTCTCGAACGGCTGTACGAGCTGTTCGAGGAGGCCGAGCGCCCTGAGCCGAAGGTATTCAAGAAAGCGTTGGAAGTGCTCGGCAAATCCTGCAGTGGTCGGGCCTTCGAGCTCAAGGAAGTGGCCAGCGGCTATCGCTTGCAGATTCGCGAGAATTTCGCGCCGTGGGTGGGCCGCCTGTGGGAAGAGCGGCCGCAGCGCTATTCCCGTGCGCTGCTCGAAACCATGGCCTTGATCGCTTACCGCCAGCCCATCACCCGCGGCGAGATCGAGGACGTGCGGGGTGTTGCGGTCAACAGCAACATCATCAAGACCCTGATGGAGCGTGAATGGATCCGGGTGGTTGGCCATCGCGAGGTACCTGGGCGGCCGGCGATGTTCGCCACCACCAAGGCGTTTCTCGATCATTTCAACCTCAAGAGCCTGGACGAGTTGCCGGCCTTGGCCGAGCTGCGCGAGATGGAGCCGGCGCCCTCGATCGACCCGGATGATGCACCGGTGCCGGCGCATTTGCAGGCGTTGGCCGATGCCAGCCTGGCCGACGAGCAGGCGGTTGCCGACCCTGAGGAGAAAACGAGCTTTCGTAGCCTGCTGGTGGAACTGGATGCGATGGAGGAGGGGCTCAAGACCGATTTCGATGATTTGCCAGAGCAGGATGCGCCAGAGCCAGAGCCAGAGCCAGAGCCAGAGCCAGAGGCCTCGGTCGAGGATCAAGGCAAGCTGCAGCCCTGAGTCTTGTGCGCCAAGATCACAGGTGCTGCGCGGTCGGGTGGGCGCCGGCTTGCCGGCGATGAGGCCGGGGCTTTCAATACGAAACCGCTGGGCAGAAAACCACTTCACCCCCTGAAAACCCTCTAAGCTCCAGTGCGTTCCCCGTTAGAAGCGCGTATGATGCGCGACCTTTTGGCGCGTTCGTCGCCAGAATCTCTGTTTTCATTCCTACACCGGGAGGTGCCCAGATGAGTGAGCAAGACCTGCAAAACACCGAAATCACCCCGCCAGCCGGCGAAAAGCTGCAGAAAGTGCTGGCGCGCATTGGCGTGGGTTCGCGCCGTGACGTCGAGGCCTGGATCAGCCAGGGCCGTATCAAGGTCAATGGCGTCGAGGCCACCCTCGGCCAGCGCGTCGACCTGCACGATGCCATCGCTGTCGACGGCAAGCTGATCAAGCGCGAAGAAGCCGCCGAGGCCACGCGCCGGGTGATCATGTACAACAAGCCCGATGGCGAGATCTGCACCCGTGACGACCCGGAAGGCCGCCCGACGGTGTTCGACCGCCTGCCGCGGCCGAAGGAAGGCCGCTGGATCAACATTGGCCGCCTCGACATCAACACCACCGGCCTGCTGCTGTTCACCACCGACGGTGAGCTGGCCAACCGCCTGATGCACCCGTCCTACGAGATGGACCGCGAATACGCGGTGCGTGTGCGTGGCGAGGTCGATGACGAGATGATCGAACGCCTGAAGGCGGGCGTGATGCTTGAAGACGGCCCGGCCAAGTTCACCGACATCCAGAAGGCTCCAGGGGGTGAAGGTTTCAACCACTGGTACCACTGTGTGGTGATGGAAGGGCGCAACCGTGAGGTACGCCGCCTGTGGGAATCGCAGGGCATGGTGGTCAGCCGCCTCAAGCGCGTGCGTTTCGGCCCGGTGTTCCTCAACTCCGATCTGCCGATGGGCCGCTGGCGTGAAATGACCCAGGGCGAAATCGACATCCTGGCCGCTGAAGTGGGCCTGCAGCCGGTGGCGCTGCCTGCCATGAACCTGAAGGCCAAGGACAAGATGGAGCGCCTGCAGCGCAAGTCGACGCGGCCGATGGGGCGTAGCGAGCGTGTGCGCAGCCTGCGGCCGGCGCAGGATGCCGCGGCTGCCGAGCGTCCGGCTCGCCAGCCGCGTGAAGAGGCGCCACGCAAGGGCAGCCGCGGCAGCGCCGTTGCTGAGCGTCCGAGCGAGATGCGCAAGCGCCCGGCCAAGCCTGACGGTGACAAGCCGGCAGGGCGTGGTCGCGGCAAACCGCGCGGCTGATCCGCTAAGGCCAGTCAGTTAAGCGACTTGGGGCCGCTGTGCGGCCCATCGCCGGCAAGCCGGCTCCCACCCGGACCGCGCAGTCTTCAGATTTGCGCGGTGACCTGTGGTCCGGCTTGCCGGCGATGGGCTGCACAGCAGCCCCAGCAACGCTGACAGGCACCACCCAATCCTTCAGGCCGGCTTTCTGAAGCCCAACGCGGTCCAGGTGGGAGCCGGCTTGCCGGCGATGGGCTGCGTAGCAGCCCCAAGAACCCTGACCGGCACTACATCATCCTTCATGCCGGCTTTCTGAAGCCCAACGCGGTCCAGGTGGGAGCCGGCTTGCCGGCGATGGGCTGCAAAGCAGCCCCAATAAAGCTCACAGCCAATACCCCATCCTTCAACTTGGCCTATTGCGCCCGCAGCAGCTCCGTGCACGCCTCACCGCGCGCCAAGATATTGAAGAAAAAGATTTTTTCGGACGACTGGCAAGTTTTCGAACCGCGCTGTAAAGAAAACTATACGAATTCACCCGATTTCTCTACTCGGCCCCCCTCCCTGTAAACAGATCTTGCCGCACCCCACCGCCCAAGACCCCACCTACGCCCGTCAACCCTATTGCTCAAACCCCCGTCCCACGCTGATATAGCGACCATTGCCGTGCGCAAAAGCCCGTCCACAGAGCCGGGCACACAGAACAACAAATGGAGGCGCCATGTACGCCGATCACTCCGCCTTTCAAGGCTTCCTACCACAGGATCGCTGCGTTTTTTCCGAGGAAACGACGCAACGCGTTGACGCCTGCGCGCTTGCAGGGGTATACAGTGCGCCGCGTTTTACCTGTGACCCTCTTGCGTACCGCGCACTCTTGCTCACACCCGGCTGATCCGCTCCGGCAGCGGCTGTGTTCAAGAAACCAAGGTAACCACCTTGCCCATTCCGCTGCGCCACGAGCGCGGTGGGTCCGATTCCGTCACAGATAAAAACAATGCAGGTGACTTCGTTCATGAGTGAACACAACATGCATTCAGGCGAGCTCAAGCGGGGCCTGAAGAACCGCCACATCCAGTTGATCGCCCTTGGCGGCGCGATTGGTACCGGCCTGTTCCTTGGCTCGGCAGGCGTGATGAAATACGCCGGCCCGTCGATGATCCTGGGCTACGCCATCTGCGGTTTCATCGCCTTCATGATCATGCGCCAGCTTGGGGAGATGATCGTCGAAGAGCCGGTGGCCGGTTCGTTCAGCCACTTTGCCCATAAGTACTGGGGCGGTTTTGCCGGTTTCATGTCAGGCTGGAATTGCTGGGTGCTGTACATCCTGGTGGGCATGTCGGAGCTGACGGCGGTCGGCAAGTACATTCACTACTGGTGGCCGGAGATCCCGACGTGGGTCACGGCAGCAGGCTTCTTCCTGCTGATCAACGTCATCAACCTCATGAACGTGAAGGTGTTCGGCGAAGCCGAGTTCTGGTTCGCCATCATCAAGGTCGCCGCTATCGTCGGCATGATCGGCCTGGGTGCCTACCTGCTGACCAGCGGCAGCGGCGGCCCCGAAGCTTCGGTGACCAACCTGTGGGCGCATGATGGCTTCTTCCCGAACGGTGTCAGCGGCCTGGTCATGGCACTGGCGTTCATCATGTTCTCCTTCGGTGGCCTGGAAATGCTCGGCTTCACTGCAGCCGAGGCAGACAAGCCGAAAACCGTGATCCCCAAGGCCATCAACCAGGTCATCTACCGCATCCTGATCTTCTACATCGGTGCACTGGTCGTCCTGCTGTCGCTGACCCCGTGGGATACCCTGGTCGCCAGCATCGATGCTTCTGGCGGCAGCTACGGCAGCAGCCCGTTCGTGCAGGTGTTCTCGCTGCTGGGCAGTGACGTGGCCGCCCACCTGTTGAACTTCGTGGTCCTGACGGCGGCACTGTCGGTGTACAACAGTGGTACCTACTGCAATGCCCGCATGCTGCTGGGTATGGCCGAGCAAGGCGATGCCCCTGCAGCCCTGGCCAAGGTCGACAAGCGTGGTGTGCCGGTGCGTTCGATCCTGGTGTCGGCAGCCGTTACCCTGATCGCCGTGCTGCTCAACTACTTCATGCCGCATGATGCGCTGGAGCTGCTGATGTCGCTGGTCGTGGCGACCCTGGTGATCAACTGGGCAATGATCAGTTTCTCGCACCTGAAATTCCGCCAGCATTTGAACCGCACCGGCCAGAAGCCGCTGTTCAAGGCGCTGTGGTACCCCTATGGCAACTACATCTGCCTGGCGTTCGTGGTACTGATCCTGGGCATCATGCTGCAAATCCCGGGCATCCAGGTTTCGGTATATGCCATTCCAGTGTGGGTGCTGATGATGTTCCTGTTCTACATCATCAAGCCCAAGCGCCGTGAGCTGGGCAGCGGCGCAGCAGCCGGTACTGTTGCCAAGTAAGCGCAGCGGGCGGTGAACGAAACCCGATGTCAGGTAGCTGGCATCGGGTTTTTCATTGCCTGCCCCCAGCGTTTTCGCGGCCATTGCTGGAGGCTGTCTGCGTCGCCTTGCCAGCGACAGGGCCTGTGACGGGAGAAAGCACTCAGATCTGCTCGAGCAGCCAGCCACGAAATGCCCGCAGCGAGGGCAACGCTTCGTTCCGTGGGGGGTAGATCAGGTAATAGCTGCGCTGGCTGGCGAACGCCGTGCCCGGGCTGAACAGTTCGCCCTTGGCCAGCTCCTCGTCCACCAGTATCCGCGGCACCAGGCCGATGCCGATCCCTGCGCGCACCGCCTGAATCAAGTGTGACGTCAGCTCGAAGCTCGGCCCCAGGCGCATCGCCCGGTGCGCCAGGCCATGGTGCGAAAACCATTCGCCCCAGGCATGAGGATTGTTGGCGACGTTGAGCAGTACCTCGGCACTGATGCGTGCCGGGTCCCAGGCCTGGGCATCGCTGCCGGCTTGCGGCGGGAGGATCACCACCAGCTCCTCGGCGTGCAGCCGATGGCAGATCAGCCCCGGCAGGTCATGGCTGGCCACGCCGATGGCGGCATCGATCTCGCTGGTATCGAAGTTGATCGCTTCGATCCGCGAATGAATGTGCACCAGCATGCCCGGGTGGGCGCTGTAGAAGGCATGCAGGCGCGGCAGCAGCCACTTGGAGCCGAAGGTGGGCAGGGTAGCCAAGCGCAGCGTGCCGACCCCGGACTGGTAAGCCAGGGCTTGCAAGGTGGCGCTGCGGATGCGGCCCAACGCTTCGCTCAGTTCGCGCTGGTACAGCCGGCCCACGTCGGTGAGTTGTACCTGGCGGCCTTCGCGGCGGAACAGGGTCAGCCCGAGTTGCTGTTCCAGCGCCTGCACTTGCCGGCTGACCGCGCTCTGGGTCAGGGACAGTTCGGCAGCGGCGCGGGTGTAGCTTTCATGCCGGGCGGCAGCCTCGAAAGCCAGCAGCAATGACATGGAGGGTGTCAGGTGACGGTAATTCATTCATTAAAGTCATTGATAGCGGCAGGATTATCCGTTTGCCCCTGGGGCGAAACTACAGGAACATTGGCCCATTCGTCATCCTTGCGTGGCTCAATCCATGCCAAGGCGACAGGAATCCCGTGAATTAGCCCATTTCAAGAGGCCATCCTTCGATGATCGCCCAACTGCCGACCACTGCGCCAACCGCCGGTTACCCAGAATTCCTCGAAGCCCTGCGCAACAGCGGCTTCCGGGGCCAGATCAGCGCCGATTACGCCACCCGTACCGTGCTGGCGACTGACAACTCCATCTATCAGCGCCTGCCCCAGGCGGCGGTATTCCCGCTGGACGCCGACGATGTCGCGCGGGTGGCCGCGCTGATGGCCGAAGAACGCTTCCAGCAGGTCAAACTGACCCCGCGCGGTGGCGGTACCGGCACCAATGGCCAATCGCTGACCGACGGTATCGTGGTCGACCTCTCGCGGCACATGAACAGCATCCTCGAAATCAATGCCCAGGAGCGTTGGGTGCGGGTGCAGGCTGGCGTGGTCAAGGACCAGCTCAATGCCGCGCTCAAGCCTCACGGGCTGTTCTTTGCGCCTGAACTGTCCACCTCCAACCGCGCTACCGTCGGCGGCATGATCAACACCGACGCCAGCGGCCAGGGCAGCTGCACCTACGGCAAGACCCGCGACCACGTGCTGGAACTGCACAGCGTGCTGCTCGGTGGTGAGCGTCTGCACAGCCTGCCGATCGACGATGCAGCGCTGGCGCAGGCTTGTGCGGCCCCCGGTCGGGTGGGGGAGGTGTACCGGACTGCCCGCGACATCCAGCAAACCCAGGCCGAGCTGATCGCAGCCACCTTTCCCAAGCTCAACCGCTGCCTGACCGGCTACGACCTGGCGCACCTGCGCGACGAGCAGGGCCGTTTCAACCTCAACAGCGTGCTGTGTGGCGCCGAGGGGTCGTTGGGTTATGTGGTCGAAGCCAAGCTCAACGTGCTGCCGATTCCCAAGTATGCGGTGCTGGTCAACGTCCGCTACACCAGCTTCATGGACGCGCTGCGCGATGCCAATGCACTGATGGCGCACAAGCCCCTGTCGATCGAGACCGTGGATTCCAAGGTGCTGATGCTGGCGATGAAGGACATCGTCTGGCATAGCGTTGCCGAGTACTTCCCGGCCGACCCGCAGCGCCCGACGCTGGGTATCAACCTCGTGGAGTTCTGTGGCGATGAGCCTGCCGAGGTCAATGCTCGGGTTGAAGCCTTCATCGATCACCTGCAGCGCGATACCAGTGTCGAGCGCCTGGGCCATACCCTGGCCGAAGGGGCTGAGGCCGTGACTCGCGTGTACACCATGCGCAAGCGTTCGGTGGGGCTGTTGGGCAACGTCGAGGGCGAGGTGCGCCCGCAACCTTTCGTTGAAGACACTGCGGTGCCGCCCGAGCAACTGGCCGACTACATTGCCGATTTCCGCGCGCTGCTCGACGGCTATGGCCTGGCCTACGGCATGTTTGGCCACGTCGACGCCGGCGTGCTGCACGTACGCCCGGCTCTGGACATGAAAGACCCCGCCCAGGCGGCGCTGGTCAAGCCGATTTCCGATGCAGTGGCAGCGTTGACCAAACGCTACGGCGGCCTGCTGTGGGGCGAGCACGGCAAAGGGTTGCGTTCGGAATATGTGCCGGAGTACTTCGGCGAACTGTATCCGGCTCTGCAGCGCCTCAAGGGTGCCTTCGACCCGCGCAACCAACTCAACCCTGGCAAGATCTGCACCCCGCCGGACAGCGCCGAAGGGTTGACCAAGGTAGATGGCGTGACCTTGCGGGGCGACCTCGACCGTACCATCGACGAGCGTGTATGGCAGGACTTCGACAGCGCCGTGCACTGCAACGGCAATGGCGCCTGCTACAACTACGACCCCAACGACGCCATGTGCCCTTCGTGGAAGGCCACCCGTGAGCGCCAGCATTCGCCCAAGGGGCGCGCCTCGTTGATGCGTGAATGGCTGCGCCTGCAGGGTGCAGCGAACATCGATGTGCTGGCTGCGGCGCGCAACAAGGCATCCTGGCTCAAAGGGCTGCCGGCGCGGCTGCTCAACAACCGGGCACGCAACCAGGGCCAGGAGGACTTTTCCCATGAGGTCTACGACGCCATGGCCGGCTGCCTGGCGTGCAAGTCATGTGCAGGCCAGTGCCCGATCAAGGTCAACGTGCCAGACTTCCGCTCGCGCTTCCTCGAGCTGTACCACGGCCGCTACCAGCGCCCGGTGCGTGACTACCTGATAGGCTCGCTGGAGTTCACCATCCCCTACCTGGCCCATGCACCTGGGCTGTACAACGCGGTGATGGGGTCGAAGTGGGTCAGCAGGTTGCTGGCGGACAAGGTCGGCATGGTCGACAGCCCGCTGATCAGTCGCTTCAACTTCCAGTCCACCCTCACGCGCTGCCGGGTTGGTGTGGCCAGCGTTCCGGCGCTGCGCGAGCTGACCCCGGCCCAGCGCGAGCGCAGCATCGTGCTGGTGCAGGATGCCTTCACCCGTTACTTCGAGACACCGCTACTGGCGGCGTTCATCGAGCTGGCCAATCGCCTTGGTCACCGTGTATTCCTGGCGCCTTACAGTGCCAATGGCAAGCCGCTGCACGTGCAGGGCTTTTTGGGGGCATTCGCCAAAGCGGCAATCCGCAATGCCACCCAGCTCAAGGCCCTGGCTGACTGCGGTGTGCCGCTGGTGGGCCTGGACCCTGCCATGACCCTGGTTTACCGCCAGGAGTACCAGAAGGTGCCGGGCCTGGAGGGCTGCCCCAAGGTGCTGTTGCCGCAGGAGTGGTTGATGGAGGTGCTGCCCGAGCAGGGGCAGGCCGAGCCTGCAAGCTTCCGGCTGATGGCCCACTGCACCGAAAAAACCAACGTGCCGGCCAGCACCCGCCAGTGGGAGCAGCTATTCGCGCGCTTGGGCCTGAAGCTGGTGACCGAGGCCACGGGGTGCTGCGGTATGTCCGGTACCTACGGGCACGAGGCACGTAACCAGCAGACGTCGCGGACCATCTTCGAGCAATCCTGGGCGACCAAGCTGGACAAACAAGGGGAGGCGCTGGCAACCGGCTATTCGTGCCGTAGCCAGGTCAAGCGCATGACCGAACGGCAGATGCGTCATCCGCTGGAAGTGGTGTTGCAGTACGTCCGCTGAAGCGAGGAGTGGGGGCGCTTCGCCCCCACTCAACTCTGCCTGAAACGCCGTGCCTGACGGTACAGATACAGGCTCAACAGCAGCCCGCTGCAGGCTGCCGCTGCCGCGAACAAAAACATCGAAGCGAAGCCGAACCCCGAGGCCACCGCGCCCACCAGTGGCCCGGTAATCCCCAGCGACAGGTCGATGAACAGCGAGTACGCCCCCACCGCCGCCCCGCGGTTGGCTGCCGAAACCTGGTTCACCGCTTCCACGCCCAGTGCCGGGAATACCAGCGAGAAGCCGAAGCCACTTAGCGCCGCGCCGGCCAAGGCGAGCTCTGCACTGGGTGCCAGCCACAGCATCAACAGCCCCAGTGTCTCGACCGACAGGCACGCGATTGCCACCTTGAACCCGCCAATCCGGTTGATGAGGTTGCCGAACAGCAGCCGCGCACAGATGAAACTGGCACCGAACAGGCTCAGGGTCAGTGCTGCGTTCGCCCAGCCACGGCTGGCGTAGTACAGGGTGATGAAGGTGGCGATGGTGCCAAAGCCGATCGCGCCCAAGGCCAGGCCCGAACCGTGTGGGAACACCTTGCCCAGTACCCGCAGAAACGGCAGGCGCACGCCGCTGACGATCGGCGCAGCGCGTTTTGGCCATGCCAGCAGCAAGCCTGCCGCGCACAGCGCGATGATGCTCGCCCCCATGCTCCACAGCCCCAGGTGCTTGACCATCAGCACGCCCAGTGGGGCGCCGATGGCCAGTGCACCGTAGCTGGCGATCCCGTTCCAGGAGATGACTTTAGCGGTGTTTTCGGCGCCGACCCGGCCAATCCCCCAGCCTATCGAGCCCGAGCCCACCAGGCTCTCTGCACTTCCCAGTACCAGGCGGCCGACCAGCAGGCAGGCCAGGCTCAGCCAGGGCAGGTGGGTGAGAAAGGCGCAGGCGAGCATGAACACGCCACTCAGGCCGCAACCGGCGAGGCCATACATGACGGCCTTCTTGCTGCCCAGGTTGTCGATGATGCGGCTGGCTGTGGGGCGGCTGAGCAGGGTGGCGAGGTATTGCACGCTGATCACCAGGCCGGCGACGACGGTGCTGAAACCCAGATCGTTGTGCACATAGCCAGGCAGTACGGCGAGGGGGATGCCGATGTTCAGGTAGCCGATGAAGGTGAACAGGACGATGGAGACGACTTGCAGGGTGACCGCAAGGGGGCGCGGTGAGTCGGGCATGGGGGCCTACGTGGCAGAGGTTCTGGACGGTGTGAAAACGTGATGACAGCGGTAATCCGAAAGTCAGCCGTTTTCACACAGTCGGGGTTGCGCGGTTATTCCTGGTCAGCGCTGGATTGATCGTCGCCATCCTCGACGGCAGGCGTCGGTTCGGAATGAGCGGCAACGGTTTGCTCTTCGGGGTTCAGGCTTGGGAAGGGAAGATTCGGGATTTCGTGCATCTCGTCGTTCCTCGCAAGTGTGAGTCAAAAGGCTGCGCCAGGCGCGTTTGGAGCTTCGCAAAGCTGACGCAGGATACACAAGTCTGGATGACAGTTTGTAATTTTTCCCGGTCGCTTGTCGGTTTTGCGGGCGGATACCGGACATTGCCCGGGCACGAAAAAGCCGCTGCGCCCCCCGCGAGCAGGGCGCGCAGCGGCCTTGGCCAGCGCGTTTACTTGCGCCCTTCAGCGGTTTCGGCAACCTTGTCGGTGCGCGCGCACATGATGAAGTCGTTGCGGTGCAGGCCTTTGATGGAGTGGCTCCACCAGGTGACAGTCACTTTGCCCCACTCGGTCAGCAGGCCTGGGTGATGGCCTTCAGCTTCAGCGATTTCGCCTACGGCATTGGTGAAGGCCAGGGCATGCTTGAAGTTCTTGAACAGGAACACGCGCTCCAGCTCCATATGACCGTCACGTACTTCGATGTTCCAGTCCGGGATCTCGCGGATGAGTTCGGCCAGTTCCTCGTCGGTGACTTTTGGCGCATCGGCGCGGCAGGCTTCGCAGTGGGCTTGGTTCAAGGCATTCATGAGGTGTTTTCCGATTCGAGTTGTTGTCGGCGAGGTCGCTCAGGCGGCGACCTTGGGTGGAAATTTCGGTGCATGCAGCCCCAGCTGCATGGCTTGCTGGACCATGCCCATGATGTCTTCGTGGGCCAGGTCGAACAGGCGCTTGAGGTTCGGTAGCACGAAGTACAGCGGCTGCAGAATGTCGATACGGTAGGGGGTGCGCATGGCTTCGATCGGGTCGAAGGCCTGGTGCTCGGGCTCACCGGACAGACTGTAGACGGTTTCCTTGGGCGACGAGAGGATGCCGCCGCCATAGATCTTGCAGCCCTGCGCGGTTTCCATCAGGCCGAACTCAATGGTCATCCAGTACAACCGCGCCAGGTAGACGCGCTGCTCCTTGGTCGCGGCCAGGCCCAGCTTGCCATAGGTGTGGGTGAATTCGGCGAACCAGGGGTTGGTCAGCAGTGGGCAGTGGCCGAAGATCTCGTGGAAGATGTCGGGCTCCTGCAGGTAGTCCAGCTCTTGTGGGGTGCGAATAAACGTGGCGACCGGGAAGCGCTTGCTGGCCAGCAGCTCGAAGAAGGTCTGGAAAGGGATCAGCGCCGGCACACGGGCAACTTGCCAGCCGGTGGTGGCGCCCAGCACCTTGTTGATCTCGCCCAGCTGCGGGATGCGGTCATGGGGCAGTTTGAGCTGATCGATGCCATCAAGGTACTCCTGGCATGCCCGGCCTTCGATGACCTTCAGCTGACGGGTGATCAGGGTATTCCACACCGCATGCTCTTGCTGCGGGTAGTCGATGAAGCCTTGCGCATCGGGCTCGCGTGCCACGTATTGCGTCTGTTTCATGTGGCTCTCCTGGTGAGGGCTTTTATTGTTATGTCCACGACATACCCAAGAAATATCCCTTCATCCGACCGATTGCACGGGGTGCCCGAACCCTTGGGCGGCAGTTCCCAGGTGATTTTCGTAACGATAATTTTACAAATGCTGCAGGGTCGCGGAAAATTTGGTGTGTCGGGCTGACCGTTGCTGTGTTTACGTCAGCTTTTCTTTACGGATTTTATGCGGCCGGTTGAAAAACTTCGCCGCTTCGAGAGCTTTCATGCGTATCAAAGTGCATTGCCAGAACCGCATCGGCATCCTGCGCGACATTCTCAACCTGTTGGTGGAGTACGGTATCAACGTGCTCCGTGGTGAAGTCGGTGGCGACCATGGCAACGCCATCTACCTGCACTGCCCGAACCTGATCAACCTGCAGTTCCAGGCTCTGCGCCCGAAGTTCGAGTCGATCGCCGGGGTGTTCGGGGTCAAGCGCGTCGGCCTGATGCCCAGTGAACGACGGCACATGGAGCTCAACGCGTTGCTGGGTGCCCTGGACTTCCCGGTGCTGTCGGTCGACATGGCTGGCAGCATCGTCGCCGCCAACCGCAGCGCGGCGCAGTTGCTGGGCGTGAGGGTTGACGAGGTGCCGGGCATCCCGTTGGCGCGTTACGCCGAAGACTTCGACCTGCCGGAACTGGTGCGGGCTAACAAATCGCGAATCAATGGCCTGCGGGTCAAGGTCAAAGGCGACATTTTCCTGGCCGACATCGCACCGTTGCAGTCCGAGCATGACGACAGCGAGGCATTGGCTGGCGCGGTATTGACCCTGCACCGTGCCGACCGCATCGGTGAGCGGATCTACAGCGTGCGCAAGCAGGAGCTGCGCGGTTTCGACAGCATATTCCAGAGCTCGCGTGTGATGGCGGCGGTGGTGCGTGAGGCGCGGCGCATGGCGCCACTGGACGCGCCGTTGCTGATCGAAGGCGAGACAGGTACCGGCAAGGAGCTGCTGGCGCGTGCCTGTCATCTGGCCAGCCCGCGCGGCCAGGCGCCCTTGATGGCACTCAACTGTGCCGGCCTGCCAGAGTCCATGGCGGAAACCGAGCTGTTCGGTTATGGCCCCGGTGCGTTCGAGGGCGCGCGCGCCGAAGGCAAGCTGGGCCTTCTGGAGTTGACCGCGGGTGGCACACTGTTCCTCGACGGGGTGGGGGAGATGAGCCCGCGCCTGCAGGTGAAGCTGCTGCGCTTTCTGCAGGATGGCTGCTTCCGCCGGGTAGGCAGTGATGAAGAGGTGTACCTGGATGTACGTGTGATCTGCGCCACCCAGGTGGACCTGTCCGAGCTGTGCGCCCGGGGTGAATTTCGCCAGGACCTGTACCATCGCCTCAATGTGTTGTCGTTGCACATACCGCCGTTGCGCGAGTGCATGGACGGCCTGGAAGGGTTGGTGCAGCACTTTCTCGATCAGGCCAGCCGGCAGATTGGGTGTGCCATGCCGCGTCTGGCGCCTGCGGCGATGGACAAGCTGGCGCACTACCATTGGCCGGGCAATGTCCGGCAACTGGAAAACGTATTGTTCCAGGCGGTATCGTTGTGCGAAGGCGCAATGGTGAAGAGCGAACATATTCGCTTGCCGGATTACGGCGTACGGCAACCCTTGGGTGAGTTTACCCTTGAAGGTGATCTTTCGCAGATTGTCGGGCGCTTCGAAAAGGCTGTACTGGAAAGTCTGATCGGTGAATACCCAAGTAGCCGGGCGCTGGGTAAACGGCTGGGTGTTTCACATACGACCATTGCCAACAAGTTGCGGGATTATTCGTTGGGCAAGTCGAACGAATAGTGCTGGATTGAACTCAAGCGGTTCATTATGCAATCGTTAATGAATGGGCCCCGCAGGGCCCAGATCATTCATCAGCCGTTGGAGCAGCCGTTACCCATCACGCGGTATTCGAGAATATGCTTCTGGCCCTTGGAGTCCTCATAGGTCATGCGGGCCGGCACGACTTCGCACACGTTTGGCACTTCGCTCATGGAGATGACGCGGGCGATGTCCAGGTGCTGCGAATAACTGTACTGCTCAACCGGAATCTGCTCGACATCTTTTGCTTCACCGGCGATTGCCGCACTGCAAAGACCGCCAAGTACCAATACCAGTAACGCTTTCATTTTCAATTTACCTGTCTAAGGTCGTAAGAGGGCATGCGGCGCTTGTGGCGCCGCAAGTAAAGCCAAGTGTTCAACTGTCGGATTAGAGTGGGATTAACGTATTGCCTTCGTGGGGGCTGTTACTGTTACCAGTTGTTAATCGCCTTGCCGTTGCTGGCGAGGTGAATGTTATGCCTGGGTAATTACGGGAAACAGTAGGGGTTTTGATAAAGTTTTTTCGCCTTTTGACAGAAACTGTAACAATCCCCCCGGCCAAATCTTGTGCATTCCCTCTCGCCAGGCTGCCAGCTGCGGCCTAGAGCCTTTCCGGCGGGTCACGAGGTGCGCAGCCCGTCGCGTTACTACCATCGTCGTATGGCTTTTGCCGCTCTGGTACAGTTACAAACGGTTCCATACAAAAACAACTATTACACCGAGGTAACACAGATGAGTGCGGCTCCACTGTATCCCGTTCGTCCCGAGGTTGCGGCCACTACCCTGACCGACGAGGCCACCTACAAGGCCATGTACCAGCAATCGGTGATCAATCCGGACGGCTTCTGGCGTGAGCAGGCCCAGCGCATTGACTGGATCAAGCCTTTCACCAAGGTCAAGCAGACTTCCTTCGACGATCACCATGTCGATATCAAGTGGTTTGCCGATGGCACTCTGAACGTTTCCTCCAACTGCCTGGACCGCCACCTCGAAGAGCGCGGCGACCAACTGGCAATCATCTGGGAAGGCGACGACCCTTCCGAACACCGCAACATCACCTACCGCGAACTCCACGAGCAGGTCTGCAAGTTCGCCAACGCCCTGCGCGGGCAGGACGTGCACCGTGGCGATGTAGTGACCATCTACATGCCGATGATCCCCGAGGCCGTGGTGGCGATGCTGGCCTGTGCCCGCATCGGTGCGATTCACTCGGTCGTGTTTGGCGGTTTCTCGCCTGAAGCGCTGGCCGGGCGCATCATCGATTGCAAGTCCAAGGTGGTGATCACCGCCGACGAAGGTTTGCGCGGCGGCCGCCGTACTCCGCTCAAGGCCAACGTCGACCTGGCGCTGACCAACCCTGAAACCAGCAGCGTGCAGAAAATCATCGTGTGCAAGCGCACCGGTGGTGACATCGCCTGGCACCAGCACCGCGACATCTGGTACGAAGACCTGATGAAGGTGGCTTCCAGCCATTGTGCGCCAAAGGAAATGGGCGCCGAAGAGGCGTTGTTCATTCTTTACACCTCCGGCTCCACCGGCAAACCCAAGGGGGTGCTGCACACAACGGGTGGTTACCTGGTGTACGCCGCGCTGACCCACGAGCGCGTCTTCGACTACCGCCCCGGCGAGGTCTACTGGTGCACCGCGGACGTCGGTTGGGTCACCGGCCACAGCTACATCGTCTACGGCCCGCTGGCCAATGGTGCTACCACGCTGCTGTTCGAGGGCGTGCCGAACTACCCGGACATTACCCGGGTGTCGAAGATCGTCGACAAGCACAAGGTCAACATCCTCTACACCGCGCCTACCGCGATCCGCGCCATGATGGCCGAAGGGCAGGCGGCCGTTGAGGGGGCCGATGGCTCGAGCCTGCGCCTGCTGGGTTCGGTCGGTGAGCCGATCAACCCTGAGGCGTGGAACTGGTACTACAAGACCGTCGGCAAGGAGCGCTGCCCGATCGTCGACACCTGGTGGCAGACCGAGACCGGCGGCATCCTGATCAGCCCGCTGCCAGGCGCCACGGGCCTGAAGCCGGGTTCGGCGACCCGTCCGTTCTTCGGTGTGGTGCCGGCGCTGGTGGACAACCTGGGCAACCTGATCGATGGCGCAGCCGAGGGCAACCTGGTCATCCTCGATTCCTGGCCGGGCCAGTCCCGCTCGCTGTATGGCGATCATGACCGCTTCGTCGATACCTACTTCAAGACCTTCCGTGGCATGTATTTCACCGGCGACGGTGCGCGCCGTGACGAGGATGGTTACTACTGGATCACCGGCCGCGTGGATGACGTGCTCAACGTTTCCGGCCACCGTATGGGTACCGCAGAGATCGAAAGTGCCATGGTCGCCCATGCCAAAGTGGCCGAGGCTGCGGTGGTGGGTGTGCCGCACGACATCAAAGGGCAGGGCATCTATGTGTACGTGACCCTCAACGCCGGTGTGGAGCCCAGCGAGCAGTTGCGCATGGAGCTGAAGAACTGGGTGCGCAAGGAAATCGGCCCGATTGCCTCCCCGGATGTCATTCAGTGGGCGCCTGGGCTGCCGAAGACGCGCTCGGGCAAGATCATGCGGCGGATCCTTCGCAAGATCGCCACGGCGGAATACGGCTCGCTGGGGGATATCTCCACCTTGGCCGACCCGGGCGTGGTGCAGCACTTGATCGATACGCACAAAGCGATGAGCCTGGCATCGGCTTGATGAGCTGAGCAGGGCTGCAGCGCAGTTCTGCTTCAAACGAAAACCCCGTACGGGCGACCGGCGGGGTTTTTGCTTTACTGTTACCCGACATTCATCGGTAACTCTGTTTGTCACCGATTACGCACAGTCACGGGGCGAGCGGGAACATTCATGACTCGTTTCGGTGCGTTCATGGCGCCATTTTTCCCATGGCGGCACGCTGCACTTGCCGTCGTACAAGGCTTTGCCAATAATAGGCCCAGTAATTGCTAGGTCTGTAGGTTGTTTTCCTTGTGCTCTTGCATATCTTGCAGGGGCTGTCAACCTCGCCCGCTGCCGTTTCAAGCGCTTCTGTAAGTAGTTGTCGCTTTGAAGAAATATCGACTACCGGGCTGTCGTTAAAATGCCACTCACTCGCTCGTGGTCTGCGACCTTGGTCGAACCCTGCGCGGCTCGCGTTGTACCCATTCGCATATCGGGCAGTTGTTACTCCTGCCTTGTATTGCCCCGTACCGATGGAGTTACCTGATGAAGAAGCTCGCACTGCTTGGCGCCCTGGCGCTTTCCGTGTTTTCCCTGGTGTCGCAGGCTGATGAAAAACCGTTGAAAATCGGTATCGAAGCCGCTTACCCACCCTTCGCCTTCAAGCAGCCCGACGGCAGCCTCGCTGGTTTCGACTACGATATCGGCAACGCCCTGTGTGAAGAGATGAAAGCCAAGTGCACCTGGGTAGAACAGGAGTTCGATGGTCTGATCCCGGCACTGAAAGTGCGCAAGATCGACGCAATCCTGTCGTCCATGTCGATCACCGAAGACCGCAAGAAGTCGGTCGACTTCACCAAGCGCTACTACCTGACCCCGGCTCGCCTCGTGATGAAGGAAGGTACTACCGTGAGTGACAGCCTGGCTGAGCTCAAGGGCAAGAAGATCGGCGTGCAGCGTGGTTCGATCCACGACCGCTTCGCCAAGGAAGTGCTGGCCCCGCAAGGCGCTACCGTGGTGCCGTACGGTACCCAGAACGAAATCTACCTGGACGTCGCCGCTGGCCGCCTGGACGGCACCGTGGCCGATGCCACCCTGCTCGAAGACGGCTTCCTGAAAACCGACGCTGGCAAGGGCTTCGCCTTCGTGGGCCCGTCGTTCACCGACGTGAAATACTTCGGTGACGGTGTCGGCATCGCCGTGCGCAAGGGTGACAAGGCCAACGCCGAGCGCATCAATGCCGCGATCGACGCCATCCGTGCCAACGGCAAGTACAAGGCGATCCAGGACAAGTACTTCAATTTTGACATCTACGGTCCAGACTCGAAGTAAGACGTCGGGTTTCACCTGTGCAATGGTGCAAACAGCAGAGGCTCTGAGGTTTGCACCATTTTTCATTCTCTAGGTCGAGGACCTCATCATGTTGAAAGGCTACGGGGCAGTCATCCTCGACGGGGCGTGGCTGACGCTGCAGCTCGCCCTGTCGTCGATGGCCCTGGCCATCGTGCTCGGCCTGATTGGCGTGGCGCTGCGCTTGTCGCCGGTGCGCTGGCTGGCCTGGTTGGGCGATATGTATGCCACGGTGATCCGTGGTATTCCGGACCTGGTGCTGATCCTGCTGATCTTCTACGGCGGGCAGGACATCATCAACCGTGTGGCGCCGCTGGTCGGCTATGACGATTACATCGACCTGAATCCGCTGGTGGCAGGGATCGGTACCTTGGGCTTCATCTTTGGCGCCTATCTGTCGGAAACCTTCCGTGGTGCCTTCCTCGGTATCCCCAAGGGGCAGGCGGAGGCCGGCGCGGCCTACGGCATGAGCGGGCGGCAGGTGTTCTTCCGCATCATGGTGCCGCAGATGATCCGCCTGGCGATTCCGGGTTTCACCAACAACTGGCTGGTGCTGACCAAGGCTACGGCGCTCATTTCGGTAGTGGGCCTGCAGGACATGATGTTCAAGGCCAAGCAGGCGGCAGACGCCACCCGCGAACCTTTCACCTTCTTCCTGGCGGTGGCTGCGCTGTACCTGGTGCTCACCAGTGTCTCGCTGCTGGCGCTCAAGTATCTCGAGAAGCGCTACTCGGTGGGCGTCAAGGTGGCTGAGCTATGATCTTCGACTACAACGTCATCTGGGAAGCCATGCCGCTTTATATCGGCGGGCTGCTGACCACGCTCAAGCTGCTGGCGCTGTCACTGTTGTTCGGTTTACTGGCGGCGGTGCCGCTGGGCCTGATGCGGGTGTCCAAACAGCCGCTGGTGAACATGACGGCCTGGCTGTACACCTACGTCATCCGCGGTACGCCGATGCTGGTGCAGTTGTTCCTGATCTATTACGGCCTGGCCCAGTTCGAGGCGGTGCGCCAGAGCATCTTCTGGCCGTGGCTTTCCAGTGCGACCTTCTGTGCCTGCCTGGCGTTTGCCGTCAACACCAGCGCCTACACCGCCGAAATCATCGCTGGCAGCCTCAAGGCCACGCCGCATGGCGAGATCGAAGCAGCCAAGGCCATGGGCATGTCACGCATGAAGATGTACCGCCGCATCCTGCTGCCTTCGGCCTTGCGCCGGGCGCTGCCGCAGTACAGCAACGAAGTGATCATGATGCTGCAGACCACCAGCCTGGCGTCGATCGTCACCCTGATCGACATCACCGGTGCCGCACGTACGGTCAATGCCCAGTATTACCTGCCTTTCGAGGCCTACATCACGGCGGGCGTGTTCTATCTGTGCCTGACCTTCATCCTGGTGCGCCTGTTCAAGATGGCCGAACGCCGCTGGCTCGGCTACCTGGCGCCGCGCAAGCACTGAACGCTCTGTGAGAACCGACAGCATGTACAAACTAGAAGTCCAAGACCTGCACAAGCGCTACGGCAGCCATGAAGTGCTCAAGGGTGTGTCCCTGGCGGCCAAGGCAGGCGATGTGATCAGCATCATCGGCTCCAGCGGTTCGGGCAAGTCGACCTTCCTGCGCTGCATCAACCTGCTCGAGCAGCCGCACGCCGGCAAGATCCTGCTCAACAACGAAGAGCTGAAGATGGTCGCCGGCAAGGACGGCGCCCTCAAGGCTGCCGACCCGCGCCAACTGCAGCGCATGCGCTCGCGGCTGTCGATGGTGTTCCAGCACTTCAATCTGTGGTCGCACATGACCGCGCTGGAAAACGTCATCGAGGCGCCGGTGCATGTGCTTGGCGTGAACAAGAAGGAAGCCCTGGAAAAAGCCGAGCACTACCTGGCCAAGGTGGGCGTGGCCCATCGCAAGGACGCTTTCCCGGGGCATATGTCCGGCGGTGAGCAGCAGCGTGTGGCGATTGCCCGGGCGCTGGCCGTTGAGCCGGAGGTGATGCTGTTCGACGAACCGACGTCGGCGCTGGACCCGGAGCTGGTCGGCGATGTGCTGAAGGTCATGCAGGCCCTGGCCCAGGAAGGCCGGACCATGGTGGTGGTGACCCACGAGATGGGCTTTGCCCGCGAAGTGTCCAACCAGCTGGTGTTCCTGCACAAAGGCCTGGTCGAAGAGACGGGTTGCCCGCGCGAAGTGCTGGTCAACCCGCAATCGGAGCGGCTCAAGCAGTTTCTCTCTGGCAGCCTGAAGTAAAGGCTGCACCTTTGCACCAGAATAGGGCATGCTGCGCAGCAGTGCGCAGTCTGCCCTGGCGCCACAGACTCGAACGACTTCAGGTTTCGGACCTTACCCTATGACCACCCAGCGAATCGGTTTTCTCATCTGGCCAAGCACCAAGCCCTTGACGTTGGCGCTGGCGGAGGAAGTATTGCTGGTGGCCCAGCGGGTACATCCTGACGTGGTATACGAGCTGGCCTTTCTCCAGGCCGAGCCTGCGCAGGAAGGCGCCTGGCGCCTGCCGGGCGAGCCCTGGAGCGGGCGCCTGGAAGGGTGTCACAAGCTGTTCCTGCTCGCTGACGAACTGCCCCAGGCATTGGGGTCGGCGCTGTCCACGGCGCTCAAGCAACTGGCCCGCAGCGGCTGCATCATCGGTGGGCTGTCTGCAGGTGTGTATCCGTTGGCCATGCTCGGCCTGCTCGATGGTTACCGCGCTGCGGTGCATTGGCGCTGGCAAGACGATTTCGCCGAGCGTTTCCCCAAGGTCATCGCCACCAGCCATCTGTTCGATTGGGACCGTGATCGCCTGACCGCCTGCGGCGGTATGGCGGTGACCGATCTGCTGTTGGCGGTGCTGGCACGTGATCACGGGGCCGAGCTGGCGGGTGCGGTCTCCGAAGAGCTGGTGGTCGAGCGCATCCGTGAGGGTGGGGAGCGTCAGCGCATTCCGCTGCAGAACCGCCTCGGCTCCAGCCATCCGAAGCTGACCCAGGCGGTGCTGTTGATGGAAGCCAATATCGAAGAGCCGCTGACCACCGACGAAATCGCTCAGCATGTGTGCGTATCGCGCCGGCAGCTGGAGCGCATCTTCAAGCAGTACCTCAACCGTGTGCCTAGCCAGTACTACCTGGAGCTGCGGCTGAACAAGGCACGGCAGATGCTGATGCAGACTAGCAAATCGATCATCCAGATCGGCCTTTCCTGTGGCTTCTCCTCCGGCCCGCATTTCTCCAGTGCCTACCGCAATTTCTTTGGCGCCACGCCACGGGAAGACCGTAACCAGCGGCGTAACAGCAGCCCCTTCGAATTGAGTTCGGCGCCTGCCGAAAAAGGCTGAACGCTGCCCGGTGCACTGCGCCTCTGTCGCCTGCAAGCCTGCGTCCAGGCTGATCGGGTTGCCGCCGGCCCGGTGGCGGCCGGCTTGCCGGTGAGGGCGGCGGTGCAGCCGGCCTATCTTCTTATGTGAACACCCGTTCACCCAGTCCCGCTCTGCCGTTACACTGCGCGATTGCGACAGTGTTTGTCGCATTGCCGAAAGCCTGGGTAAAACTGGGTTTTGCGCTGTAACAAGTTGTCGCTTGGCCGCAAGGACAGGCGCAGATCAGTCCTTACAATCCCCCCATCGCTCGCCACTTCCAGGCCAGCGTTCCTCTTCAGGAGACTCAGATGTCCGTTGAGCAAGCCCCGGTGCAGCGTGCCGATTTCGACCAGGTCATGGTCCCCAACTATTCTCCGGCGGCCTTCATTCCTGTGCGAGGCGAGGGTTCCCGCGTGTGGGACCAGTCGGGCCGCGAGCTCATCGACTTTGCCGGCGGCATCGCGGTGAATGCCTTGGGCCACTGCCATCCGGCACTGGTCAAGGCCCTGACCGAGCAGGCCAATACCCTCTGGCACGTTTCCAACGTCTTCACCAACGAGCCGGCACTGCGCCTGGCGCACAAACTGGTCGACGCCACCTTTGCCGACCGGGCTTTTTTCTGCAACTCAGGCGCCGAATCCAACGAGGCCGCCTTCAAGCTGGCCCGTCGCGTCGCCCATGACCGCTTCGGTCCTGACAAGCACGAAATCATCTCCGCCGTGAACAGCTTCCACGGTCGCACCCTGTTCACCGTCAGCGTCGGCGGTCAGCCGAAGTACTCGGATGGTTTCGGCCCGAAGATCACTGGCATCAGCCATGTGCCCTACAACGATCTGGAAGCGCTGAAGGCACAGATTTCCGACAAGACCTGCGCCGTGGTGATCGAGCCGATCCAGGGCGAGAGTGGTGTGGTCCCGGCCGACAAGGCGTACCTGGAAGGCGCCCGCAAGCTGTGTGACGATCACAACGCCCTGCTGATCTTCGATGAAGTGCAGACGGGTGTGGGCCGTACCGGCTCGCTGTACGCCTATCAACATTACGGTGTGACGCCAGACATCCTGACCAGCGCCAAGAGCCTGGGCGGTGGCTTCCCGATCGGCGCCATGCTCACCACCACTGAGCTTGCCAAGCATCTGGCGGTCGGTACGCACGGCACCACCTATGGCGGTAACCCGTTGGGCTGCGCCGTTGCCTGCGCGGTACTGGACGTGATCAATACCCCAGAAACCCTGGCCGGTATCAAAGCCAAGCACGAGCGCTTCAAGGCGCGCCTGGAGCAGATCGGCCAGAAGGCTGGCCTGTTCTCTCAGGTGCGTGGTGTCGGCCTGTTGATCGGCTGCGTGCTGACCGAAGCCTGGCAGGGCAAGGCCAAGGACATCCTCAATGCCGCCGAGAAAGAAGGCGTGATGGTGCTGCAGGCCGGCCCGGACGTGGTGCGCTTCGCGCCGAGCCTGGTGATCGAAGATGCCGATATCGATGAAGGTCTGGACCGCTTCGAGCGGGCTGTGGCCAAACTGACCCAGGCCTGATTCGCCGGCGGTCCCTTCGCCGGCCCCGTCGGGCCGGCGATAGCAGAATCCCAGTGCGGGCGCGTGCTTGCAGACTCAACACGCGCCCGCCGTTTTTCCGTGCCGCCAGAGCGGCCAGTTTTTCCAAAGGAGTGACACCATGCTGGTGATGCGCCCCGCGCAAATGGCTGATCTGAACGAAGTGCAGCGCATGGCTGCAGACAGCCCCGTTGGTGTCACTTCGCTGCCAGATGACGCTGCCCGTCTGGGCGACAAGATAGCCGCCTCGGAAACGTCGTTTGCTGCCGAAGTCAGTTTTAATGGCGAAGAAAGCTACTTCTTTGTGCTCGAGGACAGTGTCACCGGCAAGCTGGCCGGTTGCTCGGCAATCGTCGCCTCGGCAGGCTACTCCGAGCCTTTCTACAGCTTTCGTAACGAAACCTTCGTGCACGCCTCCCGCGAGCTGAAGATCCACAACAAGATCCACGTGCTGTCGCTGTGCCATGACCTCACCGGCAACAGCCTGCTGACCAGCTTCTATGTCCTGCCTGAACTGGTGAACAGTGGCTGGGCCGAGCTGAATTCGCGTGGTCGCTTGCTGTTCATGGCTTCGCACCCTGAGCGCTTTGCCGACTCGGTGGTCACCGAGATCGTCGGTTATAGCGATGAGCAAGGCGAGTCGCCGTTCTGGGATGCCATAGGGCGCAACTTCTTCGACCTCAACTACGCCCACGCCGAGCGCCTGTGCGGCCTGAAGAGCCGTACTTTCCTCGCCGAACTGATGCCGCACTACCCGATCTACGTACCCCTGCTGCCGGACGCTGCGCAGGAGGCCATGGGCCAGGTGCATCCGCGCGCGCAAATCACGTTCGACATCCTCATGCGTGAGGGCTTCGAGACCGAGCACTACATCGACATCTTCGATGGCGGCCCCACCTTGCATGCGCGTGCCTCGGGCATCCGCTCGATCGCCCAGAGCAGGGTGGTGCCGGTCAAGCTCGAGGAACTGCCGGCCAAGGGCGGGCGCCCGTACCTGGTGTGCAACGGCCAACTGCAGGATTACCGTGCGGTGCTGGTCGAGCTGGACTGGGTGCCGGGCAAGCCTGTGAGCCTCAGTGCCGAGGCTGCCGAGGCGCTGGGTGTGGGCGAGGGCGCCAGCGTGCGCCTGGTCGCGGTCTGAGGCCTGGGAACAGAGAGTTTTGCGGTAGCCACAGCTGCCGCACAAGGAGATAGCATGATCGTTCGTCCTGTACGCAGCAGCGATTTACCTGCGCTGATCGAGTTGGCACGCAGCACCGGTACCACCGGGCTGACCACCTTGCCGGCCAACGAGGAGCGCCTCGGGCACCGTGTCGGCTGGGCCGAGAAGAGCTTCCGGGGTGAAGCCGAGCGCGGAGACACCGACTACCTGTTCGTGCTGGAGAACGACGAAGGCCTGGTGGTCGGCATCAGTGCCATCGCCGGCGCCGTCGGCCTGCGCGAGCCCTGGTACAACTACCGGGTGGGCCTGACCGTCAGCGCCTCGCAGGAGCTGAACATCTATCGCGAGATCCCCACCCTGTTCCTGGCCAATGACCTGACCGGCAACTCCGAACTGTGCTCGCTGTTTTTGCGCAGTGACCACCGCTCTGGGCTCAATGGCCGCTTGCTGTCGCGGGCGCGCATGCTGTTCATCGCCGAGTTCCCGGAACTGTTCGGCAACAAGATCATTGCCGAAATGCGCGGCATGTCCGACGAGCAGGGCCGTTCGCCGTTCTGGGAGAGCCTTGGCCGGCACTTTTTCAAGATGGAGTTCAGCCAGGCCGACTACCTCACTGGCGTAGGCAACAAGTCGTTCATTGCCGAACTGATGCCCAAGTTCCCGTTGTACACCTGCTTCCTGTCGGAGGCCGCACGCAGCGTGATCGGCCGTGTGCACAGCGACACCGAGCCTGCGCTGGCCATGCTCAAGCAGGAAGGCTTCAGCTACCAAGGGTATGTGGACATCTTCGACGCAGGCCCCGCCATCGAGTGCGAAACCTCGAAAATTCGTGCCGTACGCGAGAGCCAGACCTTGGTGCTGGCCGTGGGTACGCCTGGCGATGACGCAACCCCTTACATCATCCATAACCGCAAGCGCGATGACTGCCGTATCACTGCCGCGCCCGCACGCCTGGCGGCGGGCACCCTGGTGGTCGACCCGCTGACCGCCAAGCGCCTGCGCATGGGCGCGGGTGACAACGTGCGCGCCGTGCCGCTGTCGGCAAGCCGGGAGGCCCAGTAAATGACCACGCATTACATCGCCGGCAGCTGGCAGGCCGGCCAGGGTGAAGCCCTGCAGTCGCTCAACCCGGTCACGCAAGCCGTTGTCTGGCAAGGGCAGGGCGCCGATGCCGGCCAGGTCGAGGCTGCCGTACAGGCTGCGCGTCAGGCTTTTCCAGCCTGGGCGCAACTGAGCCTGGAGGCGCGCATCGACGTACTGGAAAAGTTCGCCGAACAGCTGAAGCAGCATTCCGAGGCGCTGGCTCACTGCATTGGCGAAGAAACCGGCAAGCCGCTGTGGGAGTCGGCTACCGAAGTGAGCAGCATGGTCAACAAGGTCGCGATCTCGATACAGAGCTACCGCGAGCGCACGGGCGAGAAAAGCGGCCCGCTGGCAGAGGCTACCGCGGTACTGCGGCACAAGCCCCACGGAGTGGTGGCGGTGTTCGGCCCCTACAATTTCCCCGGCCATTTGCCCAATGGGCACATCGTTCCGGCACTGCTGGCGGGTAACTGTGTAGTGTTCAAGCCCAGCGAGCTGACCCCCAAGGTCGCTGAGCTGACCGTCAATTGCTGGATCGCCGCGGGCCTGCCTGCCGGCGTGCTGAACCTGGTGCAGGGCGCGCGCGATACGGGGGTGGCGCTGGCTGCCAACCCGGGTATCGATGGCTTGTTCTTCACAGGCTCCAGCCGCACCGGCAACTTGCTTCATCAGCAGTTTGCCGGCCGTCCGGACAAGATCCTTGCCCTGGAAATGGGCGGCAACAACCCATTGCTGGTGGATGAGGTCAAGGACCTCGATGCGGCGGTGTACACGATCATCCAGTCGGCGTTCATCTCCGCGGGCCAGCGCTGCACCTGCGCTCGCCGCCTGCTGGTGCCGCAGGGCGCCTGGGGCGATGCGCTGCTCGCGCGGTTGGTCGAGGTGTGCAAAGGCATCACGGTCGGCGCTTTCGATCAGCAGCCGGCACCTTTCATGGGTTCGGTCATTTCGTTGCAGGCTGCGCAGGCGCTGATCACGGCCCAGGCTGAGCTGCTCGCCAAAGGCGCCACCCCGTTACTGGAGATGACCCAGCCCCAGGCCGATGCCGCATTGCTGACCCCGGGCATCATTGATGTCACTGCCGTGACCGACCGGCCCGACGAAGAATTTTTCGGCCCGCTGCTGCAGGTGATTCGTTACGTGGACTTCGATGCCGCCATCGATGAGGCCAACAACACCCAGTACGGCCTGGCGGCTGGCCTGCTGTCCGACTCCCGTGCCCGCTACCAGTACTTCTGGCTGCGCAGCCGCGCCGGCATCGTCAACTGGAACAAGCAACTGACCGGTGCCGCCAGCAGCGCGCCGTTCGGGGGGGTAGGCGCCAGTGGCAACCATCGCGCCAGCGCCTACTACGCCGCCGACTACTGCGCTTACCCCGTGGCTTCGCTGGAGACTGCCAGCCTTGCCCTGCCGGCGACCCTGACGCCGGGCGTCACCCTATAACAACAGGTCACGGAGCCTAGCCGATGAAATCCTATGAAGTGAATTTTGATGGCCTGGTGGGGCCTACCCACAATTACGGCGGCCTGTCCTACGGTAACGTGGCCTCGCAGAGCAACAGCCAGCAGGCCTCGAACCCGCGTGAAGCGGCGCGCCAAGGCCTGGCCAAGATGAAAGCGCTGGCCGATATGGGCTTCAAGCAGGGCGTGCTGGCGCCGCAGGAGCGCCCGGACGTGGCCGCTCTGCGTCGTCTGGGCTTCAGCGGTAGCGATGCCGAAGTGATCCGGCGCGCCGCCAAAGAGGCCATGCCGCTGTTGGTCGCCAGCTGTTCGGCATCGAGCATGTGGGTGGCCAACGCGGCCACCGTCAGCCCCAGCGCCGACACCGCTGATGGCCGCGTGCATTTCACCGCTGCCAACCTCAACTGCAAGTACCACCGCAGCATCGAGCATCCGACCACCAGCCGTGTGCTGGCCGCCATGTTCAGTAATGAGCAGCACTTTGCCCATCACCCGGCGCTGCCTGCCGTGGCGCAGTTCGGCGACGAGGGCGCGGCCAACCATACGCGCTTCTGCCGCAGCTACGGCGAGGCGGGCGTCGAGTTTTTCGTCTATGGTCGCAGCGCGTTCGACGGCCGTTATCCCGCGCCGCAGAAGTATCCGGCACGCCAGACCCTGGAAGCCTCACAGGCCGTGGCACGGCTTCACGGTCTGAGCGATGACGGTGTGGTCTACGCTCAACAGAACCCATCGGTGATCGATCAGGGTGTATTCCACAACGATGTGATTTCGGTGGGCAATGGCGAGGTGCTGTTCTACCACGAAGATGCTTTCCTCGAGACTGACGCGGTGCTTGGCCAGCTGCAAGCTAAACTGGCCAGCAAGGGTGGCAACTTCCAGGCCATCCGTGTACCACGGGCAGCGGTGGCGGTAGAGGATGCGGTGCGTTCCTACCTGTTCAACAGCCAACTGCTCAGCCGCGACGACGGCTCGATGCTGCTGGTGGTGCCGGATGAGTGCCGCAACAATGAGCGGGTCTGGGCGTACTTGCGGCAACTGACCAGCCAGGGTGGCGCGGTGAAGGAGGTCAAGGTGTTCGACCTCAAGCAAAGCATGCAGAACGGCGGCGGCCCGGCATGCCTGCGCTTGCGCGTGGCTTTGAAGGAATCGGAACTGGCGGCGGTCAATCCAGGCGTTATCATGACCGCCCCGCTGTACGACACACTGGTGCAGTGGGTCGACAAGCACTACCGCGACCGCCTGGGCGAAGCGGACCTTGCCGACCCGCAGTTGCTGGTCGAATGCCGTACGGCGCTGGATGAGTTGACCCAGATTCTGAAGTTGGGCTCGGTCTATCCGTTCCAACGCCAACCTTGAAGAGAGACTTTTGTAATGACCGACGCCCTGCGCCTGATCCTTGAAGATGTAGACGGCACCCAGCTGGAAACTTCCTGCACCCGCTTTGCCGTTGTCTGGCAGGGCAAGGAAGTGTGGATTCAGCAAGACGGCCGTGGCCAATTGCTGATCGGTGTCGACGTCGATGAGAACGACACCGAGTACGCCAACCTGCTCCTGCGCCCGATGGCTACCAACCTGGTCAGCCTGCAGCTGGAGATGGAGCCGGCAGAAGTCGGTGAAGACGATGACCACGTCCATGGCCCCGACTGCGGCCACGACCACTAAGGAAGCGCCTATGCTCGCCCTTGGCAAATTGCTTGAGCTGACCCTGACCGATCACGAGCCGGCCGAGAAGACCCAAGTTACACCCAAGGGCGTGCGTTTACGCTGGCTGGGGGAGGGCGCACTCGAGGTGCGTCCGCCCGAAGGCGACGATTGCGGGCTGGACCTGCTGTTGTCGGCCGGTATTCATGGCAATGAAACAGCGCCGATCGAATTGCTCGAACGGCTGCTGCACGGCGTGGCCAATGGCAAGATCAAGCCGCGTTCGCGAGTGATGTTCCTGTTCGGCAACCCAGCGGCGATCCGCAAGGGCGAGCGCTTCATCGAGCAGGACATCAACCGCCTGTTCAATGGTCGTCACGAGCTTTCCAGTGGTTTCGAGGCACTGCGTGCCGCGGAGCTTGAGCAGTTCGCCCGGGTGTTCTTCAGCAAGCCTGAGCGTACCCGTCTGCATTACGACCTGCACACCGCCATTCGTGGCTCCAAGATAGAGCAGTTTGCCCTTTACCCCTATAAAGAGGGGCGCAAGCATTCCCGCCGTGAGCTGGCTCGGCTGGCTGCTGCAGGCATGGAGGCGGTGCTGCTGCAGAGCAAGTCATCGATCACCTTCAGTGCGTTCACCTATGAGCAACTGGATGCCGAAGCATTTACCTTGGAGCTGGGCAAGGCGCGGCCGTTCGGGCAGAACGAGCAGGTCAACCTCGACAAGCTGGAGCAGCGCCTGATCCAGATCATCGAAGGCGATGAGCCTGAGGCCGGGGAGTCGCTCGATGGTCTTAAACTGTTCAGTGTGGCTCGCGAGATCATCAAGCACAGTGAGGGCTTTCGCCTGCATCTGCCGGCGGATATCGAGAACTTCTCCGAGTTGAGCAAAGGTTATCTGCTGGCCGAGGACCTGGCTGAAATGCGCTGGGTGGTGGAGGAGGAGGGGGCGCGGATCATCTTCCCCAACCCCAAGGTCAAGAACGGGCTGCGCGCCGGGATTCTCATCGTCCCGGATTCAGGGCAGCGTCTGGGCTGAGTTTGCGCAGTGCCTGGCAGGAGCGGCCTTGTTGTCGCCAAAGGGCGCTTCTGCCAAGGCCGGTCGTCGCTGAACCTTGCCCATGACAATCATTTAATTCACCGCCTGTTCCATTTTCCCTTCCCTTGAGCGGTAATAGGCTTGCCAGCGGCAAAAGCCTGCATTTAGCATCCGGTCATGTCATTTTCGTTTGCACGCGCTTCAAAAGCCGTCCAATCGACGTTTTGCATCGCATAAACACACTGCACCGAGATTGCAGGACCGATATAATGCGGCCCTTTGCCGTCGTTTCGTCGACGCGTTTGCCCCCAGGGGCCGTCGTTTCCGTGGAAGAACCTATGAAAAGCGCAGAAATCCGTGAAGCCTTCCTTCGCTTCTTCGAAGAGCAGGGCCATACCCGAGTCGCCTCCAGTTCGCTGATTCCGAACAACGACCCGACCCTGCTGTTCACCAACGCAGGCATGAACCAGTTCAAGGACTGCTTCCTCGGTGCCGAGAAGCGCGCCTACACCCGTGCGGTCAGCAGCCAGAAGTGCGTGCGCGCCGGTGGCAAGCATAACGACCTGGAAAACGTCGGTTACACCGCGCGTCACCACACCTTCTTCGAGATGCTGGGCAACTTCAGCTTCGGCGACTATTTCAAGCGCGATGCGATCACTTTCGCCTGGACCTTCCTGACCTCCGACAAGTGGCTGAACCTGCCCAAGGAGAAGCTCTGGGTCACCGTCTACGCCAGCGACGACGATGCCTACGACATCTGGACCAAGGAAGTCGGCGTGCCGGCCGAGCGCATGGTGCGTATTGGTGACAACAAAGGCGCCCCGTACGCCTCCGACAACTTCTGGACCATGGGCGATACCGGCCCGTGCGGCCCTTGCACCGAGATCTTCTACGACCACGGTGCCGATATCTGGGGCGGCCCACCCGGTTCCCCGGAAGAAGACGGTGACCGCTACATCGAGATCTGGAACAACGTCTTCATGCAGTTCAACCGTACTGCCGATGGCGTGCTGCACCCGCTGCCAGCGCCGTCGGTGGACACCGGCATGGGCCTGGAGCGCATCAGTGCGGTCATGCAGTACGTGCACTCGAACTACGAGATCGACCTGTTCCAGAACCTGCTGAGCGCTGCGGCCAAGGCCATCGGCTGCAGCAACGACGGCCAGGCTTCGCTGAAAGTCGTGGCAGACCACATCCGCTCCTGCGGCTTCCTGATCGCAGACGGCGTGCTGCCGTCCAACGAAGGCCGTGGCTACGTGCTGCGCCGCATCATTCGTCGCGCCTGCCGTCACGGTAACAAGCTGGGTGCCAAGGGCAGCTTCTTCTACCAGATCGTCGCAGCCCTGGCTGCCGAGATGGGCGAGGCGTTCCCCGAGCTCAAGAGCCAGCAGGCCCACATCGAGCGCGTGCTCAAGGCCGAAGAAGAACAGTTCGCCAAGACCCTCGAACAGGGCCTGCGCATCCTCGAGCAGGACCTTGCCCAGCTCAAGGGCGACGTCGTGCCGGGTGACGTGGTGTTCAAGCTCTACGACACCTACGGCTTCCCGATGGACCTCACCGCCGACATCGCCCGTGAGCGCGAGCTGACCATCGATGAAGCGGGCTTCGAGCGCGAGATGGATGCCCAGCGTGAGCGTGCCCGTTCGGCCAGTGCCTTCGGCATGGATTACAACAGCCTGGTCAAGGTCGATACCGCCACCGATTTCGTCGGGTACAACGCCACCGAAGGTCAGGGCAAGGTCATTGCCCTGTACAAGGACGGCCAGTCAGTCGACCAGTTGGGCGAGGGCGAGCAAGGCGTCGTGGTGCTGGACCGCACCCCGTTCTATGCCGAGTCCGGTGGCCAGGTCGGCGATACCGGCTACCTGCAGTCCGGCGCCGTGCGCTTTGACGTGCAAGACACCACCAAGACCGGCGGCGCTTTCCTGCACCATGGTGTGGTCGCCAGCGGCGCGCTGCTGATCGGTTCTCCGGTCGACGCCAAGGTCGATGCCGAAGTACAGCACGCCACCTCGCTGAACCACTCGGCCACGCACCTGCTGCACGAAGCGTTGCGCCAGGTGTTGGGTGAGCATGTGCAGCAGAAGGGCTCGCTGGTCGACAGCCAGCGTCTGCGTTTTGACTTCAGCCACTTCGAGGCGGTGACGCCTGCGCAGATCAAGGCGCTGGAAGATATCGTCAACCGCGAAGTGCGCAAGAACACTCCGGTGGAAACTGAAGTTACCGATATCGAAACCGCCAAGCGCAAGGGCGCGATGGCCCTGTTCGGCGAGAAGTACGGCGATACCGTGCGCGTGCTGAGCATGGGTGGCGATTTCTCCGTCGAGCTGTGCGGTGGTATCCACGCCAAGCGCACCGGCGATATCAGCCTGTTCAAGATCATCAGCGAAGGCGGCGTGGCCTCTGGCGTGCGCCGTATCGAAGCGGTGACCGGCGCTGCTGCACTGGCCTACCTGAACGCTGCCGAAGAGCAGGTCAAGGAAGCCGCGCAGCTGGTCAAGGGCAACCGTGACAACCTGATCGACAAGCTGACGGCTGTGCTCGAGCGCAACCGTCAGCTTGAGAAGCAGCTGGAACAGCTGCAGGCCAAGGCCGCCAGCGCCGCAGGGGACGATCTCTCCAATGCGGCTGTTGAGGTCAAGGGTGCCAAGGTCCTCGCCGCCCGCCTGGATGGGCAGGATGGCAAGGCCCTGTTGGCCCTGGTCGATCAGTTGAAGAACAAGCTCGGCCACGCAGTGATCCTGCTGGGCAGCGAGCATGAGGGCAAGGTCGTGCTGGTGGCCGGCGTGACCAAAGACCTCTCCAGCCAACTCAAGGCTGGTGACCTGATGAAACAAGCCGCTGCGGCAGTGGGTGGCAAGGGCGGTGGCCGTCCGGACATGGCTCAGGGCGGTGGCGTCGACGTCGCTGCGCTGGACCAGGCCCTGGCGCTGGCCGTGCCGTTCGCAGAGCAGGGACTTTGAGATGGAGGGGCCGATGGTCTAGTCATCGGCCCCTCCATGTTGGATGGTTTTTTTGAGGCCCGGTATGGGCTGAGGCACCATTGAAATGGCGTTGATCGTACAGAAATTTGGCGGTACCTCTGTCGGTTCCATCGAGCGGATCGAGCAGGTTGCCGACAAGGTCAAGAAACACCGTGAAGCGGGCGACGACCTGGTGGTTGTGCTGTCGGCCATGAGTGGCGAAACCAATCGCCTGATCGACCTGGCCAAGCAGATCACCGATCAGCCGGTTCCGCGTGAGCTGGACGTGATCGTGTCCACCGGCGAGCAGGTCACCATTGCCCTGCTGGCCATGGCCTTGATCAAGCGTGGTGTGCCGGCGGTGTCCTACACCGGCAACCAGGTGCGCATCCTCACCGACAGCGCGCACAATAAAGCACGCATCCTGCAGATCGACGACCAGAAGATCCGCGCCGACCTCAAGGCCGGGCGCGTGGTGGTTGTAGCCGGTTTCCAGGGCGTTGACGAGCACGGCAGCATCACCACCCTGGGCCGCGGCGGCTCCGATACCACGGGCGTGGCCCTGGCGGCCGCGCTCAAGGCTGACGAGTGCCAGATCTACACCGACGTCGATGGCGTTTACACCACCGACCCGCGCGTCGTGCCGCAGGCGCGCCGCCTGGAGAAGATCACCTTCGAAGAGATGCTGGAAATGGCCAGCCTCGGCTCCAAGGTGCTGCAGATCCGCTCGGTGGAGTTCGCCGGCAAGTACAACGTTCCGCTGCGCGTGCTGCACAGCTTCAAGGAGGGTCCAGGTACCCTCATTACCATTGATGAAGAGGAATCCATGGAACAGCCGATCATTTCCGGTATCGCCTTCAACCGTGATGAAGCCAAGCTGACCATTCGCGGCGTGCCGGACACCCCGGGCGTCGCTTACAAGATCCTCGGCCCGATCAGCGCTTCGAACATCGAAGTGGACATGATCGTGCAGAACGTTTCGCACGATAACACCACCGACTTCACCTTCACCGTGCACCGCAACGAGTACGAGAAGGCTCACAGCGTGCTGGAAAACACCGCACGTGAAATCGGTGCCCGCGAAGTGATCGGTGATACCAAGATCGCCAAGGTGTCGATCGTCGGTGTTGGCATGCGTTCCCATGCTGGTGTTGCCAGCCGCATGTTCGAAGCCCTGGCCAAGGAGAGCATCAACATCCAGATGATCTCCACGTCCGAGATCAAGGTGTCGGTCGTCATCGAAGAGAAGTACCTGGAGCTGGCCGTTCGCGCGCTGCATACCGCGTTCGAGCTTGACGCTCCGGCCCGACAGGGCGAGTAAGGCGTTGCCTTGAGGGGCGCGGCTTGCCGCGCCCTTCGCGTTTCTGCGCGTCACGCAGGCCCTGTCCTGCCAGCGTGACGTGCTACGGAGCCCTGTGTCGTCGTCCACGGCCAGGCCCTGTTGTTCCCAGACTGTTATCCCTGAATGTCTTGCGTAAGGAGAAAGCTATGTTGATTCTGACTCGTCGGTGCGCCGAGAGCCTGATCATTGGAGATGGCGAGATCACCGTGACGGTGCTCGGCGTCAAAGGAAACCAGGTGCGTATCGGCGTCAGCGCGCCCAAGGAAGTGGCCGTTCACCGCGAGGAAATCTACCTGCGGATCAAGAAAGAGAAGGATGAGGAGCCAAGCCTTTAATTTTTTTGAAGTTTTTTTCAAAAAAAGGGTTGCAAACGAGGAAGAGCCTGTTTAATATTCGCCTCGTGTTGCGGTGAGGTGGCCGAGTGGCCGAAGGCGCTCCCCTGCTAAGGGAGTATACCTCATAAGGGTATCGGGGGTTCGAATCCCCCCTTCACCGCCATTATTCGCTTAGGGCGCTGTAATCGGTAAGAACGCTAAGTCGTTGAATTTAAACGAAAAAGTTCTTGCAAAAATGTTTCAGCGACCTATAATGCGCGGCAAGACACGGACTCATAGCTCAGCTGGATAGAGTACTCGGCTACGAACCGAGCGGTCGGAGGTTCGAATCCTCCTGAGTCCGCCACTTTTGAAGTGGCTTTGCTTACAAAGCTGCTTCAAGCAACCAGTGGTAATCTGGTCTAAAACTACCAACTACGGACTCATAGCTCAGCTGGATAGAGTACTCGGCTACGAACCGAGCGGTCGGAGGTTCGAATCCTCCTGAGTCCGCCACTTTTGAAGTGGCTCTGCTTGCAAAGCGGCTTCAGTCAGCCAGTGGTAATCTGGCCTAAAACTACCAACCACGGACTCATAGCTCAGCTGGATAGAGTACTCGGCTACGAACCGAGCGGTCGGAGGTTCGAATCCTCCTGAGTCCGCCACATATCAAGAAGCCCGCTCAATTGAGCGGGCTTTTTGTTGTGCGCCGTTCACTGATTTATCAGTGATGCCCGCTAGACTGAAAATCAACCCGCCCGACACTCCTTTGCGCCGCATGTGTTTTTTCGCTGGCTCGTGCCGTCGCACACATGGCTTCGAGCGTTGTCATAGCTTTATCGCGCAAACGATTGTTCTGGCCAAAAATTTAAGCGATCTGACAGCTTAGGCAGTGTATGATTGCGCCCGTCAGCCCCGCCGGGGCTTGTGGAATACCACCATGGACTTACCCAGTAGTTACTCGTTAACAAGATTCTTACAGCCTGATCTGACCGATTGATTCCCCCGGCGTGCTCCGCTGCTGGGAGTGGAGTTCGCCTATGACTGAAGTAGAAGTAAAGAAAGCGCAAGAGAGCCTGCAGGATCGCCTGGCCCAGGTGGTCGAGCTGTTGCAGCGCCAGCGCGTCGTTGAAGACCTGACCCATCGTCAGGAAGGTCATCACCACGACCTGGTGGAAAACCTCGTCCACCGTCAAAACCTCGTCGAGTTGCAGCGTAAGCTCGACGACCTGCACCCCGCAGATATCGCCTATATCCTCGAAGCTTTGCCCCTGGAAGACCGCCTGACGGTCTGGCAGCTGGTGCGCTCGGATCGTGACGGCGACATCTTGCTTGAGGTTTCCGACTCGGTTCGTCAATCGCTGATCGCCGACATGGACGATCACGAGATCCTCGCTGCGGCCAAGGAAATGGACGCCGACGAGCTGGCGGACCTGGCGCCGGAATTGCCGCGTGATGTCGTCCATGAGCTCATGGAAAGCCTCGATGCCCAACAGCGTGAGCGTGTACGCTCGGCGTTGAGCTACGACGAGGAGCAGGTCGGTGCGCTGATGGACTTCGAGATGGTGACCATCCGTGAAGACGTCAGCTTGGAAGTGGTTCTGCGTTACCTGCGCCGCCTCAAAGAGCTGCCCAACCACACTGACAAACTGTTCGTGGTCGATTACGACGGCATCCTCAAAGGTGTGTTGCCGATCAAGCGCCTGTTGGTCAACGACCCG
Source organism: Pseudomonas sp. NPDC089758 (assembly GCF_044748705.1). Lineage (NCBI taxonomy): Bacteria > Pseudomonadati > Pseudomonadota > Gammaproteobacteria > Pseudomonadales > Pseudomonadaceae > Pseudomonas > Pseudomonas sp. NPDC089758. The sequence continues at coordinate 251,648 of NZ_JBIVGN010000005.1, forward strand.
GACAAGAAGGTCGCGGAGGTCATGGCGGTTGATCCGGTGTCCTTCCACCCCGACGAAGATGCCTACGACGCTGCGCAGGCTTTCGAGCGTTACGACCTGGTTTCGGCGCCAGTTGTGGACAAGAGTGACCGCCTGATCGGCCGTTTGACCATCGATGAGATGGTCGACCTGATTCGTGAAGAGAGCGAGAGCGAAGTGCTCAACATGGCGGGTCTGCGCGAGGAGGAAGACATCTTCGCCTCGGTCTGGCGTTCATTGCGCAACCGTTGGGCCTGGCTGGCGATCAACCTGATAACTGCGTTTCTGGCCTCGCGGGTGATCGGCCTGTTCGAGGGCTCGATCGAGAAGCTCGTGGCCCTGGCGGCGCTGATGCCGATCGTGGCGGGTATTGGCGGCAACTCCGGCAACCAGACCATTACCATGATCGTTCGCGCCATGGCGTTGGACCAAGTGTCGCCAGGCAATACCAGCCGCCTTATGCGCAAAGAGCTGGCGGTGTCGCTGCTCAATGGCCTGATCTGGGGTGGGGTGATCGGTGCTGTGGCGTTCTGGCTGTATGACAGCTGGTCACTGGGGTTGGTCATGACTGCGGCCATGACATTGAACCTGTTGCTGGCAGCGCTCATGGGGGTATTGATCCCGATGACCCTGACGCGCCTGGGGCGCGACCCTGCCATGGGGTCCAGCGTGATGATCACGGCCGTGACCGACAGTGGTGGCTTCTTCATCTTCCTGGGGCTGGCTACGCTGTTCCTGCTGTGATGTTGCAGGTGTATGCGCCGCCCGTGCGGCGCTGGATACCCAGGCCGCCAGGGCGATCAAGGCATGTGCCCGGCCGGATCACCACCGACCAGTGAACAACCCAAAAAAAAGCCAGCTTACGCTGGCTTTCTTATTTTTGCTGCGCGCCTCAGGAGGCGTCGGCTGCCATTTCCACATCGTGAGCGATGAGGGCGACCAGCGCGTTCTGCTGTCGGTGGGACAACTGGCGGAAGCGTTGCAGCAACTCGCGCTCATGCAGGGACAGTTCGGGGCTGTCCAGGCGCATGCTCAGCTCGTCGCCCAGCGCACCTTCCTGGATAAGACTCTGCTCCAGGCGTGCGATGATCTCGGAGTTCATGCTGCGGTGATGATTGCGCGCTACCTCGGCAATGCGCTCACGCATTCCGTCTGGCAGGCGGACGACAAACTTGTCAGCGGTGCGGCTCGAATAAATAGCCTGTTTCATTGGGCGCATATAAATTAACCGGTTTTTGGTTCAGGGGAAGCGGTTCACAAATTGGCCGCACGGGATGCTGGTACGACCGTGGCGACGACAAAATGTTCAACCGCCTGGAAAATTTGGTGCTCATCTTGCCTCAAGGTCGCCGTTTCCTTGGCGTCAATTCTGTGACAAATAGTGATCTCGGTAAAGGCTTTTTGCCAGTACCAATTATCAGAAATGAGTACTGGTTGGAAAAGTTTTGCATTTCCAGGCTCGCTTTACCGTCAGCCCTCTGCCGTCAAAAACCCGTAAAACGCGGCAAAGGGTAGAGAAAACCCTTAAAATGCGCGGGTTTCCTTCCATAGAGCATAGTGGCTATGCAACATGACGCAAGCTCCCACGATAAAGCCTCGGGTCGCCTGATTTATTTGATAGGCCCCTCCGGTTCGGGAAAAGATTCTCTGATCGAGGCCGCTCGCTCACAACTGGCTGCCGCAGGTGTGGAAATCGCCCGGCGAGTGATCACACGCTCTGCAGAGGCCGCAGGTGAGGCGGCGCAGAGCGTCACGCCACAGCGCTTCGAAGCGATGCGTGCGGCAGGCGAGTTTGCCATGCATTGGCAAGCCAACGGCCTGGAGTACGGCATACCCAAGCAAGTGGACATTTGGCTCGCGCAAGGGCGATCGGTGCTGGTCAACGGTTCCCGTGGCTATCTGCCCGAGGCGTGCAGGCGCTACCCCAGCCTGCTGGCAGTGCGCCTGGAGGTTGACCCAGCGGTGTTGCGCGCGCGCCTGGTTGCCCGGGGCAGGGAGGCAGCGCAAGAGATCGATCAGCGCCTGGCGCGCAGCGCCAGGCTCCAGTCCTGCCCCGATCCCCGCGTGCACGTGCTGGACAACTCAGGGTCACTGGCCACGGCGGTCAGCACCTTGATGGACCTGCTGCGTCAGCACGGGGTGCCCGTTTGACACAAGCCTCCGAAAAGCCCTACGTGCAAAAAGCCCGATAGATGCATGACAAACGGCTGCCCGCTGGTTAACATGCTCGCCGTCCAGCTGTGCAGCGTTCGCTGCCGGTTCTCGTGTCTCAGTAGCTCAATTGGATAGAGCATCCCCCTCCTAAGGGGAAGGTTGCAGGTTCAAATCCTGCCTGGGACGCCATATCTTCTCTCGCTCCATACGCCTACTTGCAGTTCCCTGCCTTGCGGTAACCTGCACGCTGCGCTTCTGCTTCACTGCCAAAGGCTACCTGGTTTTTCTGAGCGACCTGGCTGTAGCTGGGGCAACCGCTGGCCAGGTGGTACACGTGGCTGTTACGGTTGCCAATGATCGCACCGCCAGCTGGCGCATTCGCCAGGGTCGGCTTGCCGACATCTCTCGCAGCCGTTTTCGCGGGAGCCGAAGCTACCACGTCCATCGCCCCGACAGGCTTGTAGCCCAGCGTCCATTTACGCTCGCCGGTGACGAAGGGGTTTGAGTGCCCCATGATCGCGGCGATGCGCTGATTGCGCTGCTTTTCCCATGCCGACACCGGGTGCTGTTTATCCCAGGCCATGAGCACCTGCTGCTGCTGGCGCGACATGCTCAACTTGTAGCGGTCGAACATGTAGAACGTGGTACGCGCAACCAGGCCTTTGACTTCGTCACGCGGCTCGGCGGTTTTTTGCTGGAAGTCGACCTTGGTGGTGCACTGTCCATACTGGCGCTCAACGCCGGAAACCATGCCGTAGTTGAAATTGCTGCGGTCACCGTTCACTTCACCCACAGACGGGTAAAGGTTGAACAGGTCCGCCTCCATGGCGCGGAAGGTCGGGTCTTCATTGACGCAATGCTCGCGACCACCGTTCTGCCAGCATTTGCGCTGGTGGCCAAACGTCCAGGCCGGCACGATGTGCTCCCATTCGGTACGTTCGGCGCGGGTTTGCACTTTGCGGGTTTCGTAGCCGCAGGACTTGGCGTCGACACGGCCACCGGACTTGCCGACCCACTTCCATTTGCAGCCACAGTACAGTTCGCCCATTGGGCTGTTTGCCTGGTCGAGGAAGATCTTCTGTTTGGCGACAACCTTGGCTTCGGTAAACGTTGCGGGGGGATTGGCGAAGGCGGCGGGGATGGCAGCGAGGACGAGGGTTACGACGTACAGCAGTTTCTTCATGAGAAAACATCATCGGATTTCTGGGAGGCGCGATTATACGGCGTGCCAGCGTCGATTGATGCCCTATCATTTTGGCACCACGCCTACAGACCCAGATACTTCAACACCCATAGCGTCGCCATGCCAACGCCCAGGGTTAGCAACGTGCTGCGCGTGCGCCAGGCCACCAGGCCACCAGGCCGGCGACGACTGCGGCGGGTATTTGCGGGTTGCTCCAGTCGACCCCGGCCTGCGCGTCCGGCAACACTCCGAGCCGCGCCGAGGCTTCGAGCGGGTGGTGGCAATCGGTCAGCCGGTGCCGCTCGGCTTGACCATCGCGGCATCGCGGCATGGCAGCAGCCGGGTGTGGTGGGCAACCCACGGGTGGTTGCGCTGGAAGAGGCGCTGTTGCTGCTGGCGTGAGGCCACCCCGCTCAGGGGTGGCCTTGTACTCAGCGTTGGACGGCCTCCAAGGCCTTCTCGCGTTGATCCGTGCCCTGTGAAGCGGCAATGTCCGTGCCCTGGCGAACCTGCTCGGCACGCACTGCCTGTTCCTCCACTTTAGCCTGGGTCTTTAGCGCGATGTCTTCCTTGATGCGCTGCGCTATTTGCTCGATGACTTTTTCTTTCTGTTCCGGTGGCAGCGCCTCGAATTCCTCTGGCGTCATGCCCAGTTCAGCGAGCACTTTTTCCTGCATTTTCTGCTCGGGGGTCTTGGCCATGTAGTCGCGGAAGTCCTGCGTGGCGCTGCTGGTTTCCTGGGTGCTGGCGCCGGCCTGCTGGCGTGCGGCAATGTCAGGGTTCTGTAGCAGCACCTTGAGCTTGGCGAAGGCTTCTTCGCGGGCGTCCTCGGCATTCTGCTGTGACGTGCTGCCTTGGCTGTTCTGTTGCGACGTGGTGTTGCTGGCGGCCAGCGGCGCACGCAGGGGCAGCACCTGCGCCAGAGGCTGTTCAATGTTGATACGGTTCTGCTGCTGGAGCGCGGGCCCCCAGCCTGAGCCAGTGAGTGTGATCACGGTGTTTCCTCCTTCTCCCTGGAAGTCTTGAAAGCGCCAGGGACAGGGGCAAAAGCCATGCCAGTCAACTAAACCAGGAAAATAGGGCGTCTGGGCTATTCCGGTAACCGGGCGCACGGCATAAGCTCGCCCGGCAGGGGAACGATCTTGCCGCTTACGGCAATTACGAGCACAGTCGGCAGCACCTTGACCGGGGCGCAGTTGCTGGACACCAGGGAGAGCGTCCATGAGTCAGGAATCAAGGCCGGTGCCGCCCGGCTTCAGTGAGCAACAGTTGCACATGCTGTTCGAATTGATCAGCGATGGTATCTGGGACTGGAATGCCAATACCGGCTACGTCTATCGCAACCCCGGCTGGTACGCCATGCTCGGCTACGCCAGCCATTCCATGGCCAACAGCGTGCTGACCTGGGAGAGCGTGATCCACCCCGAGGATTACCCGCGGGTGATGGCGCATTTCGAGGCTTACATCAACCAGCGCAATGAGCGCTACCTCATCGAATACCGTTGCCGCTGCCAGGATGGCAGCTACCTGTGGATCGAGGACAGCGGCCACATCATCGCCCGCAACGAAGATGGCTCGGTGGCGCGCATGCTGGGTGCGCACCGCAACATCGATGCCGGCAAGCGCCTGGTGGCCCAGCTCGAGCAGAAGAACCAGTCGCTGGAGGCCCAGGTGGCCGAGCGCACGCGCGAGCTGTCCTGGGTCAACCAGCAGCTACAGCGCCAGCTGGACGAAAACCGCGAGCTGGCCGAGCGTGATGCATTGACCCGTATCGCCAATCGCTACCGGCTGGAAAAGGCGCTGCAACAGGAGTGCAGGCGTGCCCAGCGCTTCCGTGAGCCGTTGGCGGTGATCGCCATGGACGTAGATGACTTCAAGCCGATCAACGATCGGTTTGGCCACGCTCAGGGCGATGCGGCCCTGGTTCACGTCGTCGAGTGCTTGCGTACGTGCCTGCGCGACCAGGACCTGCTGGCGCGCTGGGGCGGTGACGAGTTCGTCATGGTGTTGCCGCAGACCACACTGGGTGAGGCACTGGAAGTGGCAGCCCGGTTGCGCCAGGCGATGGTGCAGGTCGAGCAGGTTGGCGCGTGCCGCCTGACCCTGAGCTACGGCGTGGTGCAGTGGCAGGAGGGTGAAGATCAGCATGACCTGCTGGGGCGTGCTGACCAGGCCTTGTACCGAGCCAAGGGGGCGGGCAAGAACAGCATCTGCGAGTGAGCCGGTAGCGGCGCTGAATGAAAAAAGACCCGTGGCGCCTTGGGGGCGCCACGGGCCAAATCGGCCTTGGCCGCTTCAGTGTCAGATGTGCAGGGCGTGGCCCAGCGCCCGCAATGCCGCTTCCTGCACCGCTTCGCCCAGGGTCGGGTGGGCATGGATGGTGCCCGCGATATCTTCCAGGCGTGCGCCCATTTCCAGAGACTGGGCAAAGGCCGTGGACAGTTCCGAAACCGCCACGCCCACCGCCTGCCAACCCACGATCAGATGGTTGTCACGGCGTGCCACCACGCGCACGAAGCCGGTTTTCGACTCCAGGCTCATGGCCCGCCCGTTGGCGGCGAACGGGAACTGCGCGACGATGCAGTCCAACCCTTGCTCACTGGCCTGTTCCGGCGTGGTGCCGGCCACCACCACTTCCGGGTCGGTGAAACACACTGCGGCAATTGCACTGGGCTCGAAGCGCCGCGCCTTGCCGGCAATGATTTCGGCGACCATCTCGCCTTGCGCCATCGCGCGGTGGGCCAGCATCGGTTCGCCGGCCACATCACCGATGGCCCAGACGTTGCGCATGCTGGTCTGGCAGCGTTCATCGATGGCGATGGCGGCACCGTTCATTTTCAGTTCCAGGCTTTCCAGGTTGTAGCCCTGCGTGCGCGGGCGACGGCCCACCGCTACCAGAACCCGGTCGGCCTCCAGCCGCAACTGCCCGCCCTGGCCGTCGCGGGCCAGCAGGCAGCCGTTGTCATAGCCCTCGACGCTGTGCCCCAGGTGCAGGGCGATGCCCAGCTTCTTCAGCGATTCGGCCACCGGTGCGGTCAGCTCGCTGTCATAGGTCGGCAGGATGCGGTCGCGCGCTTCCACCACGCTGACCCGCGCGCCCAGCTTGCGATAGGCGATGCCCAGTTCCAGACCGATGTAGCCGCCGCCCACCACCACCAGGTGCTTGGGCAGCGTCTGCGGGGCAAGGGCTTCGGTGGAGGAGATGATCGGGCCGCCCAGCGGCAGCATCGGCAGTTCGACGCTGTTCGAGCCGGTGGCCAGCAGCAGGTGCTCGCACTGGATGCGCTGGCCGTCGACGTCGACATGCTTGCCGTCGATGATCTTCGCCCAGCCGTGGATCACCTTGACCCCGTGCTTTTTCAGCAGCGCGGCGACGCCGGTGGTCAGGCGATCGACGATACCGTCCTTCCAGGCCACGCTCTGGCCGATGTCCAGGCGCGGCGAGGCGACGCTGATGCCCAGGGGCGAGGGTTCGGTAAAGCGCGAAGCCTGGTGGAACTGCTCAGCCACATGGATCAGCGCCTTGGACGGAATGCAGCCGATGTTCAGGCAGGTGCCGCCCAGCGCCTGGCCTTCCACCAGCACGGTGGGGATGCCCAGTTGCCCGGCGCGGATGGCGGCCACGTACCCACCGGGGCCGCCACCGATGATCAGCAGGGTGGTGTCGATAGTCTGTTGCATGCTTACTCCACGAACAGGCAGGCGGGTTGTTCAAGCAGGCCACGTACAGCCTGAATGAACAGCGCGGCATCCATGCCATCGACCACCCGGTGGTCGAACGAGCTGGACAGGTTCATCATCTTGCGGATCACGATCTGGCCGTCGACCACCATTGGCCGCTCGACCATGCGGTTGACGCCGACGATCGCTACCTCCGGGGTGTTGACCACCGGTGTGCTGACGATACCGCCCAACGCACCGAGGCTGGTCAGGGTGATGGTCGAGCCGGACAGTTCCTCGCGGCTGGCCTTGTTGTTGCGCGCTGCATTGGCCAAGCGGCCAATCTCGCTGGCATTGCCCCACAGGCTGCCGGCCTCGGCGTGGCGCAGCACCGGCACCATCAGGCCGTTGTCGCCTTGGGTGGCGATGCCCACGTGCACCGCGCCATGGCGGGTGATGACTTGGGCTTCATCGTCATAGGTGGCGTTGATCTGCGGGAAGTCGCGCAGCGCCACGACCAAGGCGCGCACCAGGAACGGCAACAGGGTCAGCTTGCCGCGGCTGTCGCCGTACTTGCTGTTGAGTTGCTGGCGCAGGGCTTCCAGCGCCGTGACGTCGATTTCCTCGACATAACTGAAGTGCGCCACGCGGCGCTTGGCATCCTGCATGCGCTGGGCGATCTTGCGGCGCAGGCCGATCACTTGCACCTGCTCGCTGTCGGTGCGCTTGGCATAACCGCCAGGTGCCTGGCCGGCAGGGCTCTGCGGTTTGCTGATGAAGGCATCGAGGTCTTCGTGCAGGATGCGCCCGGCGGGGCCGCTGCCATGCACGTAACGCAATTCGATACCAGCATCCAGGGCGCGCTTGCGCACAGCGGGGGAGGCCAGCGGCTTTTCGTCGGCCTGGCGCGGCACGATAGGGGCGGCACTGTGCGACGTGGTGGCCGGGCAGGCAACCGGTTGTGCTTCGACACGAGGTTCCGACTTGGCGGCGACCGGTGCGGCCTGCGGCTCGACCGGCTTGGCCTGCGGCACATCCACGTGGTTGCCGCTGCCTTCCACTTCGATGCGGATCAGCTCGCTGCCGACCGCCATCACTTCACCCGGCTGGCCACCCAGGGCCAGCACCTTGCCACTGACCGGCGAAGGGATTTCCACGGTGGCCTTGTCAGTCATGACATCGGCGACCACCTGGTCTTCGGCGATCACATCGCCGACCTTGACGAACCATTCGACCAGCTCGACTTGCGCGATGCCTTCGCCAATGTCCGGCATCTTGATGACGTGCGTGCCCATTCAGACCTCCATGACCCGTTTCAATGCCGCACCAACACGAGATGGGCCTGGGAAATAAGCCCACTCCTGTGCGTGAGGGTAGGGCGTGTCCCAGCCGGTGACGCGCTCGATGGGCGCTTCGAGGTGATGGAAGCAATGCTCCTGCACCAGCGCTACCAGTTCGGCGCCGAAACCGCAGGTTCGTGTGGCTTCATGCACGACCACGCAGCGGCCGGTCTTCTTCACCGACGCGACGATGGTGTCCAGGTCCAGCGGCCAGAGGCTGCGCAGGTCGATCACTTCAGCATCCACACCGGTTTCCTCGGCGGCCACCTGGGCCACGTAGACCGTGGTGCCGTAGGTCAATACGGTGACGTCGTTGCCTGGGCGGGTGATGGCCGCTTTGTCCAGCGGCACGGTGTAGTAACCGTCCGGCACGGCACTTTGCGGGTGCTTGGACCACGGGGTCACCGGGCGGTCGTGATGGCCGTCGAACGGGCCGTTGTACAGGCGCTTGGGCTCGAGGAAGATCACCGGGTCATCGCATTCGATCGAGGCGATCAGCAGGCCTTTGGCATCGTACGGGTTAGAGGGCATCACCGTGCGCAGACCGCACACCTGAGTGAACATCGCTTCGGGGCTCTGGCTGTGGGTCTGGCCACCGTAGATGCCGCCACCGCAGGGCATGCGCAGGGTCAGTGGGGAGATGAATTCGCCGGCCGAGCGGTAGCGCAGCCGCGCCATTTCCGAAACGATCTGGTCGGAGGCAGGATAGAAATAGTCGGCGAACTGGATTTCCACCACAGGCCGCAGGCCATAGGCACCCATGCCCACGGCGGTGCCGACGATACCGCTCTCTGAGATCGGTGCGTCGAACACGCGCGATTTGCCGTACTTGGTCTGCAGGCCCTCGGTGCAGCGGAACACGCCGCCGAAGTAGCCCACGTCCTGGCCGTAGATCACCACGTTGTCGTCGCGCTCAAGCATGACATCCATGGCCGAGCGCAGGGCCTGGATCATGGTCATGGTAGTGGTGGCCATGGCGGTTTCCGGTTTGATGCTGTTGTTGTGGTCGTTCATCTCAAACCCCCAGTTCCTGGCGCTGACGGCGCAGGTGGTCGGGCATTTCCTTGTACACGTCCTCGAACATCGAGGCTGCACTCGGGATGTGGCCGTTGGCCAGGGTGCCGTATTGTTCGGCTTCCTTTTGCGCGGCGATGACGGCCGCTTCGAACTCGGCGGTGACGGCCTGGTGTTCTTCCTCGGACCAGTGGCCGATCTTGATCAGGTGCTGTTTCAGGCGGGCGATCGGGTCGCCCAGCGGGAAGTGGCTCCAGTCGTCGGCAGGGCGATATTTGGACGGGTCGTCGGAAGTGGAGTGCGGGCCTGCGCGGTAGGTGACCCACTCGATCAGGCACGGGCCCAGGCCGCGGCGGGCGCGTTCGGCGGCCCAGCGCGAGGCGGCATAGACAGCGACGAAATCGTTGCCGTCCACCCGCAGAGACGCGATACCGCAACCCACGCCACGGCCGGCGAAGGTGGTCGATTCGCCGCCGGCGATGGCCTGGAACGTGGAGATCGCCCACTGGTTGTTGACCACGTTGAGGATCACCGGGGCGCGGTATACGTGGGCGAAGGTCAGCGCGGTGTGGAAGTCTGACTCGGCCGTGGCGCCGTCGCCGATCCAGGCCGAGGCGATCTTGGTATCGCCCTTGATCGCCGAGGCCATGGCCCAGCCGACCGCTTGCACGAACTGCGTCGCCAGGTTACCGCTGATGGTGAAAAAGCCGGCTTCGCGTACCGAATACATGATCGGTAGCTGGCGGCCCTTGAGCGGGTCGCGCTCGTTGGACAACAGCTGGCAGATCATTTCCACCAGCGACACGTCGCGGGCCATCAAAATGCTTTGCTGGCGGTAGGTGGGGAAGCACATGTCGGTGCGGTTCAGCGCCAGCGCCTGGGCGCTGCCGATGGCTTCTTCGCCCAGGCTCTGCATGTAGAAGGACATCTTCTTCTGGCGCTGGGCAAGCACCATGCGGCTGTCGAAAATCCGCGTCTTGAGCATGGCGCGCATGCCTTGGCGCAGCAGCTGTGGATCGATGTCTTCGGCCCATGGGCCAAGGGCATCGCCATGCTCGTCGAGCACACGGACCAGGCTGTTGGACAGGTCGGCAGTGTCGGCAGCATCGACATCGATGGGTGGTTTACGGACTTGACCCGCGTCGTTCAGGCGCAGGTAGGAAAAATCGGTCTGGCAGCCTGGCCGGCCGGTAGGCTCGGGCACATGCAAACGCAGGGGGGCGTACTCGTTCATGCTTTTTACGCTCGCTCGGATGTTGTTTTTGTGAGCTTTGAAGCGGCCGCCGCTGACTACCGGCTTGTGACTGGCAGGTCAGCGTCAATTACATAGTAGTGACACCCTGGGAGAATTTTTCTCTCAAGTTGATTGCCTTTAGCGAGCGGGCCGGATAAACATTCTGCATAAACACAAAAAACCGGTGAATTTGTCTCATGCGCAAACTCGATCGTACCGATATCGGCATTCTCAACAGCCTTCAGGACAACGCCCGCATCACCAACGCAGAACTGGCGCGGTCGGTGAACCTGTCGCCCACGCCTTGCTTCAACCGGGTCAAGGCCATGGAAGAGCTGGGTGTGATCCGTCAGCAGGTGACCCTGCTGTCGCCAGAGGTGCTGGGGCTGGATGTCAATGTGTTCATCCATGTCAGCCTGGAGAAGCAGGTAGAGCAAGCGCTGCATCGCTTCGAGGAAGAAATCGCCGAGCGCCCGGAGGTGATGGAGTGCTACCTGATGACTGGCGACCCCGACTATTTGCTGCGGGTGCTGTTGCCGAGCATCCAGGCGCTGGAGCGGTTTCTCGATTACCTGACGCGACTGCCAGGTGTAGCGAACATACGCTCGAGTTTTGCCCTGAAGCAGGTCCGGTACAAAACGGCGCTGCCATTGCCTGCCAACGGCATGACCCTGCGCGAGTGAGGGGCAAGAACTGCGTCGTCGTGGATGCAGGTGCTTGATATTTTAAACACCCCCAGCCTATGTTGTTGCCAGCCCATAACAACAAGGACAAGCGTCATGACCACCGCAGCCCCGCGCTCACTCGCCGAGCATCTTCAGGGCATCGACCAGATCGAATGTGTCACTCCCGACCTTAACGGCGTTCCCCGTGGCAAGGTCATGACCGCCGATGGCTTCCTCGAAGGCCGGCGCCTGCAGATGGCACGTGGCGTCTTGTTGCAGTGCATCATGGGCGGCTACCCGCCAGCGAAATACTACGGCAGCGACGATGGTGACCTGGCCTTGGTCGCGGAGCCTGCGCAGATCCACCGCTTGCCCTGGAGCGAGGAGGGCCTGGCGCTGGCGATCTGTGATGCCAATGAGCTCGATGGCCGGCCGTCAGGGCTATCCACCCGCGGGCTACTCAAAGGCGTGATCGCCCGCTATGCCGCGCGGGGCCTGGCGCCGGTGGTGGCCACCGAACTGGAGTTCTTCGTCTTTGCGCCCAACAGCGACCCTGTACAACCGTTTGTGCCGCCGCTGGGCAAGGACGGCCGCCGAGAGCTCGGCCACTCGGCATTCAGTGTCAGTTCCAACAACGGCCTGCGGCCGTTCTTTCAGGAGGTTTACCGGTGCATGGCAGCGCTTGGCCTGCCGCGCGACACCTTCATGCATGAAATGGGCGTCAGCCAGTTCGAAATCAATCTGCTGCACGGCGACCCCTTGCTGCTGGCCGACCAGACGTTCCTGTTCAAGCACCTGCTCAAGGAGGTCGCGCTCAAGCATGGCCTGACGGTGGTGTGCATGGCCAAGCCCCTGGCGCATACGCCGGGCAGCTCGATGCATATCCACCAGAGCCTGGTAGAGACAGCCACGGGGCGGAACGTGTTCAGCGATGACCAGGGGCAGCCGAGCGAGACCTTCCATCATTTCATTGGCGGCCTGCAGGCGTGCATGGCCGATTTCACTGCGCTGTTCGCACCCAATGTCAATTCGTACCAGCGGCTGTGCCATCCCTATGCGTCGCCGAACAATGCTTGCTGGTCGCATGACAACCGCGCTGCCGGGCTGCGTATTCCGGCCAGCGGCCCCGCGGCGCGGCGCGTCGAGAACCGCCTGCCGGGCGCGGATGCAAACCCCTACCTGGCCATTGCCGCCAGCCTGGCAGCTGGCCTGCACGGCATCGAGCAACGCCTGGCGCCTGCACCGGCCATCCAGGGTGAGTTCCAGGTCCCTGAGCACCTGAGCCTGCCCTGCACCCTGCATGCGGCGCTGGAACGTCTCAAGCGCAGCGCCTTGGCCCGGGAACTGTTCGGGGCTGAGTTCATCGAAGGTTACGCTGCCAGCAAGACGCTTGAGTTGACTGATTTCTACAACGAGATCACGCCGTGGGAGCGGCGCGTGTTGGCGGCACAAGCCTGATCGCGACACGAACGCTACTGCATGCGCCCCTGTTCTGCTATTTCGCAGGCAGGGGACTGCGCCGCGGCTGATTTGCTTTTATGCTTGCCAGCAAGCCAACGCCACCTGAACAGGGAGCCCTACGGGACGTATGCGAAACATCTGGAAGCCGTTTCAGTCGTTGTATTTCGCTGCCTTGATGATGCTTATCGGCTCGGGTCTGCTCAGTACTTACCTGGCTTTGCGCCTGGCGGCCGACAATGTCGACAGCCTGTGGGTCGGTGCGTTGATGGCGGCCAACTATTTCGGCCTGGCTGTTGGTGGCAAGGTTGGCCACCGACTGATCGGCCGGGTAGGGCACATCCGGGCCTATACCACCTGCGCCGGCATCGTCTGTGCGGCGGTGCTGGGCCATGGCATGACCAACTGGCTGCCAGTCTGGGTCGGGCTGCGGATGCTCGTTGGCCTGGGCATGATGTGCCAGTACATGGTCATTGAGAGCTGGCTGAACGAGCAGGCTGACGCCAAGCACCGCGGCGCTGTGTTTGGCGGGTACATGATCGCCTCTTACCTGGGGCTGGTGCTCGGTCAGCTGATTCTGGTGGTGCATCCCGAGCTTGGCCCTGAACTGTTGATGCTGGTCGCGATGTGCTTCGCCCTGTGCCTGGTGCCGGTGGCGATGACCCGGCGCATTCACCCGGCGCCGCTGCGCCCGGCACCGATGGAGCCGAAATTCTTCATCAAGCGCGTGCCGCAGTCGCTGAGCACGGTGCTGGGTTCGGGGTTGATCGTCGGCTCTTTCTACGGCCTGGCGCCGCTGTATGCGTCCAGCCAGGGGCTTTCCACCGAGCAGATCGGCTTGTTCATGGGCAGCTGCATCTTTGCCGGGCTGCTGGTGCAGTGGCCGTTGGGCTGGTTGTCCGACCGCTATGACCGGGCCGTGCTGATCCGCAGCGTGGCTGTGGGGCTGGCGCTGGCGGCGGCGCCGCTGGCGATTCTGCCCAATGTGCCGTTGGAGTTGCTGTTCGGCATCGGCTTTCTGATTTCGCTGTTGCAGTTCTGCCTTTATCCGCTGGCTGTGGCATTTTCCAACGACCACGTGGAAAGCGAGCGGCGTGTCTCGTTGACCGCCATGCTGCTGGTCACCTACGGCGTGGGGGCGTGCATCGGGCCGCTGGCGGCGGGGGTACTGATGAAGGTGCTGGGCGCGCAGATGCTGTATGCCTTCTTCGTGTTCTTCGCCCTGGTGCTGGTGTGGCGGATTCGGCCGAAGGCGGTCACCGGGCTGCACCAGGTACAGGACGCGCCGTTGGGTCACGTGGCCATGCCGGCGGCGGGCTCGCCATTGTCGGCGGCGCTCGACCCGCGGGTGGATGAACAGACCGTGCAGGAGGTAATGCAGGCGCCTGTGGCGGCTGAGGATACCGAGGCTGAAGAGAAGGCCGAACCGGCTGATCCGGGCGAGGTCAGCAAGCCGGTTTGAGGCGGGCCCAGGGTAGGCACAAACGAATAGCCAGTCTCAGGTCAATGCCCGTGAGTACGCTTCATCAGGGCTTCATTAGGGCCGCAAAGCGGCCCTAATCGTTCAAAAGACTGGCATCAGCCTTCAGGGGGGCGTTCTAAGCAGACGATCAATAATCGTCTTTATCGAACCGCCGCGCTTCGCGCTGCAACTGGTACACGAAGCTCTCTATCTTGCGTTGCGCCGGGCCATTGAGGTTATGGAAGCGTACGCCGGCAAAGGTGGTGTTGATCCGCTCTTCGTAATGCAGGTGGCGCAACTCGACCATCATGTCCACCAGGCCCAGCGGGTTGCTGGCCTTGAAGCGCTCGTAAACCTGGCCCAGTTGCAGGCGCGCCTCGACGTCGCCGTCAAACCGCAGTTTGCAGCCAGTGGCGGAGATGTCGAGCAGCTTGCCGCGCAAGGCGCCATTACCCTTGAGATGGGTGCCATCGAGAATCACATCGACCAGCTGCGACAGCTTCAGCGCAGCGCGAAATGCATTGCGCCGCTGGTGGTAGGTCACCTCGTCCGGCAAGGCACCGCGGTAGGAGCGATGGCCATCGACCTCGGTGATCCTCAATTCGTGGTTGCACTCCCACGCAATGCGTACGCCGTCGTGGAACCCTTCAACGCGGAACGGCTCGCCGTTCTCGATGAATTTTTCGCCATCGCGCGGGATCATCTCGTCCAGCGCCAAAGTATTGCTGTCACGGTCCACATGAACCACGTAGCTCTGGAAACGCTGGCTGCGCTCATGGAAGGTGATGATCAAAGGATCATGGCTCTCCAGCAACTGGCGCAGGTTGGCCGCAATCTCCAAAGGAGTGTTCAGCACCTTTGGCGGCTGCGGAGCATCGGTTTCATTGAACACGGGTTATCAATCTCCAGGCAAAAACGACACACGCAAGTAAAGGCATTTTGCCAGTATGTTCCGTGCCTTGATAGAACTAATCACACTTGGCTGAGCGCCCGAGGCTTGGCCAGTGGCGAAGTGGCGCCACGGCTGTCGTAGAGCGACGGAGAATCGCCGCCCATGAGGATTCTGATCTGGTTGGCCGTGACGTGCTGCTGTACCTGGATGATCCGGCCATTGGTCTCGTTGACCTTCTGGCAGGCGTCCATCAGCTGGGTCAGCACATTGAGCTGCTGCATGATCACTTCACCGTTTGGCGACTGCGCAGCGACGGCCTGAACCCCAGCACGGTCGGCGCTCAGGCCTAGGCTGGTGAGCAGGTGATTGCGCCGCAGGCCTTGCTGCTCGAGCAGAACGATCAGCGATTGCTTGCGGGCCAGGATGCCCTCCAGCGGTGCCATATCGCGCCCATGCAGGGCGACTGCCTCCTGCTGAAGCAGGTCGAGCAGCTCCTGGGTGGGGGCGATGTCGTCTTCGATCAGTTGCAGCAATGTGATGTCGTGCATGGCTAACTCTTGGCTTTTCAAGCGTCCGTGAAGTCAGCGCGCCGAACGGTCAGCGCTGGGCTTCGAAATCGAGCAGTTTGCTGGCGACCCGGCCGGCATCGACCTGGTAGCTGCCATCTGCGATCGCCTGTTTCAACTGTGCCACGCGGGCATTGTCGACAACGGGCTGGTCGCGCAGCTTGTCGCTGACCTTTTGCAACTGCTGGGCCTCTTGGCTGAGGTGTACCGCTTCTCCGCTGGCGCTTGCGCTATTCGGCGCGGTGGTTTCGCCGGACTTGTCGGCGTTGCCGGGCGCGGCATTGCCGCGAACGCCGCCCGTGATGGACGGAGAGTTATTCAAACGACTGAAGTCGATGACCATGATCAGAAACCCCTGGGTATTTGGACGCTTGCCATGTTTTCGGCCATTGCGAAAGAAACTTTAGGCGTAAATGCTCAGCCGCCTCTCGGCAAGCCCGCGAACCCGTTCCTGATACAGTTTAGAAAAAGCGGTAATACACTGCCAGCCCAATCTACATGGCGACCTCCACCTGGCCGGGGGCGGTGACCCGGGCCTTCACTACCCTCTGCGAATTCAGGTTGCGCACCCGGATCTGTTCGCCCTGGCCGCCTTTGCTGAGGGCCTCGCCGGGCATGCGTACGGCCAGGCTGCCGCTGCGGGCGATGATCACCACATGGTCGCCCTTGCGTATCACTTCGGCCTGCTCCAGGTGCTGTGGGGTCAAAACCTGGTCGATCACCGTCGGGCGCAGCATCTTCATGCCAACCACCTGATCAAGGTCGGTGAGAAAGCCTTGGGTGAGGGTGCCAACGTCACGTTCGCGCAGGGCCACGTCACCTTCACCCACGATATTCTGGCGCTTCAGCGGGCGGGTAACCACCACCACATCGCGGAACAGCCGCACCGTGGCCGGCACGAAGACGGTCCACGGCGCGGCGCCGTCGCAGCGTACACGTACCGTGACACGCCCCAATGGCTGCGCCGGGCTTTCCAGCGAAGCGTCCAGTTGCTGGCTGCACAGCGGCATGCGCAGGCGCGGGTCGAGCGAATTGACCTGTATTTCGTAGCGGCCTGGTGTCTGCGTCGTGGCCAGGTAATCCTCTACGGTGAATTCAAGAAACCCTTGGGTGACACCGATAAGCTGTTCAGGCAAGGTAACCGCGTCCGCCAGCGTTCGAGCGCCGGGTGCCAGCAGGCACAGTGCAGCCAGCGAGCCGCTCAGCAGGTGCGTCAGTCGTCGGAAAATTGTCGTTTTCGTGTACATGACGCTCAAAAAAGCAAAGCCCGTGCCGACTCGCTGTAGGAGTGGCTACGATATGGCAGAAAGAAAAAGGAGTCAGGCATGGCGGGGGTTATGGATTCAGTCAACCAGCGCACACAGCTGGTTGGGCAGAATCGCCTGGAATTGCTGTTGTTCCGCCTCAATGGCGCGCAGCTTTACGGCATCAATGTGTTCAAGGTCCGCGAGGTGCTGCAATGCCCTGAGCTGACCGTGCTGCCCAAGTCCCACCCAGTGGTGCGTGGTGTGGCCAACATTCGTGGGGCGACCATTCCGATTCTCGACCTGTCGATGGCCACCGGCTTGCCCGGGCTGCAGGAAGAGACTCGCAACAGCTTCGTGATCATCACCGAGTACAACACCAAGACCCAAGGTTTTCTGGTGCACTCGGTCGAGCGCATCGTCAACATGAACTGGGAAGAAATCCACCCGCCACCCAAGGGCACCGGCCGCGACCATTACCTGACTGCGGTTACCCGGGTGGACAACCGCATGGTTGAAATCATCGACGTGGAAAAGGTACTGGCCGAGGTGGCGCCGTCGTCCGAGTCGGTGTCAGCCGGTGTGGTCGATGCCGACACCCAGGACAAGGCCGTGCTGCTGCGTGTGCTGACCGTTGACGATTCGTCGGTGGCGCGCAAACAGGTCAGCCGCTGCCTGCAGACGGTCGGTGTCGAGGTGGTGGCGCTCAATGACGGGCGCCAGGCCTTGGACTACCTGCGCAAACTGGTGGAGGAGGGCAAGCGGCCAGAAGAAGAGTTCCTGATGATGATTTCGGACATCGAGATGCCGGAGATGGACGGTTATACGCTGACCGCCGAGATCCGCAGTGACCCGCGCATGCAAAAGCTGCATATCTGCCTGCATACTTCGCTGTCCGGGGTGTTCAACCAGGCGATGGTCAAGAAGGTCGGTGCCGATGACTTCCTGGCCAAGTTCAGGCCGGACGACCTGGCCCAGCGCGTGGTCGACCGGATCAAGGCAACGCATTGAAGTAGCCGGGAGGCGACTCCCGGTACCTGTGATTGAAAAGAGGCCGCAGTAGTGTCTACGGGTAATTTGGATTTCGAACAGTTCCGGGTATTCCTGGAGAAAGCCTGTGGCATCCTGCTGGGTGAGAACAAGCAGTACCTGGTCTCCAGCCGTCTTAACAAGCTGATGGAGCAGCAGGGCATCAAGAGCCTGGGCGAACTGGTGCAGCGCATCCAGGCTCAGCCGCGTGGGGGGCTGCGCGAGCAGGTGGTGGATGCGATGACCACCAACGAAACCTTGTGGTTTCGCGACACCTACCCATTCGAAGTGCTGAAGAACAAGGTCATTCCCGAGTTCATCAAGAACAACCCCGGCCAGCGCCTGCGCATGTGGTCGGCGGCCTGCTCGTCGGGCCAGGAGCCGTACTCCATTTCGATGGCCATCGATGAGTTCGAGCGCAGCAACCTGGGCCAGTTGAAGATGGGCGCGCAGATCGTTGCCACCGACCTGTCCGGGTCGATGCTCAACAACTGCAAGACCGGTGAATACGACAGCCTGGCGATCGCCCGCGGCTTGTCCCAGGAGCGCCTGCAGCGCTACTTCGACACCAAGGGGCCGGGGCGCTGGGCGGTCAAGCCGGCGATTCGCAGCCGTGTCGAGTTCCGCTCGTTCAACCTGCTCGACAGCTACGCGGCGCTGGGCAAGTTCGACATCGTGTTCTGCCGGAATGTGTTGATCTATTTCTCGGCACAGGTGAAGAAAGACATCCTGCTGCGTATTCACAGCACCCTGAAGCCAGGTGGGTACCTCTTCCTGGGGGCGTCCGAGGCGCTCAATGGGTTGCCGGACCACTACCAGATGGTGCAGTGCAGCCCCGGGATCATTTACCAGGCCAAGTGATCGGCTGCGAGCGCCTGCCGGTCTGTTTCGGGCAGGCCTGAGCGCGAACGCCGCCCGCGCGGCGCTCGCGCTCAAAAGCCTGATGTTCCAAGCAGCGTGTTGCCCCCCAGCGCCACCCCCGCCTGTTGACGTCAATTTTTTGTTTTGCCGCTTTTGCCGCCCGGCAATTGCCGCTTTGCGTTGTTCAGGCGGAAGCCTTTTGCCGCTTTTCTGGCATCGCGCCATCAGCCATCCCCGCCCCAGCCCAGTGTTTCTGGCCTTTCCGGACATTGGCACAGCCCTTGCTATAGCTTGGCCAACGATATTCCGGTCAACCTTCGAAGGTTTCCCCGACATGAGCATCAGTTTCGACAAGGCGCTTGGCATCCATGAAAAGGCACTGGGCTTCCGCGCCCAGCGCGCCGAAGTGCTGGCCAACAACATCGCCAACGCTGACACGCCCAATTACAAGGCGCGTGACATGGACTTCTCTTCGGTGCTCGCCGCCGAAAGCCAGAAGCAGCAGAGCGGTGGCCGCTTTGCCATGGACCGAACCAACAGCCGTCACATCGAGGCCGAAGGCCTGGCCATGGCCGACGACACGCTGCAGTACCGCACACCGACGCAGCCGTCGATCGACCAGAACACCGTGGACGCCCAGATCGAGCAATCGAACTACACGGAAAACGCCATTGGCTTCCAGGCCAGCTTCACCCTGCTCAACAGTAAATTCAAAGGGCTGGTTTCTGCCCTGCGAGGAGAATGACCATGTCCCTGTCCAGTGTCTTCAACATTGCCGGTAGCGGCATGAGCGCGCAGAACACCCGCCTCAACACCGTTGCTTCCAACATTGCCAACGCCGAGACGGTTTCGTCGAGTATCGATCAGACCTACCGCGCGCGGCATCCGGTGTTCGCCACCACCTTCCAGAATGCGCAGGCTGGCGGCAGCCAGTCGCTGTTCGAAGACCAGGGCGAGGCAGGGCAGGGTGTGCAGGTCAAGGGCATCATCGAAGACCAGAGCAACCTCGAAGCACGCTACGAGCCCAACCATCCGGCGGCGAACAAGGACGGTTACGTCTACTACCCGAACGTCAATGTGGTCGAGGAGATGGCTGACATGATCTCCGCCAGCCGCGCGTTCCAGACCAACGCCGAGCTGATGAACACCGCCAAGAACATGATGCAGAAAGTGCTGACCCTGGGTCAGTGATAAGGAATCCGGACCATGGCAGTCGATAGCACCAGCGGTGTGAACCTCAATGATGTCCTGACAGCGTCGGGCGTCGGTGGTACCACCAAGAAAACCACCGATACCGTGTCCAAGACCGGTACCGATACGCTTGGCAAGGACGCGTTCCTGCAGTTGCTGGTTACCCAGATGCAGCACCAGAACCCGCTGGATCCGCAGGAGAACGGTGAGTTCGTGGCCCAGCTGGCGCAGTTCAGCAGCCTGGAAGGCATCACCTCCCTGAACGAATCGGTCAGCAGCATTACCAATGCCATGGCGTCGTCCCAGGCCCTGCAGGCCTCCTCGCTGGTCGGCCGTTCGGTGGTGGTGCAGAACGACAAGGCGGTGGTCGATACCACTGAAAGCTTCAATGCACAGTTCGTCGTGCCGCAGGCAATCAGTGAAGCGAAGATCACCATCAAGGACAAGGACGGCAATACCGTCAAGACCATCGAGCTGGGCGAGCAGAAAGCCGGCTATGCCGACTTCATCTGGGACGGCACCAACGACAGCGGCGAGAAGGTCGACCCGGGCACCTATACCTTCACCGCCAGCACCACCGTGGATGGCCAGTCGGTGCAGATGAGCACGCTGCTGCCGGCCAAGGTGACCAGCGTCAGCTTCAATGCCACCGGCGAAATGGTGCTCAACCTTGCTGGCGTCGGCAAGGTCTCCCTCTCTGACATACAAACCATCGGCATCTAAGGCCCGCCAGCGCGGCGCAGGAGCGAATTCATGTCTTTCAATATCGGCCTTAGCGGTCTGTACGCAGCCAACAAACAGCTGGACGTTACCGGCAACAACATCGCCAACGTCAATACCACAGGCTTCAAATCCTCGCGTGCCGAGTTCGCCGACGTCTATGCCGGTGCCAACCGCCTGGGTGTGGGCAAGAACCAGGTCGGCAACGGCGTGCGCCTGGCGGCGATCTCCCAGCAATTCACCCAGGGTGATGTCAACAACACGGGTAACGTGCTGGACATGGGTATCCAGGGCCAGGGCTTCTTCGTCCTGTCCGACAACGGTTCGCGCGTCTACACCCGTGCCGGTGCGTTCCAGGCCGACAAGAACAACTTCGTGGTCACCTCGGACGGCCTGCGCCTGCAAGGCTACGCGGCCGATGCGAACGGTAAGATCCAGAAGGGTGTGCTGACTGACCTGCAGATCGACACCTCGGCGCTGCAGCCAAAAGCCACCTCGCTGATTGACCAAGGCATCAACCTGAACTCCTCGGCCACCGATATTCCACTGGAAATCGATGATGGCACGGGTGCGATGGTGCCTAATCTGCCGTTCGACCCTACCGACGAGACGACCTACACCAAGTCGTTCCCGACCAAGGTGTACGACAGCCAGGGTAACGAGCACACCATGGAGCAGTTCTACCGCAAGACCGGTACGAACGAATGGACCATGTACACGTTGGTCGACGGTCGAAACCCGTTCGATCCTGCTTCCACCACGCCGCTGACCGGCACCATCAGTTTCAGCAGCGATGGTTCTGTGAGCAGCATGACTGCCGATAACACGGGCCATCCGGCGGGTGCTTCGTTCACCGTGACCAACAACACCTTCACCATGACCGGTTGGGTGCCAGCGGTCGAGGATTCGGCAGGCAACTGGGCGTCCAATGGCGCTGCGGGTAACGCCGACGGCATGAAACTGTCGATGAACAGCACCACGTCCTACAACACCGAGACCGCGCGCATGTCGCAGTCCCAGGATGGTTACGCCACCGGTATCCTGTCGAGCCTGAGCATCGACTCCACCGGCGTGATGTTCGCCAGCTTCAGCAACCAGCAGTCGCGCGCCATTGGCCAGGTGGCGCTGGCCAGCTTCGCCAATGAGCAGGGCTTGCAGCAGATCGGCGGCACCCGCTGGACCGAAACCTTCTCTTCCGGCATTCCCGGCATCGACGAGCCCAAGACCGGTACTCTGGGTAGCGTCGAGTCCAATGCCCTGGAGGCTTCGAACGTCAACCTGACCCAGGAGTTGGTCGAGCTGATCAAGGCGCAGAGCAACTATCAGGCGAACGCCAAGACCATCTCCACCGAAAGCACCATCATGCAGACCATCATCCAGATGACCTGATGGTCGCGGGTTGATTGTGTGAAGACGAACCCCTTTGCCATGAAGGGGTTCGTCGTTTTTGTGGGAGGGCTTATGAAAAAGTGGCTTGTCGCCGCGCTTGCCGTGTTCTGCCTGTATCAGGCTCATGCGGGTACTGCGCCCTGGTGGCGCTGGGAAAGCCAGGTGGATGGGCGCCTGGTGTGCTCGCAGTGGTCGCCGGGGGAGGGCTGGAAGCGTTTTGCCGGGCCCTACAACAATGGCGGTTGCCGCGATCGGTGATTGCCTGCGCCGGCTTTGCCGCTACCGGCAACCCCGCGCCGGATAACCGGCGTTCTCCTGCCTGGTAGCACCCTTCAAAGCCCGTATTTACGGGCTTTTTCAGCATTTCAAAAAGTTGGTTCGGAACTTGCTTTAGTGCCTGCACAGCAACGGCGAGCGGCAAACGATCGCCAGTGCAGCGGAGGATGACTGTGGACAAGATGCTTTACGTGGCCATGACCGGCGCCAGCCAGAACGCGCTGGCGCAGAAGGCCCACGCCAACAACCTGGCGAACATTTCCACCAATGGTTTCCAGCGTGACCTGGAGCAGGCGCGCTCGATGCCGGTGTTCGGTGACAGCTTTCCGTCGCGGGCGTTTGCCATGACCGAGCGTCCGGCCACCGACTTCAGTGAAGGGCCCATGGTCGAGACCGGGCGTGACCTGGACGTGGCGGTGGCGGGGCAGGGCTTCATTGCCGTGCAGGCCCCCGATGGCAGCGAAGCCTACGTACGTACCGGTAGCCTGAACATCGATGCCCTCGGCGTGCTGCGCGCCGGTAATGGCATGCCGGTGATCGGCAACGGCGGGCCGATCGCCATTCCGCCAGAGCAGAAAGTCGAAGTCGGCGCTGACGGCACCATCAGCATCCGCTCCATGGGTGAAGACCCGCGGGTGATGGCTGAGGTCGACCGGATCAAGCTGGTCAACCCGGACACCAAGGGCCTGACCAAGGGCCTGGACGGGTTGATCCACACCACCAGCGGCCAGCCGGCAGCTGCCGATGTCAACGTCAAGGTCGTATCTGGCTTCCTCGAAGGCAGCAACGTCAATGCCGTCGAAGAAATGACGTCGGTGCTGGCGCTGTCTCGCCAATTCGAACTGCACGTGAAGATGATGAACGCGGCCAAGGAAGGCGATGAAGCCATGGCGCGTGTTTTGCAACTCGGCTAACCACACTTGAACGGGTGCCGTAAAACAGGCGCACGAGGAGAATACTGATGCTTCCGGCTCTTTGGGTCGCTAAAACCGGCCTGTCCGCCCAGGACACCAACCTGACGGTCATTTCCAACAACCTGGCCAACGTTTCGACCACTGGCTTCAAGCGCGACCGCGCCGAATTCCAGGACCTGTTGTACCAGATCAAACGCCAGCCAGGCGCGCAGTCCACCCAGGACAGCGAACTGCCGTCGGGCCTGCAGGTCGGTACCGGTGTGCGCATCGTCGGCACCCAGAAAAACTTCCAGACCGGCAGCCTGCAGACCACCGAAAACCCGCTGGACATGGCGGTCAACGGCCGTGGTTTCTTCCAGGTGTTGCAGCCGGACGGTACGGTTTCGTACACCCGTGACGGTACCTTCCACCTGAACTCCGACGGCCAGATCGTCACCGCCAACGGCTTCGCGCTGGAGCCTGCGGTGGTCGTGCCGAACGACGCCCAGACCTTCACCGTAGGCCAGGACGGCACCGTGTCGATCACCACCGCTGGCAACCCGGCAGCGCAGGTCATCGGCAACATCCAGACCGCCGACTTCATCAACCCGGCCGGCCTGCAGGCGATCGGCGACAACCTGTTCCTGGAAACCGCTGCCAGTGGTGCCCCACAGGTCGGTACCCCTGGCCTGAACGGCTTCGGCACCACCCTGCAACAGACCCTGGAAAACTCCAACGTCAGCACCGTGGAAGAGCTGGTGAACATGATCACCACGCAGCGCGCCTACGAGATGAACTCCAAGGTCATCTCCACTGCTGACCAGATGCTGTCGTTCGTCACTCAGCAGCTGTAAGCCCAAGTCCCTGTTACACCGTGAGGTAAGCGTCATGAATCGTCTGTTGTCCCTGTTCGCCCTGGGGGGGGCGGTGTTGCTGGCTGGTTGCGTCGCGCCGACGCCCAAGCCCAACGACCCGTACTACGCGCCGGTTTTGCCGCGCACCCCGTTGCCGGCAGCGGCCAACAACGGTTCGATCTACCAGGCCGGCTTCGAGCAGAACCTGTACAGCGACCGCAAGGCGTTCCGCGTGGGTGACATCATCACCATCACGCTCAACGAACGTACCTCGGCCAGCAAGAATGCCGGTTCGCAGATCCAGAAGGACAGCAGCGCCAACATCGGCCTGACCTCGCTGTTCGGTGCCACGCCGAACACCAACAACCCGTTCGGCGGCGGCGACCTGTCGCTGGAGGCGGGCTACAGCGGTGAACGTGCCACCAAAGGTGACAGCAAGGCCACCCAGGGCAACACGTTGACCGGCTCGATCACCGTCACCGTCGCCGAAGTGCTGCCCAACGGCATCATTGCCGTGCGGGGTGAGAAGTGGATGACCCTGAACACCGGCGAAGAGCTGGTGCGCATCGCCGGGCTGATCCGCGCCGACGACATCGCCACCGACAACACCGTGCCGTCCACCCGTGTGGCCGACGCGCGCATCACCTATTCGGGTACCGGTTCCTTCGCCGACGCCAGCCAGCCTGGCTGGCTGGACCGTTTCTTCCTCAGCCCGCTTTGGCCCTTCTGAGTACGGATGAACATGTTCAACGTCAGGCAACTGATTGCCGCAACCTTGCTTCTGTCCTGTGCGTTCGGCGCCCATGCCGAGCGCCTCAAGGACATCGCCAGTATTTCGGGCGTGCGTTCCAACCAGTTGATCGGTTACGGCCTGGTGGTGGGCCTCAACGGCACGGGTGACCAGACCACCCAGACGCCGTTCACGCTGCAGACGTTCAACAACATGCTGTCGCAGTTCGGCATCAAAGTGCCCGCCGGCTCCGGCAACGTGCAGTTGAAGAACGTCGCCGCAGTGTCGGTGCATGCTGACTTGCCGCCCTTCGCCAAGCCGGGCCAGGTGGTGGACATTACCGTGTCCTCGATCGGCAACTCCAAGAGCCTGCGCGGCGGTAGCCTGCTGATGACTCCGCTCAAGGGTATCGACGGCAACGTCTACGCCATTGCCCAAGGCAACCTGGTGGTCGGCGGCTTCGATGCCGAAGGCCGCGATGGCTCGAAAATCACCGTCAACGTTCCGTCGGCGGGTCGTATTCCAGGTGGCGCTTCGGTGGAACGTGCAGTACCGAGCGGGTTCAACCAGGGCAATACCCTGACGTTGAACCTCAATCGGCCCGACTTCACCACCGCCAAGCGTATCGTCGACAAGGTCAACGAACTGCTCGGCCCAGGCGTCGCCCAGGCGGTGGACGGCGGCTCGGTGCGCGTCAGCGCGCCGATGGACCCGACCCAGCGTGTGGACTACCTGTCGATCCTCGAAAACCTCGAGATCGACCCGGGCCAGGCCGTTGCCAAGGTCATCATCAACTCGCGTACCGGCACCATCGTGATCGGCCAGAACGTCAAGGTTTCGCCGGCGGCGGTGACCCACGGCAGCCTCACCGTGACCATCACCGAAGACCCGATCGTCAGCCAGCCGGGGCCGTTCTCCAATGGCGAGACCGCCGTGGTGCCACGCTCGCGGGTCAACGCGCAACAGGAAGCCAAGCCAATGTTCAAGTTCGGCCCGGGCACCACACTGGATGAAATCGTCCGTGCGGTGAACCAGGTGGGCGCAGCGCCCAGCGACCTGATGGCCATCCTCGAAGCCCTGAAACAGGCCGGCGCCTTGCAGGCCGACCTGATCGTGATCTGAGGACGCCACGCATGAACTCGAAAAGCCTGGTTTCCAGCACGGCCGACAGCGGCGCCTACACCGACCTCAATCGCCTGAGCTCGCTCAAGCACGGTGATCGCGACAGCGATGCCAACGTGCGCAAGGTGGCCCAGGAATTCGAGTCGCTGTTCATCAGCGAAATGCTCAAGGCCTCGCGCAAGGCCAGTGACGTACTGGCCGACGACAACCCGATGAACAGCGCGACGGTCAAGCAGTACCGCGACATGTACGACCAGCAGCTGGCTGTGAGCATGTCCCGCGAGGGTGGCGGTATCGGCCTGCAGGACGTGCTGGTGCGCCAGCTGTCGAAGAACAAGAGCGCGCCGGTCAACACCAGCCCGTTCCCCCGTAGCGAAGGCAATGCGCCGGCGCTGTGGGGCAACAAGGTAGCCGACCCGGTACATGCCGTGCAGTCGACTGCCACCCGCAATGACGTTGCCGCGCTCAATTCAAGGCGCCTGGCGTTGCCGGGCAAGCTGACCGACCGCTTGCTGGCCGGTATCGTGCCCTCGGCGGGCAACCCGGCGGCAGCCACCAATACCGCCGCCGTACCGGCCCGCGATGGGCAGCAGGTGGCGCAGAGCTTCGCTGTGCCCGAGCGCGGGCTGCGCATCACCGGCCGTGCCGTGGCGCAGCCGCCTCTGGCGCCGAAAAAAGCGTTCACCGACAGCGACGCATTCGTCGCCACCATGCTGCCGATGGCCGAGCAGGCCGCCAAGCGCATCGGTGTCGACCCGCGTTATCTGGTGGCCCAGGCAGCCCTTGAAACCGGCTGGGGCAAGTCGGTCATGCGCAACAGCGATGGCAGCAGCAGCCACAACCTGTTCGGCATCAAAGCCACGGGCAATTGGGAAGGCGATTCGGCGCGGGCGATCACCAGCGAGTTCCGTGACGGCCAGTTCGTCAAGGAGACCGCAGCGTTCCGCTCCTACGACTCCTATCAGGACAGCTTCCACGACCTGGTCAGCCTGCTGCAGAACAATTCCCGCTATCAAGAAGCGGTGAAGGCGGCCGATAAGCCAGAACAGTTCGTGCAAGAGTTGCAAAAGGCCGGGTACGCCACCGACCCGAATTACGCCAGCAAGATCTCGCAGATCGCAAGACAGATGAAGTCGTACGAGAGCTATGCATCGCTCGGTACTACAACGAAACTTTAAGGGCATGGAACCATGGCGAGTCTGATCAACATTGGTATGTCGGGGCTTGGCGCCGCGCAGTCGGGGATGTACACCCTCGGTAACAACATCTCCAACGCCGACGTCGATAGCTACTCGCGCCAGCAGAACGTGCAGAAGACCAAGGGCGGCCAGCAGGTCGGCCAGGTCTTCATCGGCAGCGGCACCACGCTGGCCGATGTGCGCCGTGTCTACAACGCGTTCCTCGAGAACCAGTTGCGTACCACCACCTCGCTGAGCAGCGAAGCGTCCTCGTACCTGAATCAGATCACGCCGCTGGATACCGCCCTTTCCAGCAGCGACACCGGCATCACCGCGGCCCTGCAGAGCTTCTTCAGCGCCATGCAGGACGCCGCCGCCAAGCCGACCGAAGACGCCTCGCGCCAACTGCTGCTGACCAGCGCCCAGTCCCTGGCCAAGCGCTTCAATACCCTGTCGTCGCAGCTCAATCAGCAGAACAGCAACATCAACAGCAACATGGCCTCGCTGGCTGATCAGGTCAACAGCCTGACCAAGACCATTGCCGACCTCAACGATCAGATTTCCCGCGTCGCCTCCATCTCCGGCCAGCCCAATGACCTGCTCGACCAGCGCGACGGTGCGGTGCGTGAGCTGAGTGCTTTGATTGGCACCGATGTGGTCGAGCGTGACGGCAACTACGACATCTACCTGAAGAACGGCCAGGCGCTGGTGCTGGGCAAGACCACCCAGACCCTGGGCGTGGAGCCCAGTGCCACCGACCCGACCCGCATGAGCCTGATCCTCAACCGCGGTTCGACCAAGATGGACATCACCAACAGCACCACCGGTGGTGAGATGGGCGGCTTGATCCGCTACCGCAAGGAAACCCTCGACCCTGCGCTCAACGAACTGGGCCGTGTGGCGCTGGTGGTGGCCGACGCGATCAACAGCCAGCTGGCCCAGGGCATCGACAAGAATGGCGACTTCGGCGCCACCTTGTTCGGCGACATCAACAGCGCCGCCGCCATCGCCCAGCGCAGCATCGCCAAGACCGGCAACAGCGCAGGCTCCGGCAACCTCGATGTGACCATCAAGGACACCGGCAAGCTGTCCACCAGCGACTACCAGGTAACCTTTACCAGCGCCACCGGCTACAACGTGCGCAAGCTGCCCGAAGGCACCGACATGGGCAGCTTCGACCTGACCGACAACCCACCACCCGTGATCGACGGTTTTAGCCTGTCGCTCAATGGCGGTGGCCTGAGCGCCGGTGACAGCTTCAAGATCACCCCGACGCGCAACGCTGCGGCCAACATCGACACCGTGCTCAGCGATCCCAAGCGCCTGGCGCTGGCGTCGCCGCTGACCGCCACAAGCGGTTCCGGCAACAAGGGCACGGGCGTGATCACCCAGCCGACGCTGACCTCCGAGCTGGATATCTACGATGCGGCCCAGCGTACCCAGTTGCAGAACGGCCTGAAGTATTCGACCCCGGTCAAGCTGGTGTTCGGCGACGAAAGCACCTCGCCCCAGGCGTACAAGATGTACGACGCCAAGGGCACCGAGATCGGCAGCGGCACCATCGTGCCGGGCCAGGAAAACAAGCTGCAGCTGTCGGTGCCGATGGTCGATGCCAACGGCAACTCGCTGGGCGGCAACTTCACCTTCGAGATGAGCGTCTCCGGCGCCCCGAAGAATGGCGACAGCTACACCGTCGCACTGACTGGCGCAGGCTCGGCGGATAACCGCAACGGCCAGTCGGTGATCGACCTGCAGACCAAATCCACCGTCGAAGTCGGCGCCGACGGCAAGGGCATCAGCTTCACCGATGCCTACGCCAAGCTGGTGTCCAACGTCGGCGGCAAGGCCGGGCAGGCGCAGATGGACAGCGATGCCACCACGGCGCTGCACACCTCTGCACAAGACAGCCGTAACGGGCTGTCGGGCGTGTCGATCGACGAAGAGACCGGCAACCTGATCAAGTTCCAGCAGTACTACACCGCGTCGTCGCAGATCATCAAGGCGGCCCAGGAAACCTTCGCCACCCTGATCAACAGTCTTTAAGGAGCCGTAGATCGTGAGCGTACGCATCTCTACTTCGCAGTTCTACAACACCAACAGCGCCAACTATCAGAAGAACTTCGCCAACACGGTGAAGACCCAGCAGGAGGCCAGCGATGGTATTCGCGTGCGCTCGGCCAAGGACGATCCGGTCGGGGCGGCGCGCCTGCTGCAGCTGGAGCAGCAGCAAAATATGCTCAAGCAGTATTCGAGCAATATCACCAATGTGAGAAATGCGCTGGGTACTGCCGAAAGCACCTTGAACTCCATTGGCACCATCCTGCAGCGGGTCAACGAACTGGCGGTGAGTTCGGGTAACGGCACGTTCACCGATGCCGATCGCAAGGCCAATGCCGATGAACTGTCGTCTCTGGAAGATCAGCTGTTCTCGCTGATGAACAGCAAAGACGAGAACGGCAAATATATCTTCTCGGGCTCAAAGGGCGATACACCGCCTTATGCGCGCAACTCCGACGGTACCTACAGCTATCAGGGCGACCAGAGCAAGTTGAACCTGCAGGTCGGTGACATGCTCAGCCTGGCCGCGAACGAGACCGGCTACGACGCTTTCGAGCAGGCTCTCAATACCAGCCGCAGCGAAACCAAGCTTACTGCGCCGGCCACCGACGATGGCCGTGTCAGCCTGTCCAACGGCCAGGTTTCCGGAAGCTCCGCCTACAATGACCGCTTCCGCAGTGGCGAACCTTACAAGATCGAGTTCATCAGCAGCACCGAGTACAAGATCACCGACGCCAATAACAATGACGTCACCCTGGAAGCCAGCCAAGGCGGCAAGTTCGACCCTGCCGTCGACAACAGTACGATCAGCTTCCGCGGCGTCGATCTGCGTCTGGACATCACCTTCAAGGACGGCGATAAAGGCAACGAAGATGCCGTCATCGCCGGCCATACCTTCAACCTCAGCTCCAAGGCCGACCAGGTGTCCGGCACGCGCAGCCCCGGCAATACCTCGTCGGAGCAAATCACCGGTGCAACCATCACCGACCCGGCCGCTTACAAAGCGGCGTTTCCGTCCGGCGGCGCGGTGCTCAAGTTCACCGGCACCAATACCTTCGAGTTGTATGCCTCGCCCGTGACCGCTGACAGCCGCCCTGTCGCCTCGGGTGCCCTTGGCGGCCCGAACGGCACGACCGCCACTGCCGCAGGCGTCAGCTTCGAATTGTCCGGAGCGCCAAGTACGGGTGACTCGTTCGCAGTCAAAGTCGACACGCACCAGACCCAGAACGTGCTCGACACCATCAGCCAGCTGCGCCAGGCGCTGAACAGCCCGGTCGATAACGACCCGGTGGCCCGGCAGAACTTCCTCGCGTCGCTGGATTCGGCCATCGGCAACATTGCCAGTGCCACTAACCAAGTGTCGTCGTCCATCAGCAGTATCGGTGGCCGCGGCCAGGCGCTGGACGTGCAGGCCGAAACCAACGAAGCGCTGGGCACCGAGAACACCAAGACCCAGAGCTCGATCCGCGAAAGTGATCCAGCCGAAGTGATGCTGCGCCTGCAGATGCAGACCAACATGCTGCAGGCGTCGATGCAGGCCTATGCCAAGGTCGCTGGGTTGTCGCTGGTCAACTACATCTGATAAGTCCTCCCGGTATCACCCGTGTGCCAGCCCGTCCGGTGCTGGCCACGCCGCTTCTTCAAGGTCTCTACCGTGAATCAACAGACCCTCGTCAGCCTCGCCATTCCCGCTTTCAACCCTGAGTTCTTCCGCGCCACCCTGCTCAGTGCGCTCGACCAGGACTATTCGGCGCTGGAGGTGCTGGTCTGTGACGACAGTCGCGGCCCTGAGATCCAGGCAATCGTCGACGCGGTGATGCAAGAGACCGGCAAGCCCGTACGCTATGTGCGCAACCCGCAGACGCTGGGGTTCGCTCGCAACCTGATGGCATGCCTTGAGCATGCCCGAGGGTCGTTGATCAAATTCCTCTGTGATGACGACCGCCTGTTCCCCGAGTGCGTCGGCCTGCAGGCCAGGCTCATGGAGCAGCGTGCCGATGTCAGCATGACCATCTGCCAGCGCATGCTGTGTGCGGCGGACGATGCCTTGCTGCCACCGCGCATGCTCAATGCGGTGATCTGCCCGGAAGACGCGGTGGTCAAAGGCAGCGACTTGCTCGAAGCGTTGGAAACCAATGCGCCCAATCTGTTCGGCGGTCTAAGCCATGCACTGCTTCGCCGTGACCTTGTGGCAGAGTTTCTGCCCGCGTTGGTGCAGGAGGGGCAGGGCTTTGTCGCACGGTTGGACATGGCGCTGTACATTTGCCTGATGCGCCGTGGCAACCTGGGTCACCTGACCCGTTTTCTGAGCATGGAGCGCCTGCACCCCGGCCGGCTCAGTCATCAAGCCGGCATGACCTTGGCCTTCGCCAGCGAGACCGAATGGCTCAAGGCGATGCTGGCGGCACGCGCCAGCGAGCCGGCGCCCGCCAGCGGCTGGGTGCGCTACCTACCGCTGGAGCGCTACCAGGGTGAGCAGGATGCTCTCTGGGACGAATACGAACTCAATCGGTTGTATGGCGCTCAGCAGGCTCGCCAGGCGCAGCAGGTCGGTACCGACTGCCTGTCGTTCGACGAGGTCTATGCCCAGTGGCTGGAGTGCCGCGAGCTGTCTGCCGCGCAACGCAAGGCCTTGCCCAAGCGCTTCGAGCAGTGGGCGCGGCGGCCGCGTATCGTTCCGGTCATCCTGGCCGAGGCAGGTGAAGAACTGGCGGTGCGCGCGACCCTCGACAGTCTGGCTGCGCAGTCCTACGCAGCAGCCAGTACCTGGCTGCTGGCGCCTGCGACATTGGCTTTGGCCGACACTGACGGGGTCGAGCGCATGGCCGTGCAGGGCAACGGCCTGGCCGAGTTGCAAGCGCGCCTTTTGTATGCCGAAGACGCTGACTGGATCCTGCTGTTGCGCGCCGGTGACCGTCTGGTACCCCATGCCCTGGCGATCATGGGCGAGCGCATGGCATTGCGTGAGCGGGCCTGTCTGTACGTCGATGAAGGCAGTCATGACACCCTGCGCCCGGCTATCCCGATCTTCAAGCCCGACTTCAATCTCGATCTGATGCGCAGCCTGCCCTACGTCGGGCGCGTGCTGGCGTTTGACTGCGAAGCCTTGCGCGAAATCGGTGGCTTCGATCTGAGCTTCAACATCCTCGCCCCCCATGATGCACTGTGGCGCATGGCCGAAAGCCGTGGCTTGCAGGTCATCGAGCATATTGACGAGCTGCTGGTGCATTGCCAGTGGGATTTTGGCCAGTGGCTGGCCGACCCTCGCTGTGCGCAGCACGCCTCGCGCGTGGTGCAGGCGCATCTGCAGCGCCTGGGCGTCGATGCGCAGGTGGTCGGCACGGCGGGTACGTCACTGTGCCAGGTGAAATACCGGCATCCGGTGGAAGCCGGTGTTTCGATACTGGTGACGCTCGGCGACGACCTGGCAGCGGCCATGCGTTGCGTCGAATCTGTGTTCGAGCACACCCGTTATGGCCATTTTGAGGTGCTGCTGATCGCCTCGCCCGACACGCCGGCCGACCTGCGCCGGTGGCTGCAGGTCATGCAGGGGTTGGGCAGCGATCAGTTGCAGGTGGTCGAGGTCGCCAGTGGCAGTCCTGTCGCGCAGTTGAATCAGGCGAGCGAAGCGGCTCGCGGTGATTACCTGCTGATGCTCGACAGTGCCTGCGCGGCCTTCGACCCGCCATGGCTGGAACAGCTGATGGCCCAGGCGCAGCGGCCGGAGGTGGGTGCGGTCGCGCCCAAGCTCTGTACCCACACCGGTGAGATCTTTGCTGCGGGGCTGGTTTTGGGGCTGCACGGCGGCGTGAGCAGCCCCTTCGTCGGCATGCCGGCCGACAGCGGTGGCTACATGTACCGGCTCAATGCCGTGCAGAACTGGAGCGCGCTGAGCCTGGACTGCCTGCTGGTACGCCGTGAGCTATTCCACACGCTTGGCGGTTTCGATGTGCAAGGGTTGCAGGGTGGCCTGCAGGACGCCGACCTTTGTCTGCGCATTCGTGAGCAGGGCTACCTGGCGGTGTGGACGCCCCATGCGGTGCTTGGCCGCTTCGCCTCGACGCGCGATACCCGGCTCGACAGCCGGCACAAGGTGCTGGACAAAGACATCTTCCATGAGCGCTGGCTGGCCAAGGTCGCACGCGATCCCGCCTACAATCGCAACCTCAGCCTCAAGATGGCCAGCTTCAACCTCGATGCCGGCCAGCGTCGTGGCTGGGACCCATTCATCAGCCGGGTACTGCCATCGGTGCTGGCGCTGCCGATCAACACCTCGGCGGTGGGGCATTACCGAGTGGCACAGCCATTCGCTGAGCTCGAACGTGCCGGTTGGATCCAGGGCCGTCTCGATTTCAGCACGCCGGAGATGATCGAGATCGAGCGCGAAAAGCCCGATGTGATGATCCTGCAGTGCCGCTACACGACCAGTTCCATCGAAGAGATGGTCCGCTTCAAGCGCCTGTCTAATGCTCGGCGCATCTACGAGATCGACGACTACATCATCGACGTGCCGAAGAAGAACGGCCATTCCCGCAACATGCCGGCCAACATGCGTGAGCTGGTCAGCCAAGGCATCGGCCTGTGTGACCGCGTAGTGGTCTCGACCCAGCCGTTGGCGGATGCGCTCTCGAGCATGCACCACGATATCCGGGTGGTCCCCAACATGCTCGCCGCGCCGCTGTGGAGCGGGTTGGCCAGCGAACGTCAAAGCAGTGCGCGGCCCCGGGTAGGCTGGGCGGGCGGCACCAGCCACCGGGGCGACCTGGAACTGTTGCAGGATGTCATCAAGGCCCTGGCGGACGACGTCGACTGGGTGTTCTTCGGCATGTGCCCGGATGTCCTGCGCCCCTATGTAAAGGAGTTCCACAAAGGCGTGCCGTTGTCGCAGTACCCGCAAAAGCTGGCCAGCCTGAACCTCGATCTGGCCCTGGCACCGTTGGAGCAGAACCTGTTCAACGACTGCAAGAGCAACCTGCGCCTGCTGGAGTACGGCGCTTGCGGCTTCCCGGTCATCTGCACGGACACCAAGGCGTACGACGGCTACCTGCCGTGCACGCGGGTACGCGACAACAGTTCCGAGCAGTGGCTGGAAGCGGTGCGCATGCACCTGGCCGATCCTCAGGCCAGCTACCGACAGGGCGATGCACTGCGCGAGGCTGTGCTGCGTGACTACGTGCTGATGCCACATCACCTGCAACAGTGGGCCAACGCCTGGCTCGCGGACTGAAACTTGGCGCCCGCCCCATGCGGGTACCCGACCAACAACATAAACAGGTGCCCTATGGCCGAAACCGCAACCGGGTCTCACAACCAAGTCACCGTCGTCCTGCTTGGGCATGAGCAGTGGGACCATCGTGCCCGTGCCATCCACTATTATCGTCAGGCCGGCGTTCCCTGCCTGGCTTTGGCGTCGCTGCGGGCTTGCGTGTCGGGCGAACTGGCGCAAGCTCTTCAGCAGGTGGCTACGCCGTTCGTGACCCTGGCCCTTGATGCCGATTTCGTGCTGGCGCCTGCCTTGCAGCAAGCCGTCGTTTGCCTGCAAGCGCAATCCCAGACGCGAGGCGCCCAGGGTTATGCGTTGGCCTACGCGCCAGGTAACGCACAGATGACCTACCACAAGCTAGGTTCCGCCTTTGAACCCGTGGAGGACGGCAGTGCCCTCGCTCGCCTGCGTCAGTATGCAATGGCCGGGCAGCAGGCCTGGCGAGCGGTGCTGCGGGTCGAGGCGTTGCAGGCGGCACTCGATACCTTGCCGGCTGAGCTGGACTTCAGCACCTGGCGCGTGGCCCTGTCCTATGCCTTGGTCGCGGCTGGGGGCATCGTTCAATTGGCGCAAACCGATGTCATCTGCGAGTGGGCGCCGAGCCCACTGAGCCCGGTGGCCCGTGATGAACAATTGACCCGCGCCGTGCGCCTGCTGCGCGAGTGGGATGACCAACAGCAACGACTGTGCGCCGACGAGGCCGGCTTTGCCGTACTCAACCGCTTCGTCCGAGTCACCTACGACCAAGGCGATGCGCCGTTGTTGTTCACCTCGCCATGGGGCACTGTGATCGGCGAGCCGGAGCGGGTATTCGAGCCACGCCAGTATGTCGAGTTGCCTTACTACGATCGGGCGCTGTTCGAGCGTTTGAGCGCGCTGGAATTCCTTTGCCATGCCTGGCCGACCGGGCAGCTGCATCGCCAGGCGCTGGAGGGTACCTGGGTGCGTCAGCGCGAACTGTTGCAAGTGCATGCAAACGACACTGCCGAAACCTTGCAACAACGGTACTGGAAGGCCTTGGCACTGGGCTTGTTCAACCTGGAAGTGTGCCAGCGCCTGGTGCCGACCCTCACCGGCAAGGATGATGGCGAACGCGCTCGCGAGCTGGGTGACTGGCTCGCGCGCCTGCAAGCGCTGCCGGGTATCGATGGCGATGGCTGGTTGCGCAGCACCGTGTCAGGCCAGGTGCTCGATGCACTGGCCGCGGCCACTCCCAACAAAACCACCCAGCAGCGCATGTTGGCGGCTCTGAACAAGCAGGCCGCCGTGCAGATCACCTTCGTCGTCACTGACCTTGCCGACGACGACCTGGCCCTGCAGGCAACCTTCGACAGCCTGCTCGCCAGTGGGCTGCGCCACTTCAAGCTGTTGGTACTCAAGGGCGGCAAGCCGCCGGCGATCACTACCGCGCGCGATACCCTGCATTTCGTGCAGGTCAAGGAGAGCAACTGGGTCACCCACCTCAACCAGCAGTTACGCCAGTTGAGCAGCGATTGGCTGATGTTGCTCGAGGCGGGCGACACGCTGGTCAGCGGCGGCTTGCTGCGCTTGCAGCACGAACTGGCTGATGCGCCAGGCTGCCTGGCGGTCTGCGCCAATGAAGTGCAGCGTGATACCGAAGGCCGCCTACACGGTGTGGTGCGCCCTGGCAGCAACCTCGACCTGTTGCGTGCGCAACCGGGGTTGATGTCGCGGCATTGGTGCGTGCGCCGTGAAGCGGTGATGGAGTTGGAGGGTTACAGCGAAACCTGCCGTAATGCGTTGGAGTTCGACCTGTTGCTGCGCCTGGTTGAGCAGCATGGTCAGGGCGGCCTGGCGCACATGGACGAGTACCTTGTGGTGGGCAACCAGGCGTCACCGGCCCTGATGGTGGATGCCGTAGCGACCCTCAAGCGTCATCTGGCACTGCTGGGTTACCGGGGCGAAGTGCACGAACGGGGCGAGGCCGGGCTGGTGGTCGATTTCCGTCATTCGTCTACACCACTGGTGAGTATCCTGGTGGCGGCAGAAGGCAATCTGCAGCAACTGCAGGCGTGCTTGACCAGCGTCTTGCAGCGCACCCGCTACCCGCGTTACGAACTGCGGGTCGCCTGCAGCGCGGAACATGCCGAGGCCACTGCGGCGGCACTGCAAGGCTTTGGTCATCGGGTGGTTCTCCTGGCCGGACCTGAGAGCGGGCGTGCGGCGTTGTTGAATCTGGCCGCCAAAGAGGCGCGTGGCGACTACCTGCTGCTGCTGGCCGAGCACTGCGAAGTGATCTCTCCAGGCTGGATCGAGGGGCTGCTCAACGAAGGGCTCCGGCCTGAAGTCGGTGTGGTAGGTGCTCGATTGCTCGCGCGCGATGGTACCCTGGCGCATGCCGGTTTCGAGCTGATGCAAGGGCCCGCCGTGTATGCGCCTTGGCGGGGGTGGTCGCTGGCGGCCTGTGCCAAGGCGCGTTGGCCCGAGTCGGTGCGCAATTGTGCAGGTGTGTCCGCTGACTGCATGTTGCTGCGACGTGATCTGTTCGAGCACTGTGATGGTTTGCAGGCCATGCAAGCGTTCGACCTGGATGTCAGCCTGGCGGCTGTCGCAGCCGGTTTGCTGGTGGTGTGGACACCGGCGGCGCAGGTTTACGCCGATGCGCCGGTGCAGGTCAATGAGGTTGACTGTGAGGTCTTGCAGGCGCGTTGGCCAGCTGCATTCAACGCTACTTGGGCCAGTGACGCGCTGAGCCCAGCGCGCTGATCTGTAACATTCCCCACGAGCGATCCCGAGGCGCCGTGCCCCGGGATTGAATCGGCTGCTAAGTCAGGCGGGTAGCCATGTGCTCAGGCAGGTTGCCCTGTAATCGGCATCGATGAAGCTCGATGCCTCTGCCTGCGCGCGCAATCGTTGGCCCTCGATGACCGCGCTATCTGAGCAGGCGAGGGCGTCCAGTGCTTCGAGCCACTGATCCGGCCTATCGTCCACGAACGTCAGCGGCCAGTCCGCATACAGGCTCCGTCGATCGTTACTGATCACCGCATAGCCACAGGCGGCGAAGCGCATTGGCGCCAATGGGTCACCGGGGCTTTGCGTCGAGCTGATGGGGTGCAGCGCGATGTTCAGGCCGAGGCCGGAAAGCACTTCGGGCGATGCGCACAGGTCGCGGGAATAGACTTCCAGCGCCAGCGACGCGAGGTGGGCGGGAACCTGCCCCCAGAGCACCCAGTCAACCTCTGTGGTACGTGCACGAATGACGGAATCGATGATTGCGAGCGTGTCGACAGTGACCCGGCAGCCGACACGGGGCCTGGCATTCACGGCAGTACGAGTCGGCAGCGCTTGCCAAATCGAGGGTAGGCGCCATTCCCTGAGCTGGATGTCGCCATGCAGGCCGTCCAGCGCGGCCGCCAGTTCCGCACTGGCGACGACCACCCGATCGACGCAGGCGATGGCATCACGTAGCAGTTCCCAGGCGCTATCGCCAACCGGTGAGTCAAGGACTTCGAGGACCTTGAAGGCCTCACTGAATCGATAGTCGTGCGCCATGGCGTGAATGCGCTGAGGGTCGGCGACATGCTGGAAGACGATCACATCGGGGTGCAATCGGTTCAGCTCGACGGGTGTCAGCAGGACATTGCAGATGTGGCCGTCAATCTGTCCATGTTCGAGCAGTTGCTGGAACGCGGCAGTGCAGCGCTCTGGGTTTTCGCGATCGGGATGCATCAGTAGAACCGGCAGCGGGCGCCAGCTCAAAGGACGCCAGGTCAAGCCATGCAGGGCGGGAAATTCATGGCCGCGCCCGCGCAGCGAAAGGTTCTTGTTATAGGCCGGGTCACGGGTCAGGGCATCGAGCCAGTTGTCGTGGAGAGTCTGTCGGTCCTGCCGGATGCGTTGCTGGTGGCTGGGGTCGCGCATGACATTGACCCAGCCCTTGCCCTGTTCATGGGCGACGAGGGCGTGCGGCGTCCATACATTGAGCAGACCCTCGGCGCTAACGCGCAGGCACAGATCGATGTCCGCATAGCGCAGTGCGAATCCGCTTTCGTCCAATCCACCGAGCGCCAGATACAAGTCTCTGCGTATCATCAGGCAGGCCTGACTGACGGCGCTGATGTTGCGGTCCACCTGCAGGCATTGAAGATAGCCGGATTCATTACTTGGCTGCCCCATGCCGGGGCTTGCCGCGGTGCCGTTCAGGCCCAGTACCCAGCCCGCATGAGCGACGGTGCCGTTCGTATTCAGCTGCTTTGCCCCTACGACTCCAACCTCTGGACGCTGGGCGTGGTTGAGCAGACGCTGCAGCCAATCCTCCTGGAAAATCACGCAGTCGTTGTCCAGCAGCACGATGAAATCGCCCACTGCCTGAGCTGCAGCCAGGTTATACAGGGCACTCAGGTTCAACGGTCGATCGTCGCGCACCACCTTGATCATCCCTTCGCCTGCGATGACGAGCTGCTCCAACCATTCCAGCAGTGCCGGATCGCTGCTGGCGTGGTCGACCAACAGGAGCTCGAAATACGCGTAGCTGGTCTTGGCGAGCACGCTTTCAACGCAGCGCTGGATCAGGTCCAGTTGGTTGTGCACTGGAATGATGAGGGATACCGAAGGTTGCTGCTGATGACCATAGTCGATCCGATAATGGCGGGCAGGCTCCTGGTGGATCTGGGCGTGAACATAGCCACGTTCTGTGAGGTGGCGCTGAATCAATGCCAACTCATCGCGATTGTCGGCCATTTCCGGGCTATCGCAGATCACCAGAGGCTCGTCCAGATGGCCTATGCCGTCAAGGCCGCCGGTCTCGATCAGGCGCAGGATGATGCCCAGCTCGAGTGCGCCTTGCAATTGTGGATCGAAACCACCGGCAGCAAGCAGCAGTTCCCGGCGCAGGAACCAGTGACGCGCCATGATCACCGGGAGTGAGAGCAGATAATCGAGGTTCATGTCGGGACGGAAGATCGGGCTGGAACCCTCCTTGGCGCGATAATACTCATCGCAGTAGAGCATCCGGCATGTATCTGCCGTGGGCAGTTCCAGGTCGACCCGCAAGCTGCCGCTGGGCAGTATTTCGTCTCCGGCAGAGAGCATCAGTATCCAGTCGCCATCGTCCTGTTCGACGATCTGGTTCAGTATCGCTGCAGCGGGTGAAAGACTCAGCCATTGGACGCTGGAGGGAAGATCGAGAGGGGGCGTCTGCTCACTGACGATATAGGTTCGTAATCCGAGCGGGCTGCTCGCACTCCA
This sequence comes from Pseudomonas sp. NPDC089758, assembly GCF_044748705.1. Lineage (NCBI taxonomy): Bacteria > Pseudomonadati > Pseudomonadota > Gammaproteobacteria > Pseudomonadales > Pseudomonadaceae > Pseudomonas > Pseudomonas sp. NPDC089758. Next base: position 291,310 of record NZ_JBIVGN010000005.1, read on the forward strand.
CAACAGCAAGCTTTCGAGTGTGCAAGACAAGGCCTGTCTATCGCCTGCGGTGTCGTTGACCACAACAGTCAAACGCGTCGTGGTCGCCATTGCGCCGCGGCGATCATCCACCAAAGCTTGCTGGGCAGGTGTCAACATGCGGTTCAACAGCCAGTCGTGCACGCTGGGGGGGCACGTGGCGTCCTTGTGCTCGGCGGCCCTGCGCTGGGTGCGTTGGATGAAGTGGTCCAGCTGCGGCCAGAACTCATCTTCCATTTGCAGCAAGCGTTGACGAGCGAGCCCCACGGAGTTCCTCGCACGCTCGAGGCCACCCGGCTCCTCGAACAGCGTTGCGCCCGCATCGCCTACGTGCTCGGTGAAAGGCAGTGATTTCACGTGCCCCGCGCTCAGGTAGACGACCGGGCAGCCGCACAGCATGGCCATGGTGCAGGTCGCTGAAATCTCGTAGGAGTACAGCGCTTGCGCGGTCTGGAAGAGTTCGGCCAATTGGGGCAGCGTGCGCGGATTGCTCAGGCTCAGCACCTGAGTATCGGCTGGCAGCAGGCTGTAATCGACCTGCCGGGCGTCAAAGCGATGGAGATAGAGGTAGTTGCCGCGACGCACGACAGGCTCAGGTCGCGGCGCGAACAGGCTGGAGTCGATCATGGGCAGCGTGAGCATTTCTTTCTGACGCTTGCCTTCGGCAAAATCGTGAGCGTAGTAGAAGAACAAGTCACTTTCCTGCGCCGACAGGTGCAGCCCGCTGATGAAACCGTCCCGGTTGAGCATGTAGCGGACCACGACAGGGCAGTCCAGCGGATTGCCGCTGAGCACCTCCGGGTACACGGCGATCGGGGCGCACCCCAGGCTTTTGTGCAGATGAATGATTGCATCCGTCAGCACCGGGGTGCGCAGGTTCGGATTGGTCACTTTGCAACCGATGACATACGCTTCCTGGCCGCTGATATTGAGTGCATGGCAAAGGAAGTGCATGACGCAGACGCCCGAAGAGGTGTCGCGATAATCGGGCGCATAGAGATAGTAGGGATTACCCGTTTTTCCATGCAGCGGGGGCATCTTCATGTGTGTTTCCTGGGGTCAGCCTGAGCGTGAAGTTCGGCGTTGTGCAAGGTGAATGATCAGGGCATCAAGGTAGGTTCAGGTGCGCGTTGACCTGCCTGGCAAGCCGATCAATATGCGTTGCGTCGTAACGTTGGTCGATCGGTAGCGGCAACAGGCAACTGGCCAGATGCCGCTCGAAGTCAGGGGCTTGCGGGTCGCTTATTACTTCCTGCCAGTAGCAAGGAATGAAAATTCTGTCGTTCTGCAAGCGCTTGCGTAAGCTGTGCGCCTGCGACGGAGTGTCCAGTAGCAGGGGATAACAAAGCGCGGGTGTCGGGGTGTCAGGCAGTATGTCCAGTGCATTGCGCGCATCCAGTGCCCGGCTGAGCGCCGCCATGTTCGCCAGGCGGCGGGCGATGATCCAGGGGTAATCCAAGCTGTCGAGCACGCGCTGGGTGCTATTGGACATCGCCGCCACCGGGGCGAGCTCCAATGCCGACTCTACATGCTGGAACGCCGGGTAATGCGCTTCTGGCTCGCCCTCCAGCCGCCCCAGCAAGGCGCTGAGGTCTGATGTCGAGGGAGGCAGCAGCGATTGCCATTCGCCTTCCGGTGGATTGGCCAACCAACCACCGTCGGGTACCCCCACGAACTTGCGTGGCGAATAAAGGGTTTTGATATTCGCCAACGGTTTGCTGAACAGCGCTTGGGAGTTGTCGATGATCAGGCGGTCACCGTAGTGGGGGGCGAGCGCTTCGACAATGTAGCGGTCTTTCAAGCCCAAGTAATTCACATACAGCAAGTACTCCCCTGCCTGTAAATCGGGCAGTTGCTTCAATTGCAGATTCGAATCCAGCGCATAGCGGGCGACGTCGACCCCAACGGCATTGGCGGCGTCGGGTACTGCGTGGCAAATGAAGTAGGGCAGGTGCAGCCGTTGCGCGCCAAGTCCGCTCAACAGCGCTTTGAGTGCCGAGCGTGCCGAGTTGAAGCCTGAGGCGTGAGGATACAGGCAATAGCCCTTGCGCAACTCCAGTTCGAAGTATCCACCGATCGCGTCAGGCATGCGTGATTCTCCCGCTTCTGGCCCATTCGCCAACTGCTTCAGGCAGGTTGAACATCAGTGCATCGAGCAAGGACAAGCCAGGTACGAAATTTTTCGTGAGCTGGGGGTAGGGCGTCAGATCAGCGTGCAACAACTCCAGGCGAATCCCTGCATCGGCAAACTCACGGGCGTCATACAAAAATGCGCCGGCGGCTGGGTTGAGATAGTGGGTCGCGCCGGTAGCTGCCATCAGCTCAAGTACACGGGCCTGTCCGCCGACGCCAACGCCGGGTGGCAGGGAGCTTGCCTCGATGATTGGCGTATCGATCCCGATCAATGCGCAGGTTTCTCGCAGAAGTCTGATATTGAAGTCAGCGATAGTGCTGGCTGGTTTTTCCAGCATTGGCACCAGCCACTCCAGCACCTTTTCCCGGTACGGTGCTGCGCGGTAGGCGTGTTTGAGTTTGCCAATCACATCCTGGCACTGAAAGCTTTGGCTGATACGTTTTTCTTGTATTGGCAGCCTATGGCTGCTCTTTTCAAGCGGGATGCCAAACCACTTCGGCTCGCCATCAAGCAGGTAGCGGTTGCGCTCGATCCAGCCATTCTTGATGAACTGGGCAGTGTCGTAACTGATGAACAGGTCTGCCGCCGCCACTAACTGGTAATAACCCAGGTAGGGCAGGAAGTAGGGCTGCATGAGTACGACCCGCTTACCCTGCGACCCATCCGTTCGCAAAGGCGCAGTCAGCATTTGTGATAGACCCCAAGCCAGGAGCTGGTGGTTCCCAGCAGGCCGTTGGAAATCCGCCAAGCGAAGTCGAAACCTTGATTCAACACCTTGGTGAGCGGGGAGAGCGGGGTGTCCGGAATATAGAAGGATCGCCATAGGCGCGTGCGCCATGGGTCACGGAAAAAGTGGATATCCTTGAGCACGATCCGCTCCTGGGCACCGAACGACAGTGGCGAAGTCGACTGGCCGAAAGCATGCCGAATGCTCTGCGGATAATAGGGGCGCACGTGGGAAAAATCATGAAAGAATCGTTCGCCCAGGATCGGGCTGATCATCACCAGCCGACCCTCGGGCGCGAGCAGCGCTATCAGCCGGTCGAGCAGATGTAGAAGCTGGTTGGGGTCCAGATGCTCGATCAGATGGCTGAGGAAAATCACATCGAAGCGTTGCCCGAGAGTCTCCAGCTGTGATTCGTGCAGTGCCTCGAAGCCTGCGGTCTTGGCTTGCTCGATATAGTGCGCATTGATATCCACACCGGTGACCTGCAATCCCAGGTCACGGAACATGCGCATGTACTTGCAATGCCCCATGCCGTAATCCAGGACGGACAGAGGGGCCGTGCGCTCGATACTCCAGAGCTCGAACAATTGCTGCACTTTCCGGCTTTCGAGTGTCTGGTAGTGGGCCGCGAAGCGATTGGCGTCGAGCAACTCAAACATGGCTCGCCTCGGTCAACTTGAGCATGACGGCATGGCCGTTAAGGTTGCGAAGCAGGAAATAGTCTGGATGATCAGCCAGATCTTCCACCAGTTTGGCGACGCCTTCACATCCCCAGAAACCGTAGTCGTCGAATACGATCACCCCATGTCTGTTGAGGCGCGGTGTGACCCACTCGAAGATGTCCAAGGCTGATTGGTAGGTATCGACGTCGATATGGCAGAACGAGAAACTGCGGCCCTCGGCATCTCTACCTGTCTCTTCTGGAAAGGTGCCCTGCAGCAATGTGGCGCGGTGCTTCAGTTGCTCGCTAGCGAGCAAAGCAGCCACGTTTTGCAGGCTGGTGTCGGCATGTTCGCCGCCCTGATACAGCGTGTCGTTGGCACCGGCTTTCACCACGCCGCAGAAGGTATCGCAAAGCAGCAGTTGTTTATCAAGGCCCAGCTGTGCCAGGCGCTTGGCAGTCAGCAGTCCGGTGCCGCCTTTCCATACGCCGACTTCGATGACATCGCCAGCCACCGAGGCGGTTTGTCGAAGCAGGTCCCAGAGTTCATGACAACGGTAGATATCGACCAAGGTCATGCCCTGGATACGCTTGAATACCGCCATGAAATCAGCATCGGCATACCAGGGTGAATACGTGGCCCTGGATATGAGCGCCGAATGCGGAAAATCCTTGTCCAGCGGTTCGATCCAGGTGTCACGCAGACGGCGCATGACCAGGCGACGGTTGTGGTCGGATTTCACGGTTTTCACGAAAGAAACTCCAGGGCGTCAACGTCGAAGACCGGTATCGCGCAATGACTGGCGACATCCAGGCGCTCCGGGAAATGGTTGTCAATGAAGATCGAGTTGGCGTGAATGAACGCGGATTTGGCTCGGCCATCAGTGATATGGATGATGTCGTCGAACAGTTCGACTGCGATGCGTGCCTTGCGCAGGGTGGCGCAGGGATCGCTTGCATGGCGGGTAATCAAGACCAAGCGCTTACCCTTGCTCTGCATGCGATAGAGGAAGTGCAGTGTCGATGGGATGGCGCGGCCGTCGCGAATGACGGTTTCGTCGAGGTCGACATAGACGGTATCGAATGACCAGTCGAGCTGCACGACGGTGAGGATGCGCCGCTCGACCACACTGACAGCACCCTGCGGCAACGCACTCACGCGTCGTAGCAAATGATCATGGACGGCCATCAGTGGCAGATTCACGCCGATTGCGCGTTGGGCAACCATCGACCCGGATACCCGGCAACTTATTTCCAGGAGCTTCCAACGTTGCTCGCGGTCACGCTTGAGTTGGAAGAACCACGGTCCGCGCAAACGCAGACGTTCGTTGAGGGTGGCAGCTATGGTGTCGATCGCGGGGTCTGGCGGGGGAAACGTGCTGCGCATGGAAATTCCTCCACGTACCCGGTCGCGGTTGCGTGGGCCGACCCAGCGCAGCTCGTGCTGAAAGTCGCTGAAGCAATCGACGGTGATTTCCTGCCCAGGCATGTACTCCATCAGCAGCGGTAAATGAGTCCGTTCCAGGGCCGCACGCGCTTGCTGCGCATCGAATACTCGCTCGAACCCCTGGCCCCCCTGACCAAGATCGGGTTTCACCACCGCTGGCCACTGCTTGACATCTTCAGGCGTGGCGTAAAGCTCAGGCGCCCAGGATTGGTCGGCGAAAGCGGCATAGGTCAATGTCTTGCGACGGGCAATCGCGCAGGTTTCAGCGTCACCGTTGACCAATGTCGCTGCGAACTGGTCAGCGCGTTCGCTGAGGTAGGCCTGGACGGTGTCATGGGTCGCGAACACCAGGTCGATCTGCCACGCCTGCAACAAGGTAGAGAACGCCTCATCGAACCCTGCTTCATCGATACGAGGGAGGCCGCCCCGATAATTGGCGAACAGTTGGCGGCCATGGTCGTCGATGCTGGACGCACCGAACAGGTTGACATGGATCGAATGCGTCAGCGCCTGATGGATCTCCGAAGCGTTTTCGGAGCCGCAGGGAAATACCAGAACATTCACTGCCATCGGTCAGCTACCTTGCCCTTCGATGATGATGGAGAGGATGCGTTCCTGGGTTGCCACATCAAGGTCTGGATAGATGGGCAGGCACAGCACCTGACGCGAGGTTTGCTGAGCGATGCGCAGCTTGTCCAGGTTGGCGCTTTCGAGTCCTCGGTACATGGGGAACTCACAAATCAGTGGGTAGAAGTAACGACGTACCAGAATATCGACGGCGCGGAAGCGCTCGTAGAGTTCATCTCGGCTCATCCCGAAGCGTTCGCCATCGACCATGATCGGGCAGTACGCGTAGTTCCACTCGACATTGGCCGGAGGGGGCATCAGGGTGATGCCTTCAACGCTGGCCAGTCGGTCGCAATAGCGCTCGAAGATCGTGCGGCGCTGACCCAAGGCGTGGTCGATATGGCGCAGTTGCAGCAGGCCGAATGCTGCTTGTAGCTCATTCATCTTGCCGTTGATACCAGGGGCGATGACTGTCACCTCATCGGCGAAACCGAAGTTCTTCAGGTAATCGATACGTCGCTTGGTCTTCTCGTCCTGACAGACGATTGCGCCTCCTTCGAAGGTGTTGAAAACCTTGGTGGCGTGGAAACTCAACACCGAGACATCGCCGTGATTTAGAACGCTCTGGCCGTCCAGGCGTACGCCAAACGAATGAGCCGCGTCATAGATCACTTTCAGTCCGTAGGTGTCCGCCACCTGCTGAATACCTTCCATGTCACATGGGATGCCATAGCAATGCACAGGCATGATCGCAGTGGTGGCCGGCGTGATGGCCTCCACGATGCGTTGCGGATCGAGGTTGTTCGTGCGAGGGTCGATGTCGACGAACACGGGTTTGAGGCTGTTCCACAGCAGGGAGTGGGCGGTGGCCACAAACGAGTAGGGGGTAGTAATGACCTCGCCGGTAATGCGCAGGGCCTGGAGGGCTGTGACGAGCGCGAGCGTGCCGTTGGAGAACAACGAGATGTACTTGACGCCCAGATGCTCCGCCAGCGCTTGTTCCAACTGCTGGTGAAATTGGCCGCAGTTGGTCAAGAAACGGCTGTCCCAGATCTGCTCCAGATACGGAATGAACGATTCTAGAGGTGGCATCAGGGGGCTTGTGACTGTTATAGGCTTTGCCATGGGACGGTGCTCGCGCTAACGATAGGGCTGCCGCGCCTGACACGGGCATCTGAAATTCCGATGACCGTCGTCGTGTCAGTTAACCGACAGCGAAGGCAATGTTAAGAAGCGCTTAGCAAGAAGCTGGCCAATCGCTCATGAGCCAGATTTAGTGGATTGGCGGTATAGTCGTGACTTGGCAGTCGAAACGTGCATCTTTAATCTATTGAGTCCGTGGGTAGCTCTGTCGGCATCGCGTGCAAAGGTCGCACGGCGGTGACGCAGCACCTGCGAATTTTCGCCATTTCCATCGGGAAGCCACAATGATTGGCATCAAAAGCATCGCCAGTTACGTACCTGTCGAAGGCGTTGACAACTACGCCCAAGGTGCGAAGTTCGGCAAGGATCAAGATTTCATCTTCGGCAAGATCGGCTCGACCTTCTTGCCGCGCAAGGAAGCCACCCAGGAAACCTCCGACCTGTGCGTCGAGGCTGCCAAGAATCTCTTCGCTGCCAATCCATCGCTGGACCCGGCATCCATCGATGCCGTGATCGTCGTTACCCAGAACGGTGATGCCGAAGGGCTGCCGCATACTGCCGCGATCGTCCAGCACAAGCTAGGCCTGTCGACGGCCATTGCCGCTTTCGATATCTCTCTGGGCTGCTCCGGCTATGTTTATGGCCTGTACGCGATGAAAGGCTTCATGGAAGCGGCCGGTCTCAAGAATGGCCTGCTGATTACCGCCGACCCCTATTCGAAGATCGTCGACCCCGAGGACCGCAACACTACAATGCTGTTCGGTGACGCTTCGACCGCCACTTGGATGGCGGAAGGTGCTATCTGGCAGCTTGGCAAGTCGCTGTTTGGCAGCGATGGTGCGGGTGCCGAGCATTTGCGTACTACTGATGGCAAGTTCTTCATGAATGGCCGTCAGGTCTACAATTTCGCGTTGGTCAAAGTCCCGGCGCACCTTCAGCAGCTTCTTGAGGCCAGCCACCTTACCTCTGGCGACATCGACCTTTATTGCCTGCACCAAGGTAGCGCGGCCATCGTCGATGCCGTGTCGGCCCGTTTCAATGAAGGTGAACACAAGCAGAAGTTCGTCAAGGACATGGTCGAGACCGGCAATACCGTGTCGTCCAGCATTCCACTGCTGCTGGAGAAGCACGTGCTGGGCTCGACGCACAAGCGTGTCGCCCTGAGCGGTTTCGGTGTTGGCCTGTCCTGGGGCTCCGCGATCATCGAACGGTGCGATTGACCGTTCATCCGCGTTGTAGACGCCGCCGCCTTCCCCGGCGGCGTTTTCTTTTCTGCTTATTGAAGTTTGCGTCTGTAATCTGGCGTCAACCTATTGATTTCATTGGGCTGGCAGGGTGCCAGCAAAAAAATTCGAAAATCCTCTAAAGCAACCCGCCCTGACGACGATAACTATTACGAAGGTTCTCTGTGCCACACCCGGCGAATTGCCAAGGCCGGAAGCCGTAGTACCCAATCCAACGAGGAATTCGTCATGGCTTTGACCGTTAACACCAACACCACCTCTCTTGGCGTTCAGAAAAACCTGAACCGTGCTTCCGATGCACTGAGCACCTCGATGACCCGTCTGTCCTCCGGCCTGAAAATCAACAGCGCCAAAGACGACGCCGCCGGCTTGCAGATCGCTACCCGCATGACCTCGCAGATCCGCGGTCAGACCATGGCGATCAAAAACGCCAACGACGGTATCTCCATCGCCCAGACCGCTGAAGGCGCGATGCAAGAGCAAACCAACATTCTGCAGCGTATGCGTGAACTGGCCGTTCAGTCGCGAAACGACTCTAACAGCACCCAAGACCGTGCCGCTCTGGACAAAGAGTTCCAATCGATGGCTTCGGAACTGACCCGTATCGCCGAGTCCACCCAGCTGAACGGCAAGAACCTGCTGGACGGTTCCGCTTCGGTCATGACCTTCCAGGTTGGCTCGAACACCGGTGCTTCCAACCAGATCCAGATCGACCTGAGCGCGAAGTTCACCGCTTCCGACCTGGGTGTTACCAGCTCAATCAACATCCAAGGTTCCGACACCACCACCGCCGAAGCCAACTTCAGCGCTGCTGTTTCGGCCATCGACGCCGCTCTGCAGACCATCAACACCAACCGTGCTGACCTGGGTGCCGCGCAGAACCGTCTGACCAGCACCATCAACAACCTGCAGAACATCAACGAGAACGCCGAAGCTGCCCGTGGCCGTGTACAGGACACCGACTTCGCTGCTGAAACTGCCCAGCTGACCAAGCAGCAGACCCTGCAGCAAGCTTCGACCTCGGTTCTGGCCCAGGCCAACCAGCTGCCATCGGCAGTACTGAAGCTGCTGGGCTAATCTGCCTAGTTGCTGGCGGGGGAGTGCTCTTGCGGTGCTTCCCCGCCTTTTCATTGCGAGGTGGTGGGCATGGACATGAGCGTTAAGCTGAACCTGTCTTATCCGGCCGCACGATCGGCCGAGCAGGTTGCCGAGAAACCGGTTGTCCGGTCGACGGAGCAAGTTAAAACCGACGATGACAAAAAGGCCCCGCTGGCGGTAGAAAATACCGACAAGGTCAAGAGCGCCGTCGCTGAAATCGAAAAATTCCTCAAGGCGTCACAGCGCAATCTGGAATTTTCCACGGATGAAGAATCCGGCAAGATCGTTGTCAAAGTCATCGCTACCGACAGTGGTGAGCTGATACGCCAATTGCCCTCGGAAGAGGCGCTGCGGATCGCCCACAGCCTGAGCGATGTCAACAGTGTTCTGTTCGACGCCAAGGTATGATCGGCGGCGGACACAAATGAAGTGAGGGTCCCGCAGGAGCGGGCCTGACGCGTCGAGAGAGGAACTACAGCATGGCAAGCCCGATTACTTCCGGTACTGGCCTTGGGTCCGGTCTGAACATCACTGAGATCGTGAGTGCGCTGGTTACCGCTGACACGGCGGCGAAGAAGGCGCAGATCACTCGCCAGACCAGCAACAATACCGCGATGATTTCGGGCATTGGCTCGCTGCGCAGTGCCCTGACGGCGTTCCAGGATGCCATGAAGACCCTCAACGACAAAGACGCTCCGGCCTTCAATGCCTTTGCCGCCACATCCGGCAATGAGGCTGTGGTCAAGGTCAAGTCGAGCAATACCGCGGTAGCCGGTAGCTATGACATCAAAGTGGTCAACCTTGCGACTTCGTCCAAGGTCGCCAGCCAGTCGTTCAGCGGCGGGGCGAGCTCGGCCATTTCCCAGGGCGAACTGACCATCTCCCAGGGCGGCACCGATTACAAGCTTCAGGTGGGTGCCGGCGCCACGCTGCAAAGCGTGCGTGACCAGATCAACAAAGAGCTGGGCGCCAAAGGCCTTTCCGCCAACATCGTCAACGAAGAGGGTGGTTCGCGGCTGGTCATCGGTTCCACCACCACCGGTGCGGGCTCCGACATCTCCGTATCGGGCATTTCCGAGCTCGCGATAGACGGCACCGCCAAGATGACCGGCACCGGTGCGGGTTACATTACCGACCTTGCCAAGGATGCCGAGCTGACCATCGACGGCCTGACCGTCAAGAGCGCTAAAAATACCATCGACGATGCCATCAGTGGCATGACCCTGGAGCTGACCGGTGCGACGCCAAGCGGCGCTAGCGGTACGGCGACCAAAGTAACGGTTGCGGCCGACAACGATGGCATGAAGAAGTCGGTGCAGAGTTTTGTCGACGCCTACAACACGCTGCAGAAGGCAATTACCTCGCTGACTTCCACCTCGCGCGATGATGACGACAACCTGATACTTGGCCCGCTGACCAACGACCCGACCACCCGGTCGTTGTTAGGCGATGTGCGCAAGGTGTTGAGCGAGGTCGGCAGTGGTGATCAGTTGACCACCTTGAGTCAGTTGGGTATCAACACCCAAAAAGACGGCACGCTGGAGTTCAACAGCACCAAATTTACTGCGGCGATGACTGACAAGAAGCTCGGCACTGAGGTTCAGGAGCTGTTCACCGGTACCAACGGCATCTTCGAACGCATGAATAAGGCGATCGACCCCTATAATGCGACCGATGGCAGCCTGGCCACGCGCAAGGCCAATCTGGATAGCGTTGCCAAGAATCTTGCCGATCAGCAGGCAGCGCTGGACCGCCGCACCGAGTCGCTGACCGAGTCGCTGACCAAGAAATACGTGGCCCTGGATACCGCGCTGGGCAAGATGAAAGCCCAGGCCGACCAGATCACCTCGATCTTCGAGGCGATCAACGCCCAGGCCAAGAAATCCTGATCGGTTGAGCATGCCAAAAGCCCGGCGGCGTCTGTCAGACGCGCCGGGCTTTTTGTTTTGGGCCTAAAGTTTTTTGACGTACCGGCGATACACAGGGTACAAGCAACCTTTTTCGCAGCAACGAGGTAGATCCATGAACCCGATGTTGGCCCTTCGGCAGTATCAGAAAGTCAACGGCGTGGCCCAGACGTCCGAAGCCAGCCCGCACCGCCTGGTACAGATGCTCATGCAGGGCGGTCTTGATCGCATGGCTCAGGCCAAGGGCGCGATTGCGCGCAACGATGTCGCCCAGAAGGGTATCCTCATCGGCAAGGCCATCGACATCATCGGTGGCCTGCGTGAAGGCCTGGACCTGGACAATCATGCCGACACCCTTGCCGAGCTCGACAGCCTGTACACCTACATGAGCCGGCGCCTGATCGAAGCCAATGTGAAAAGCGACCCTGCCATCATCGATGAGGTGGCGCGTTTGCTGATCACCGTCAAGGAAGGTTGGGACGCGATCGGCGATCCGTCGGCGGCTTCCTGAGCAAGGAGGATGACATGAGCGAAGTAATCACCCGTATCGAGCAAACCCGTGAGCTGCTGCTGTCTGCGCTGGCCAGTCGGGACTGGGATGCGGTGGGGGAGCTGGACCTGGAGTGCCGTCTGCGCATCGGTGACTTGCTCGACGACGCTCAGGGCAAGGAGGCCGAAGTGCGTGACAGCCTGGAGCAGTTGCTGGGGGTCTACCGGCAACTAATCGAAGTTGCAAGCGGTGAACGTCAATCGGTAGTCGACGAGATGGTGCAAATCCGTCAGGCGAAAAACGCTGCTAAGGTATACCATCTGTTCACTTGACCACAGATGTCCTAAAAGCCGTGCGCCATTAATTTGACTGCATACTTTTTTTTGACTTTACTAGTGGCTGTTTTCGAATTTCAGACGTCCGAACACTGACCATTCAGTCTGAATGATGTCGCGCACGCCTTCGGGCGCCGATATGACTAGGGAAGTTGCTATTGCATGTGGCGTGAAACCAAGATTCTCCTGATCGATGACGACAGCGCCCGCCGCCGCGATCTGGCGGTGGTCCTGAACTTTCTCGGCGAAGAAAACCTGCCCTGCTCCAGCCAGGATTGGCAGCAGGTGGTGGGGGCGTTGTCTTCCAGTCGTGAAGTGCTCTGCGTGCTCATCGGAACCGTGAATGCTCCAGGCAATGTGCTTGGGTTGCTTAAGACAGTGGCTGGGTGGGATGAGTTCCTTCCGGTGTTGCTGATCGGCGAAATTTCTTCTGCGGAGTTCCCGGAAGAGCTTCGTCGTCGCGTGTTGTCCAACCTCGAGATGCCGCCCAGCTACAGCCAGCTGCTCGACTCCCTGCACCGGGCCCAGGTCTATCGCGAGATGTACGACCAGGCCCGTGAGCGCGGCCGTCAGCGCGAGCCTAACCTGTTCCGCAGCCTGGTTGGCACCAGCCGCGCCATCCAGCATGTTCGGCAGATGATGCAGCAGGTCGCCGACACTGACGCCAGCGTACTTATTCTGGGTGAGTCCGGTACTGGCAAGGAGGTGGTCGCGCGCAACCTGCATTACCACTCCAAGCGCCGCGAAGCGCCGTTCGTGCCGGTCAATTGCGGGGCGATCCCGGCCGAGTTGCTGGAGAGCGAACTGTTCGGCCACGAGAAGGGTGCGTTCACGGGCGCCATCACCAGCCGTGCCGGGCGTTTCGAGCTGGCCAATGGCGGCACGCTGTTCCTCGACGAGATCGGCGACATGCCGTTGCCGATGCAGGTCAAGCTGCTGCGTGTGCTGCAGGAGCGTACCTTCGAGCGGGTTGGTAGCAACAAGACCCAGAGCATCGATGTGCGCATCATCGCCGCGACCCACAAGAACCTTGAGACCATGATCGAGGGTGGGACCTTCCGCGAAGACCTGTACTACCGCCTCAACGTGTTCCCGATCGAGATGGCGCCGTTGCGCGAGCGTGTGGAAGACATTCCGCTGCTGATGAACGAGCTGATTTCGCGCATGGAGCATGAGAAGCGTGGCTCGATACGTTTCAACTCTGCTTCGATCATGTCGTTGTGCCGGCATGGTTGGCCGGGTAACGTCCGCGAGCTGGCCAACCTGGTCGAGCGCATGGCGATCATGCACCCGTACGGGGTGATTGGTGTTTCGGAGCTGCCAAAGAAATTCCGCTACGTCGACGATGAAGACGAGCAGTTGGTGGACAGCCTGCGCAGTGACCTGGAAGAGCGCGTGGCTATCAACGGCCATGCGCCGAGCTTTGCCAGCCATGCCATGCTGCCGCCTGAGGGGCTGGACCTCAAGGATTACCTGGGCAGCCTGGAGCAGGGGCTGATCCAGCAGGCGCTGGACGATGCCAACGGTATCGTGGCGCGGGCGGCTGAACGTTTGCGTATTCGCCGCACCACCCTGGTGGAGAAGATGCGCAAGTACGGCATGAGCCGTCAGGGCGGTGAGGAACAGGCGGAAGATTGACTTCGCCTGTACCGCCACTATCGCCGGCAAGCCGGCTCCCACATGGATTTGCGTCGGCTTTAAGAAATTTTGCTTGCACAGGTAAAGCGCAGGCCTGAAGAACTGCGCGGTCGTGGTGGGAGCCGGCTTGCCGGCGATAGGGCCCGAGCAGGCAGCACAAACCCCCAGCCCCGGCACGGCTATTGCTACACCGCTGGCATCACACCGTTTTTATGACGGTCAGCCACGCGAGAGAGCACGATGCCCCAGGCCGCCCACTTTTCCCGAGTCCCTGATCCGCAGGGGCCTACCCCCGTCGAACAGGAGAGTCGACAGGGGCTGGAGCAGGCGTTCGCCCTGTTCGACCAAGTCTCCACCCAGCTCAACCAGTCCTACAGCATGCTCGAGGCCCGCGTCAGTGAGCTCAAGGGTGAACTGGCGGTAGTCGGCGCCCAGCGCATGGCCGAGCTGAACGAGAAAGAGCGCCTGGCCAATCGCTTGCAGAACCTGCTGGCCCTGCTGCCCGGCGGGGTGATCGTCATCGATGACCAAGGCCTGGTACGCGAAGCCAATCCGGCGGCCTGCGAACTGTTGGGTGAGCCCTTGCTCGGCCAATTATGGCGCCAGGTGATCGCCCGCAGCTTCGCCCCGCGCAAGGATGACGGGCATGAGGTGTCCCTGCGCGATGGCCGCCGTTTGTCCATTGCCACGCGTTCGCTGGATGCCGAGCCAGGGCAGTTGGTGCTGCTCAATGACCTGACCGAAACCCGTCGCCTGCAGGACCAGTTGGCACGCCATGAGCGCCTGTCGTCATTGGGGCGCATGGTCGCTTCGCTGGCCCATCAGATACGCACACCGCTGTCGGCAGCCATGCTCTATGCCAGCCACCTGGCCGAAGACGAGCGTGAGCTTGCGCCAGAGACCCGCCGGCGTTTCGCCGGCAGCCTCAAGGAGCGTCTGCACGAACTGGAACACCAGGTGCGCGATATGCTGGTGTTCGCCCGCGGCGAGCTGCCACTGGGTGACCGGGTGAGCCCAAAGGGCCTGTTCCAGGCCTTGCAGCAAGCCGCCCACCCTCATGTCCAGGGCCATGCCGTGCGTTGGCAGTGCGACAGCCACTTGGGTGAGTTGCTGTGCAATCGCGACACCCTGGTCGGCGCCATCCTCAACCTGATCGAGAATGCTCTGCAGGCCAGCGTTGGCGCTGCGCGGCTCAAAGTGCACCTGTATCGGCGCGAACACACCCTGCACCTGTGCATCAGTGATGCCGGCAGCGGCATCGATGCCGAGCTCCTGGGGCGGCTCGGTGAGCCGTTCCTCACGACCAAGGCTACCGGCACCGGGCTCGGCTTGGCCGTGGTCATGGCCGTGGTGCGGGCGCACCACGGTAAGTTGCAGCTGCGCTCCAGGGTCGGGCGCGGCACCTGTGTGAGGGTGGAGTTGCCATTGATCGGCGGGCAGCCTGCGGAGGTCGCATGATGCTCATCAAGGTGTTGTTGGTCGAGGATGACCGGGTACTGCGCCAAGCGCTTGGCGATACCCTGGAGATCGGCGGTTTTGCCTATCGTGCTGTGGGCAGCGCTGAAGAAGCGTTGGAGGCGGTGCAAAGCGACGGCTACAGCCTGGTCATCAGTGACGTGAACATGCCGGGCATGGATGGGCATCAGTTGCTGGCGCACCTGCGCCGCCAGCACCCGCAATTGCCCGTGCTGCTGATGACTGCTCACGCTGCCGTGGAGCGCGCTGTCGAGGCGATGCGCCAGGGCGCTGTGGATTACCTGGTCAAACCCTTCGAGCCCAAGGCGCTGCTGAGCCTGGTCGAGCGTCATGCCGCCGGGCGCCTGAGTGCGGCCGAGGACGATGGGCCGGTGGCCTGCGAAGCTGCCAGCCGTCAACTGCTGGAGCTTGCCGCGCGTGTGGCGCGCAGCGATTCGACCGTACTCATCTCGGGTGAGTCGGGCACGGGCAAGGAAGTGCTTGCGCGGTACATTCACCAGCAGTCGCCGCGTGCGGCGCAGCCATTTGTCGCGATCAACTGCGCGGCCATCCCGGACAACATGCTCGAGGCCACTTTGTTCGGCCACGAGAAAGGCGCTTTCACCGGCGCCATTGCCGCGCAGGCCGGTAAATTCGAGCAGGCTGAGGGCGGCACGCTGCTGCTCGATGAGATTTCTGAAATGCCTCTGGGCCTGCAGGCCAAGCTGTTGCGTGTGTTGCAGGAGCGTGAGGTTGAGCGGGTAGGGGGGCGCAAGCCGATTACCCTGAACATCCGCGTGCTGGCAACCAGCAACCGCGACATGGCCGGTGAAGTGGCGGCCGGGCGTTTCCGTGAGGACCTGTTCTATCGCCTGTCGGTGTTCCCGTTGGCCTGGCAGCCGTTGCGCGAACGTGCCGGCGACATCCTGCCCTTGGCCGAGCGCCTGCTGGCGCGGCACGTGGCGAAGATGAAGCATGCGCCGGTGCGTCTGTCGGCGGCGGCGAAGGCCTGCCTGCAGGCCCATGCCTGGCCGGGCAATGTGCGTGAGCTGGACAACGCGTTGCAGCGGGCGTTGATCCTGCAGCAGGGTGGGGTGATCGAAGCGGCGGATTTTTGTCTGGCCGGCGCCATTCCCTTGTCGGCGGTTGCGCCCGCCACGCCGCTGCCCGTCGCGGTCGAGCCGGCAGCTGATGCCGGTGGCCTGGGCGATGACATGCGCCGCCACGAGTTCCAGATGATCATCGACACGTTGCGCGCCGAGCGCGGTCGCCGCAAGGAGGCTGCCGAGCGGCTCGGCATCAGCCCACGTACCCTGCGCTACAAGCTTGCGCAAATGCGCGATGCCGGACTGGACGTGGAAGCCAGCCTTTTTGGGTGAGCTTCAAGCTACAAGCTACAAGCTACAAGCTACAAGCTACAAGCTACAAGCAAGAGCAAGAGCGCCGCAGTCCAGCTTGCAGCTTGAAGCTTGAAGCTTGAAGCTTGAAGCTTGCAGCTCCCAGCTAGCTGGCACTGTTGTTGCTTTAGAAGGGCTATCCGCCGCATGAGTGTCAAAAAAATGCGGCAGCCGGAGAGAGAAGTTCATGAGCCAAGGTGTTGAATTCAATCGTCTGATGCTGGACATGCGTGCCATGCAGGCCGATGCCATGTCGCTGCCCAAAGCCACTGCTGCGCCCGAATTGGCAGAAGGCCAGAGCAGCTTCGCCGACATGCTCGGCCAAGCCATCGGCAAAGTGCACCAGACCCAGCAGGCGTCGACCCAGCTCGCCAATGCGTTCGAGATCGGCAAGAGCGGCGTCGACCTGACTGACGTGATGATCGCTTCGCAGAAAGCCAGCGTTTCCATGCAAGCGCTGACCCAGGTACGCAACAAGCTGGTCCAGGCGTACCAGGACATCATGCAGATGCCGGTTTGAGGACGGAAGTAAGTCATGGCTGAAGCAGTCGTCGATAACGTCCCCGCCAAAAGCGGCCCGCCAGCGTCCAAGCCGCCGCTGTTCGGCATGGCGTTTCTGGAAAACATCTCGCAGATGCCCATGCTGCGTCAGATCGGCCTGCTGGTCGGGTTGGCGGCGAGCGTGGCGATCGGCTTCGCCGTGGTGCTGTGGTCGCAGCAGCCCGATTACCGGCCGCTGTACGGCAGCCTTGCCGGTATGGACACCAAGCAGGTCATGGATACCCTGGCCGCTGCAGACATCCCCTACAACGTCGAGCCCAATTCCGGTGCTCTGCTGGTCAAGGCCGACGACCTCTCCCGTGCGCGCCTGAAACTGGCAGCCGCAGGCGTTGCGCCTAGCGACGGCAATGTCGGCTTCGAACTGCTCGACAAAGAGCAGGGCCTGGGTACCAGCCAGTTCATGGAAGCGACCCGTTACCGCCGCAGCCTGGAAGGCGAGCTGGCCCGTACGGTCTCCAGCCTGAACAACGTCAAGGCCGCACGCGTGCACCTGGCGATCCCGAAAAGCTCGGTGTTCGTGCGCGATGAGCGCAAGCCCAGCGCCTCGGTCCTGGTCGAACTGTACCCAGGCCGTTCCCTGGAAGCCGGCCAGGTCATGGCGATCGTCAACCTGGTCGCCACCAGCGTGCCCGAACTGGACAAGTCGCAGGTCACCGTGGTCGACCAGAAGGGCAACCTGCTCTCCGACCAGCTGCAGGACACTGCATTGACCATGGCTGGCAAGCAGTTCGACTACAGCCGCCGCATGGAAGGCATGCTCACCCAACGTGTGCACAACATCCTGCAACCGGTACTGGGCAACGACCGCTACAAGGCCGAGGTGTCTGCCGACCTTGACTTCAGTGCAGTGGAATCCACGTCCGAGCAGTTCAACCCGGACCAGCCGGCGCTGCGCAGCGAGCAGTCGGTCAACGAGCAGCGTGCCAGCAGCTCGGGGCCGCAAGGTGTGCCTGGCGCGCTGAGCAACCAGCCGCCGGCAGGTGCAGCAGCGCCTGAAAACGCCACCGCCGCAGCCCCTGCCGCCGGTGCCGTTCAGCCTGGCCAGCCGCTGGTGGATGCCAACGGCCAGCAGATCATGGATCCGGCTACCGGCCAGCCAATGCTCGCGCCATACCCGGCCGACAAGCGTCTGCAAACCACCAAGAACTTCGAGCTGGACCGCTCGATCAGCCACACCCGCCAGCAGCAGGGTCGCCTGACCCGCCTGTCGGTGGCGGTAGTGGTCGATGACCAGGTCAAGGTCGACGCCGCCGGCGAGACCACCCGCGCGCCGTGGGGCGCCGAGGACCTGGCGCGCTTCACCCGCCTGGTGCAGGACGCCGTGGGCTTCGATGCCAGCCGTGGCGACAGCGTCACGGTGATCAATGTGCCGTTCGCTGCCGACCGCGGCGAAGAAATCGCCGACATTGCGTTCTATCAACAGCCGTGGTTCTGGGACATCGTCAAGCAAGTGTTGGGCGTGGTGTTCATTCTGGTACTGGTGTTCGGCGTGCTGCGCCCGGTACTCAACAACATCACAGGCGGCGGCAAGCAGGCTGCTGCAACGGACAGCGACATGGAGCTGGGCGGCATGATCGGTCTGGATGGCGAACTGGCCAACGACCGCGTCAGCCTGGGTGGCCCGACAAGCATTCTGTTGCCAAGCCCGAGCGAGGGTTACGAGGCACAGCTCAACGCAATCAAAGGCCTGGTGGCCGAAGACCCGGGCCGTGTCGCCCAGGTCGTGAAAGAGTGGATCAACGCCGATGAGTGATAACCGAGCCGTTACCGCCAAGCTGAGCCGCACCGACAAAGCGGCAATCCTTTTGCTCTCGCTGGGTGAAACCGATGCCGCCCAGGTGCTGCGGCACATGGGCCCCAAAGAAGTCCAGCGGGTCGGTGTGGCCATGGCTCAGATGGGCAACGTGCACCGCGAGCAGGTCCAGCAGGTGATGAGCGAGTTCGTCGAGATCGTCGGCGACCAGACCAGCCTGGGCGTAGGGTCCGACGGTTATATCCGCAAGATGCTCAACCAAGCCCTGGGCGAGGACAAGGCCAACGGCCTGATCGACCGCATCCTGCTGGGCGGCAATACCAGCGGCCTGGACAGCCTCAAGTGGATGGAGCCGCGGGCGGTGGCGGATGTGATCCGCTTCGAGCACCCGCAGATCCAGGCCATCGTGGTCGCCTACCTCGACCCTGATCAGGCTGGCGAAGTGCTGAGCAACTTCGACCACAAGGTGCGCCTGGACATCATCCTGCGCGTGTCCTCGCTCAACACCGTTCAGCCAGCGGCGCTCAAGGAACTGAACCAGATTCTCGAGAAGCAGTTCTCGGGTAATTCCAATGCCGCACGCACCACCCTGGGTGGCATCAAGCGCGCCGCCGACATCATGAACTTCCTCGACAGCTCCGTGGAAGGTGCGCTGATGGACTCGATCCGCGAGGTCGACAACGACCTGTCGGAGCAGATCGAAGACCTGATGTTCGTCTTCAACAACCTGGCCGATGTCGATGATCGCGGCATCCAGGCGCTGCTGCGCGAAGTGTCCTCCGATGTGCTGGTGGTGTCGCTCAAGGGCGCCGACGAGCGGGTCAAGGACAAGATTTTCAAGAACATGTCCAAGCGTGCTTCGGAGCTGCTGCGCGACGACCTCGAGGCCAAGGGCCCGGTGCGCGTCAGCGACGTGGAAACGGCGCAGAAGGAAATCCTCACCATTGCCCGACGCATGGCCGAGGCCGGCGAGATCGTGCTCGGCGGCAAGGGCGCCGAGGAAATGATTTAAGCGGCAAGCCACACGCTGCAAGCGACAAGGGAAAGCCAGACGCTGCACAGCCTGCTTCTTCTTGCAGCTTGCAGCCCACAGCTTGCAGCTCATCCCGCTTTCAACACCAGGCATGCCAATGTCCAGCAAAGAACAGCACCCCAGCGACCTGATTCGCGCACGTGACCTGGAAGGCGTCGATGTGTGGGCACTGCCCAGCTTCGACCCTGAGCCGGAACCTGAGCCCGAACCGGAACCGGAAATCATCGAGGAAGAGGTCGAGGAAGTACCGCTGGAGGAAGTCCAGCCACTGACCCTTGAAGAGCTCGAAGCGATCCGGCAGGAGGCCTACAACGAAGGTTTCGCCACCGGCGAGCGCGAGGGTTTTCACAGCACCCAGTTGAAGGTGCGACAGGAGGCTGAGGAGGCGCTCAATGCCCGGCTGGCTGACCTGGAACAACTGATGGCACACCTGCTCGAGCCTATCGCCGAACAGGACACACAGATCGAGAAGACCCTCGTTCACCTGGTGGCGCACATGGCGCAACAGGTGATCGGTCGCGAACTGCGCAGCGACTCCAGCCAGATCACCCAGGTACTGCGCGAAGCGTTGAAGCTGCTGCCCATGGGCGCGGAGACTATCCGCATTCACCTCAACCCCCAGGATTTCGAGCTGGCCAAGGCCCTGCGCGAACGCCATGAGGAGAGCTGGAAGCTGCTTGAGGATGACGCCCTGTTACCCGGGGGGTGCCGCATCGAGACCGCGCACAGCCGCATCGACGCAACCATGGAAACCCGCATCGAAAAGGCCGTGGCCCAGCTATTCGATCAGTTGCACGACCAGGCCCTGCACCCGGCGGCGCCGGATGTATCGATCGAGTTGGGCGCCGACGATGCGCCTTGACCGCACCAGCTTCGGCAAACGCCTGGGTGGCTACGCCGAGGCGATCAAGCTGCCCGTGCAGCCGGTGGTCGAAGGCCGTCTGCTGCGCATGGTCGGCCTCACCCTGGAGGCTGAAGGCCTGCGCGCCGCAGTGGGCGCACGCTGCCTGGTGATCAATGACGACTCGTACCACCCGGTGCAGGTCGAAGCCGAAGTCATGGGGTTTGCTGGCAGCAAGGTCTTCCTCATGCCGGTCGGCAGCATCGCCGGTATCGCCCCCGGGGCGCGCGTGGTGCCGCTGGACGACAGCGGCCGTTTGCCCATGGGCATGAGTATGCTTGGCCGGGTGCTCGATGGCGCCGGCCGAGCCCTGGACGGCAAGGGCGGGATGAAGGCTGAGGATTGGGTGCCGATGGACGGCCCGATCATCAACCCGCTCAACCGCGACCCGATCAGCCAGCCACTGGATGTGGGCATTCGCAGCATCAACAGCCTGCTGACCGTCGGCCGGGGCCAGCGCCTGGGCCTGTTCGCCGGTACCGGTGTCGGTAAATCGGTGTTGCTCGGCATGATGACTCGCTTCACCGAAGCCGAAATCATCGTGGTCGGCCTAATTGGCGAACGGGGCCGCGAGGTGAAGGAGTTCATCGAGCATAT
Source organism: Pseudomonas sp. NPDC089758 (assembly GCF_044748705.1). Classification (NCBI taxonomy): domain Bacteria; kingdom Pseudomonadati; phylum Pseudomonadota; class Gammaproteobacteria; order Pseudomonadales; family Pseudomonadaceae; genus Pseudomonas; species Pseudomonas sp. NPDC089758. The sequence goes on from NZ_JBIVGN010000005.1 coordinate 312,416, forward strand.
TCTGGGTGAAGAGGGGCTCAAGCGCTCGGTGGTGGTCGCATCCCCGGCCGACGACGCGCCGTTGATGCGGTTGCGTGCGGCCATGTATTGCACACGCATCGCCGAGTACTTTCGCGACAAAGGCAAGAACGTCCTGTTGCTGATGGATTCGCTGACCCGTTTCGCCCAAGCCCAGCGTGAAATTGCCTTGGCCATCGGCGAGCCGCCGGCGACCCGTGGTTACCCGCCATCGGTGTTCGCCAAACTGCCCAAGCTGGTGGAGCGCGCCGGTAATGGTGAGCCCGGCGGTGGTTCGATCACGGCCTTCTATACCGTACTGTCCGAAGGCGACGACCAGCAGGATCCGATCGCCGACTCGGCGCGTGGCGTGCTCGATGGCCACTTCGTCTTGTCCCGCCGGCTGGCCGAGGAAGGCCATTACCCCGCGATCGATATCGAAGCCTCGATCAGCCGGGTGATGCCGCAGGTGGTCGATGCCGATCACCTGCGCCAGGCGCAGAAATTCAAGCAACTGTGGTCGCGCCTGTCGCAAAGCCGCGACCTGATCAGTGTCGGCGCCTATGTGGCAGGCGGCGACCCGGAAACCGACCTGGCCATTGCGCTGCAGCCTAAACTGGTGGACTTGCTGCGCCAAGGGCTGGATGAAAATGTCGGCATGGAGCAGAGCCGACAGCAGTTGGGGGCTATCTTCACGCCTCCGGCGAACGGTTGATAGGCCATGAGTACGCCTGGTCGTGCCGCGCGTCTGCTGCCAGTGGTGCAGATGGCCGAGGAAGCCGAGCGCAAGGCAGCCCAGCGGCTGGGGCATTTTCAGCAGTTGGTGGCTCAGGCCCAGGCCAAGCTGGCCGAACTTGAGTCGTTCCGTGAGGGCTATCAGGCGCAATGGATCGACCGCGGTGGCCAAGGCGTCAATGGCAGCTGGCTGGTCAACTACCAGCGCTTTCTAGGCCAGCTCGAAACGGCCATGACCCAGCAGCGCCAGAGCCTGACTTGGCACCAGAACAACCTGAAGAACGCCAGGGGCACCTGGCAGCAAGCCTATGCCCGGGTGGAGGGCCTGCGCAAACTGGTGCAGCGTTACCAGGAAGAGGCGCGCCGCGCCGAGGACAAGCGCGAGCAGCGCTTGCTGGATGAATTGTCCCAGCGATTGCCAAGGCAAGGTCACATCTAGCTTGCAGCTTGCAGCTTGCAGCTCTGCCCCCTGCCTGCTAAACCTTGAACTGTTGCATTCGCCATCATCGAAGGAATCGCTAGCATGGCAGTCGAGACCGATTTTTCGCAGGACGAGAAAAAGCTGACGATCAAGATCAAGGGTCGTTTCGATTTCGGTAAGCATCAGGAGTTTCGCGATGCTTACGAGCGTCAACCCAAGCGCCCGGACTCGGTTGTGGTCGACCTCAAAGACACAACCTACCTGGACAGCTCGGCCCTCGGCATGTTGCTGCTGCTGCGTGACCACGCCGGGGGCGATGAATCGGACGTGCGCGTGGTGCATGCCAGTTCAGACGTGCGCAAGATCCTTGCCATATCCAACTTCGACAAACTGTTCGCTATCAGTTGAGCGTCATGGCGCCGGCCGAACAGCCATTGACCGTGCTGGTGGCCGAAGACGGGGCCACGGACAGGCTGTTGCTGGCTCAGATCGTGCGGCGCCAGGGGCATCTCGTCTACACCGCGGAAAACGGCCAGCAAGCCGTTGAGCTGTTCGCCGAAAAGCGTCCGCAACTGGTTTTGCTCGATGCCCTGATGCCGGTCATGGACGGTTTCGAAGCTGCGCGGCAGATCAAGGTGCTGGCCGGCGAGGCCTTGGTGCCGATCATCTTTCTGACTTCGCTCAATGAGGAAGAGGCCCTGGTGCGTTGCCTGGAGGCGGGCGGTGACGACTTCATGGCCAAGCCCTACAGCGCGGTGATCCTTGGCGCCAAGATCCGCGCCATGGACCGCCTGCGCAGGCTGCAGGCCACGGTGCTCGAGCAGCGGGACCTGATTACCCGGCATCACCATCACCTGCTCAACGAGCAGCGGGTGGCCAAGGCGGTGTTCGACAAGGTTGCCCATTCTGGCTGCATCACGGCGCCGAACATTCGTTTCCTGCAGTCGCCTTACGCACTGTTCAATGGCGACTTGCTGCTGGCGGCGTTCACCCCATCCGGCGACATGCATGTGCTGCTGGGTGACTTCACCGGGCATGGGCTGTCTGCCGCAATCGGTGCCATGCCCTTGGCGGAAGTGTTCTATGGCATGACGGCCAAAGGCTACGGCCTGGCGCACATGCTGCGTGAGATGAACGCCAAGCTCAAACGCATCTTGCCGGTGGACATGTTCTGTTGCGCACAGCTGCTCAGCCTGAGCGTGCAGCGCGGTTCGGTGGAGGTGTGGAACGGGGGCATGCCGGATGGCTACCGCCTGTCGCCTGGCGGTGAGGTGCTTTCCATGCTGGGTTCGCGCCACCTTCCGCTGGGCATCCTGGCGCCTGAACGCTTCGATGACAGTACCGAGGTGTTGCCGCTGGCGCCGGGGGAGCGGGTGTTGCTGCTCTCCGACGGCGTTGTGGATACAGCCGACGAAGCGCAGACGTTGTTCGGTGTCGAGCGCCTGCGCGCGGTGCTGGCGGCCAACCGTGATCCGGCGCGGCTTTTCGACGAGGTCATGGAGGCGCTGGAGCGCTTCGGCGGGCGCCCCAGGGATGACATCAGCCTGTGCGATATCCGAATGTTCACCGCCCAGGAGCGGGTGCCGGCGCCAACCATCTATTCTGATAGTGGGCGCTCCAGCCCGTTGGACTGGTCGCTAGGCTTCGAGTTGCGCGGTGAGAGCCTCAAACGGTTCAACCCGGTGCCGTACCTGGTGCAGTTGCTGCAGGAAATCCACGGTTTGCGGCCCCGCACCGGCGCCCTGCACAGCGTGCTCAGCGAGTTGTATTCCAATGCGCTGGAGCACGGTGTGCTGTGCCTGGATTCGCGGCTCAAGCGGGATGTGCATGGGTTTGCCGACTACTATCAGGAACGCGCCCGCAGGCTCGCTGCGTTGACCGAGGGCAGCGTGCGCATCGATCTGAAAGTGGAACCGATGGCCGAAGGTGGTCGTCTGATGATCGAAGTCCGTGACAGTGGTGCGGGGTTCGATGTGCAGCGGGTGCTGGCGCGTCCTGCCCGTGAGCATGGGTTGAGTGGTCGTGGGTTGCACCTGGTGCGGCGCCTTGGCAGCCGTGCCGGGTGGCGTGAAGGTGGCCGTTGCGCATGGGTGCAGTTCGATTGGTGAGCTGTTTGGCGCTTGAGGCATAATTCTGCTTGATCAGGGAGTGAGCAAGTGACTGACATACATATTGACCACAGGGTGCTCAGTGAGCTGCAGGAGGTCATGGAAGATGGCTACCTGCAGCTGGTTGAAACCTTTCTGGAAGATTCCGGGCGGCGTCTGGACGCACTTCACGGCGCCAGGAACGCCGATGAGCTTGGCGTGGCCGCGCACAGTTTCAAGGGCAGCAGCAGCAACATGGGCGCGGTCGGGCTGGCGCAGCTTTGCCATCAGCTGGAGGAGCGGGTCAAGCAGCGCTCGTTCAATGGCATAGAAGAACTGATCAACCGCATCGACCAGGAGTATCTGGAGGTGCAGCGTTTCTATCAGGGCGAACGCAAGCGTGTTTCCGCAGGCTGATCGGGCAGTTGGCTCGACTTTTGCCTGTATGTGCCTCAACGATACCTTTGTTTCTGGCGCGGAGACCCCTCAATGCCTGTCGCACCTAATCCTTTGTTGCAAACCAGTACGCTGAGCAAGCCGTCGCGTGCGGGTTCCTCGCAGGTGGACAAGCCGCTGCAGGCGGCGGGCGGGCAGGGCGGCGGCTTCGATCAGGTCATGGCCAGGCAGGGCAATGACAAAGCGCAGGTCCGTGATGACAAGGTCGCCCAGGCCAAGCCCAAGGACAAGAATGAGGTCGGCCAAGGCGGCAAGAAAGAGCCTGCCGACAAACCGGCGGCTGCCGATGACGGCAATAAATTGCCAGCGGACGATCAGGCGCAAGCCAGTACCGATAGCGCACCTGGCAGTGATTCGACCTCGCTGGATGCCAGCCTGGTGGCGGGCCAGGTGACCGATGCGCAGCCGGGGGCACAGTTGCTGCAAGCCCAGGCTGAAGCGGTGGCGCCGGTGCTTCAGGCGGCGGGCCAGCTACCGCAAGCTGCGATAACCGAAGCGCTGCCCGAGGATCCGGCAGCGCAGGCCTTCGACCCTGATGCCGACCCGTTGGCCAACTTGCCGACCCTGCGCCTGGCGCTGGAGCAAAGCGCTCACGCCAAGGGCACGACCTCGGCCCACGCCACCGACCCCTCCCAGGCCAGTGCCGAGGATGGTCAGCCTGCCGTCAATCCCTTGGCGAACTTGATCGACAAGGTCGAGGCCGAGGCAGGGCAAGCGGAAACCGGTGACAAGGCCTTTGGTGCGTTGCTCGACGATGGCCTCAAGGATACCAAGAGCGCTTCCAGCGACACCCGGATCGACGATTTCGCCAACCGCTTGGCGAGCCTGACCCAGGCTGCCACGGCCAAGACCGCCAATGCCGTGCCGGTGACCGGCAACCCGCTGCACCAGCCATTGTCGATGAACCAGAACGCCTGGGCTGAAGGGCTGGTCAACCGCGTCATGTACCTGTCCAGCCAGAACCTGAAGTCGGCGGACATCCAGTTGGAGCCGGCCGAGCTTGGCCGGCTGGATATCCGCGTCAACGTGGCTGCCGACCAGGCGACCCAGGTGACCTTCATCAGCGGCCATGCAGGCGTGCGTGATGCGCTGGACAGCCAGGTGCATCGCTTGCGCGAGCTGTTTGCCCAGCAGGGGCTGGCGCAGCCGGACGTCAACGTGGCTGACCAGTCGCGCGGGCAGCAACAGCAAGCGCAGCAGGACGGTTCACAGTTGTCCGGCGTTGCTGCACGGCGGGCTCAGAATGGCGGTGGTAGCGAGCAGGGTGAGCTCGCCGACGCCTCCCGGCCGGTCGAGCATCAGGTCGTGGTCGGTGACAGTGCCGTCGACTTCTATGCGTGAGTTGCTGTTCTCCGCCATGGCCGGTCGCAGGCGATAGGGCCGGTCCCGGCAAAAAAACCCAATCTGGCATAACACTTGCTCAAGCCACGTCATCCTCATTTGAAACCCCGATGGACGACGGATTATTGGCATGGCGAAGAGCGACGCAGTGAAAGACCCCGCCACTAAAGGCAAACTCAAGCTGATCCTGCTGTTGGTGCTGGCCCTTCTGCTGGCGGTCGGCCTGTCGGTGGGCGCGACCTGGTTCTTCATGCACAAGAGCGAGTCGGCTCCAGCGGCCGATCCGGCAGCGGCCAACGTCAAGCTGGCGGCAATCTACGAGCCCCTGGCGCCGGCCTTCGTGGTCAACTTCAACCAGAACGGCCGCCAGCGCTACATGCAGGTGAGCATCACCCTGCAAGGGCGCAACCAGGCTGACCTGGATGCCCTGAAGGTGCACATGCCGGTGATCCGCAACAACCTGGTGATGATGTTTTCCGGGCAGGGCTTCGACACCTTGGCCGCCAGCTCCGTGGGCCAGGAGATGCTGCGCCAGAAAGCCACCGCAGTGGTTCAGGAAGTGGCGCAGAAGGAAGTCGGCAAGCCGGTGATAGACCAGCTGCTGTTCACCAATTTCGTATTGCAGTAGGAGTCCGCAATGGCCGTACAGGACCTGCTGTCCCAGGATGAGATCGACGCCCTGCTGCACGGCGTCGATGATGGGCTGGTACAGACCGAGAGCGCTGCCGAGCCTGGCAGCATCAAAAGCTACGACCTGACCAGCCAGGATCGGATCGTGCGCGGTCGCATGCCGACCCTCGAGATGATCAACGAACGTTTCGCCCGGTACACCCGTATCAGCATGTTCAACCTCCTGCGTCGCTCCGCCGACGTTGCGGTGGGGGGTGTGCAGGTGATGAAGTTCGGCGAGTACGTGCATTCGCTGTACGTGCCGACCAGCCTCAACCTGGTCAAGATCAAGCCGCTGCGCGGCACTTCGCTGTTCATTCTGGACGCCAAGCTGGTGTTCAAGCTGGTGGACAACTTCTTCGGGGGTGACGGTCGTCACGCCAAGATCGAAGGCCGCGAGTTCACCCCCACTGAACTGCGCGTGGTGCGCATGGTGCTGGACCAGTGCTTCATCGACCTCAAGGAAGCCTGGCAGGCGATCATGCCGGTCAACTTCGAGTACATGAACTCCGAAGTCAACCCGGCCATGGCCAACATCGTCGGGCCGAGCGAAGCCGTGGTGGTGTCGACCTTCCATATCGAACTGGACGGTGGCGGCGGCGACCTGCACGTGACCATGCCCTACTCGATGATCGAGCCGGTGCGCGAGATGCTCGATGCCGGTTTCCAGTCCGATCTGGACGACCAGGACGAGCGCTGGGTCAAGGCCCTGCGCGAAGACGTGCTGGACGTTTCGGTACCGCTCAGTGCCACGGTTGCCCGCCGTCAACTCAAATTGCGCGATGTGCTGCACATGCAACCGGGTGACGTGATCCCGGTGGAGCTGCCCGAGCACCTTGTGCTGCGTGCCAATGGCGTGCCGTCGTTCAAGGCGCGCCTGGGCTCGCACAAGGGCAACCTGGCGCTGCAGATCATCGACCCGATCGAACGCCGCTGACGGCGTGCCGGTCGCTCACTACGAATTGAATGCCTGTCGAGGACATCATGGCTAACGAAAACGAGATTACCTCCCCGGAAGAACAGGCCCTGGCCGATGAATGGGCTGCGGCGCTGGAAGAAACCGGTGATGCCGGCCAGGCTGACATCGACGCGCTGCTCGGCGGCGACGGCGGTAGCGCCGGTGCCGGCCGGTTGCCGATGGAGGAGTTCGCCAGCTCCCCCCGGCCCAAGGAAAACGTCAGCCTGGAAGGGCCGAACCTGGACGTGATCCTGGACATCCCGGTGAACATCTCCATGGAAGTGGGCAGCACCGAGATCAACATCCGCAACCTGCTGCAGCTCAACCAAGGCTCGGTGATCGAGCTCGACCGCCTGGCCGGCGAGCCGCTGGATGTGCTGGTCAACGGCACCCTGATCGCCCACGGCGAGGTGGTTGTGGTCAACGAGAAGTTCGGCATCCGCCTGACTGACGTGATCAGCCCCAGCGAACGCATCAAGAAGCTGCGCTGAGTGAAGGGCACGATACGGGCTGTCACGGCCCTTGCCGCGCTGCTCGCCAGCGAAGTGGTGATCGCCGCTGCCGCACCGGCCGTGGTGGCCACCCCGCCAGCCGCAGCGCCCGGCAGCCTGGGTGGGCAGCTGGCGCAAATGGTGCTGGGCCTGCTGCTGGTGGTGGGCCTGATCTTCTTTCTGGCCTGGCTGCTGCGCCGCATGCAGGGCGCAGCACCCAAGGGCGGCCAGGTGATCGAAGTGATCGGCAGCCGCGCCATTGGCCCGCGTGACCGGCTGCTGCTGGTGCAGGTGGGCAAGGAGCAGCTGCTCATCGGCCACACCCCAGGCAGCATCGAAGCTCTGCATGTGCTGGCCGAGCCCGTGCAGGTGCCGGCCAGCGCCCGCCAGGCGACGCCGGAGTTTGCCCAGCGCCTCATGGAGCTGATGGGCAAGGATCATAAGGACAAGAAGTGATGAGCGGCGCGCTACGTACCCTGTCGGGCCTGTTGTTGATGCTGGTGCTGCTGTTGGCAGCGCCTCTGGCCCTGGCCGCCGACCCGCTGTCGATCCCGGCCATCACCCTGTCCAACGGCCCGGACGGGCAGCAGGAATACTCGGTCAGCCTGCAGATCCTGCTGATCATGACGGCGCTGAGTTTCATACCCGCGTTCGTCATCCTGATGACCAGCTTCACCCGAATCATCATCGTGTTCTCGATTCTGCGCCAGGCCCTGGGCTTGCAGCAGACACCGTCGAACCAGGTGCTGACCGGCATGGCGCTGTTCCTGACGATGTTCATCATGGCCCCGGTGTTCGACCGGGTGAACCAGGATGCACTGCAGCCGTACCTCAACGAGCAGATGACCGCCCAGCAGGCGATCGACAAGGCCCAGGGGCCGCTCAAGGACTTCATGCTGGCGCAGACCCGGCAGAGCGACCTGGACCTGTTCATGCGCCTGTCCAAGCGCACCGACATTGCCGGGCCTGATCAGGTCCCGCTGACCATCCTGGTGCCGGCGTTCGTCACCTCGGAGCTCAAGACCGCGTTCCAGATCGGTTTCATGATTTTCATCCCGTTCCTGATCATCGACATGGTGGTCGCCAGTGTGCTGATGGCCATGGGTATGATGATGCTGTCGCCGTTGATCATCTCGTTGCCGTTCAAGATCATGCTGTTCGTTCTGGTCGATGGCTGGGCGCTGATCATGGGCACCCTGGCCGGCAGTTTCGGCGGCGTCTGACGCCGTCAAGGAGAGCCTTGCATGACCCCTGAAGTTGCCGTCGACCTGTTTCGCGACGCCCTGTGGCTTACCACGCTGATGGTGGCCATTCTGGTGGTGCCGAGCCTGCTGGTCGGCCTGGTGGTTGCGATGTTCCAGGCTGCCACGCAGATCAACGAACAGACCCTGAGCTTCCTGCCGCGCCTGCTGGTGATGCTGGTGACACTGATCGTCGCCGGCCCTTGGCTGACCCAGAAGTTCATGGAGTACATCACGGGCCTGTACACCAGCATCCCGCAGCTGATTGGTTGAGGCGGCCATGCTGGAGCTGACCGACGCACAGATCGGCACCTGGGTCGCCACCTTCATCCTGCCGCTGTTCCGGGTGACCGCAGTGCTGATGACCATGCCCATCTTCGGTACCCGCATGCTGCCGGCGCGCATACGCCTGTACGCAGCCGTGGCCATTACCGTGGTGATCGTGCCGGCGTTACCGCCGTTGCCGGAATTCGACCCGCTGAGCTTGCGTGGCATGTTGTTGTGCGGTGAGCAGATCATCGTCGGGGCATTGTTCGGTTTTTCGTTGCAGTTGCTGTTCCAGGCGTTCGTCATCGCCGGGCAGATCATCGCGATACAGATGGGTATGGCGTTCGCATCGATGGTCGACCCGGCCAACGGCGTCAACGTGGCGGTGGTCAGCCAGTTCATGACCATGCTGGTGAGCGTGCTGTTCCTGGTGATGAACGGCCACCTGGTGGTATTCGAAGTGCTGACCGAAAGCTTTACCACCTTGCCGGTCGGTCACGCGCTTGTGGTCAACCACTTCTGGGAAATCGCTGGCCGCCTGAGCTGGGTATTTGGTGCCGGTCTGCTGCTGATCCTGCCGGCAATCGCCGCGCTCCTGGTGGTGAACATCGCCTTTGGCGTGATGACCCGCGCTGCGCCGCAGTTGAACATCTTCTCTATCGGGTTCCCGCTGACCCTGGTGCTGGGTATCGGCATCTTCTGGGTGGGCCTTGCCGATATTCTTCCGCACTACCAGGCATTGGCCAGCGAAGCGCTGCAATGGCTGCGTGAACTGGCGAGGGCGCGCTGAGCATGGCTGAGAGCGAGAGTGGTCAGGACAAGACGGAAGACCCCACCGACAAACGCAAGCGCGATGCGCGCGAAAAAGGTGAGATCGCCCGTTCCAAGGAGTTGAACACCGTGGCGGTGACCCTGGGGGGCGCGGGTGGTCTGCTGGCGTTCGGCGGGCACCTGGCCGAGACGCTGCTGGAGATGATGCGCCTCAACTTCAGCCTGACCCGTGAAGTGATCGTCGACGAGGGTGCCATGGGCGCCTTCTTGCTGGCCTCGGGCAAGATGGCGATCTGGGCAGTGCAACCGGTGCTGATCCTGCTGTTCGTGGTGGCCTTCATTGCGCCCATCGCGCTGGGCGGTTTCCTGTTCTCCGGCAGCCTGCTGCAGCCAAAATTCAGCCGCATGAACCCGCTGTCGGGGATCAAGCGCATGTTCTCGATGAATGCCCTGACCGAGCTGCTCAAGGCCGTTGCCAAGTTCGTCGTCATCCTTGTGGTGGCGTTGGTGGTGCTGGCCAACGACCGCCAGGCGTTGCTGGCGATCGCCAACGAGCCGCTGGACCAGGCGATCATTCATAGCGTTCAGGTGGTGGGGTGGAGTGCATTGTGGATGTCGGCCGGGTTGTTGCTGGTGGCTGCGGCAGACGTGCCGTTCCAGCTTTGGCAGACGCACAAGAAGCTGAAGATGACCAAGCAGGAGGTCAAGGACGAGTACAAGGACAGCGAAGGCAAGCCTGAGGTCAAACAGCGGATTCGCCAGTTGCAGCGCGAGGTATCGCAGCGGCGGATGATGGCTGCCGTGCCCGATGCGGATGTGATCATCACCAACCCGACCCATTATGCCGTGGCGCTGCAGTATGACCCGGAGAAGGGTGGGGTGGCGCCGTTGCTGCTGGCCAAAGGTACGGATTTCATTGCCCTGAAAATCCGCGAGATCGGGGTCGAGCACAAGGTGCAGATTCTCGAGTCGCCTGCGCTGGCGCGTGCGATCTACTACTCCACCGAAATCGAACAGGAGATTCCCGCAGGGTTGTACCTGGCGGTGGCGCAGGTGCTGGCGTATGTGTTCCAGATCCGCCAGTACCGGTCCGGCAAGGGCAAACGGCCGGAGCCATTGAAGGAAGATTTGCCGATACCGCCGGATTTGCGGCGTGATAGCTGATGGCGGAGACGGTGCGCCATTGTGTGTTTGAACGTGTCGAGATCAAACGCCGCCTGCGCGGCGCTTAATCTTAACCGCGTGATTGATAGATGCCCACCGGAAACGATCACCTACAACATCCCGGGCCCTGACCGGGCGACGGTTTCTTAGTCTCACGTCAGCAGTATTGGCTCGGTTCCAGGTTGTTTAGGAGAAGTACTAACTTATCAAATCCGATGCCATGCTGCTGGCATGCCTTGGGAAAAAGGCTGTGGCTTGTCAGTCCGGGGAGCGTGTTAAGTTCAATAAGGTATGGCTCGGTATTATGGATGATGAAGTCCGCCCGAAAGTAATCAAGCTCAAGTGCGTCGGCGATAGCAGAGCAGCAGTTGTTGAGTTGTTGGTGGGTAGCCCTGTCCAGCGTGGTGAGGGTGGCAGTTGTCTTGCTGGATATGAATTTTGCTTCATAAGAAAAGAAGTCACTTTCGAAAGCAAGTGAATATATAGGTAGCGTGGTTTTTTTGAAATAGCACACAGATAGCTCCGGCCCACTTATGAATTCTTCTACTAGAACTCCGCTATGGAATTGTGCTGCTGTAGTGATCGCATCCTGGAGGTCTGTTTCAATGTCGCGGACCAGCGATACGCCGAAGCTACATCCCTCACGGTTCGGTTTGACAATGCAGGGTGTCCCTAGTTGTGCCTTGATTTTCTCAATGCAGAGGTCGTCCCCCCTTCTGGAATAGAGATAGTTTGCGACATTGATTCCTAGCCCCTTTGCAATATGTTTCGTTAGAAGCTTGTCCATACAGATTGCGCTGGTTTGTGGGGAGGGCCCATTATATGGGATGCCTTGCCCTTCTAAATATGCTTGTGCCATTCCATTTTCGCCGAAGCCGCCATGAAGCGCCAAGAAGACTCTAGTAAATTTGCCAAGGTCCAGACGAAGCAATTCTCTATAGTCCGATATGGTGAAGATCTCATGACGGATGTGAGAAATTTCTAACGACTGCGAGACGGCTTGGGAAGTTTGAAGGGAGACTTCCCGCTCTGAGGAGTCTCCGCCCGTTATAATTGCGATATGCTCATCCATTTCATTTTTTCCTATTGTCTAGTTGGGTAAGCTGCAGCACTGTTTGTGAAAGCGACTCTGCGCCATCTCGAACGGTTTTGATGTCCATGTCACTGGTGAAGGAAAAGCGGATCGCGCTGTTGGCCCTTATTGCGTCGTGCCCAATGCCAGTGATGACGTAAGAGGGGGCAAGATTGTGAGAGTTGCAGGCGGAGCCGGAAGAGATGCAAACGTTTCTCAAACAGCTGATCAAGGTTTCTGAGCGGATTCCGGTAATGGAAATATTCAGGATGTGGGGGGTCGATACGGTGTCTGGAGAGTTGATTTCGTACGTGATCTCATGCTTGTTTAATGTTTCAAGGATTGCGTTTTTAAGTTGTTTCGCTGCAGTCCATGATGCAGGGTAATCCCTGTTATTTAATCGGCGTGCAGCCGCACCGAATCCGGCGATGAGTTGAGTGGGAAGTGTTCCGCTGCGGAGTGAAGATTGACCGCCGCCAAATGTGAGGGGGCGCAATCGAGACATACAAGATGAAGAAACATAGAGCGCGCCTATGCCCTTGGGGCCCTCAATTTTATGGGCTGAAATCGAAGCGCAATCCACACCGAGTTGTTTTACGTTTATAGGAAGCTTACCGAGGGCTTGGGCGGCATCGATATGAAACAGAGCATTTGATTTTTCTAATGCTTTTTTTATTTCTACAAGGTTTTGAAAGGTGCCTATTTCAGAGTTTACGTAGGAGATGGAAAGCAGTGATGTGTTCGCGTCCAACAGCTTGCGTAGATGAGGTAGATCGACACGGCCGTTTGAATCGACTTTCATTCGTCGAACTTCTACATTGCGTTTTTCTAATTCTTCGGCGGCTAAAAGGCTAGATTTGTGGTCAATGGGGCAGATGATTATATTGCTATTTGAGTCGGGTGGGGCGCTCCCAAGAATCACGATGTTGTTGCTTTCTGTCGCGCCTGATGTAAAAATTATTTCAGCTGGTGTGGAACCTATTAGCTCAGAAATATGCGAAGCGCTTTCAAGGATGGCACTCTGTGCAAGGCGGCCTAAGATGTGGGTCGAAGAAGGATTTCCGTAATTAGATTTACTGAATTTGAGCATTTCATCTATTACAACATCAGCGCACGGAGTAGTGGCTGCTGCATCTAAATAGATTAATGAGTCAGGTAGCATGACTGGCCTCTCAAGTTCTATAAGTGACGATGTGGATGCCTTTGCTATATATGTCATCAACCGTAAGTTCTCCACTACCTCCCAGATCTGCTACCAATACGCTTAGCGGTTCGAAGTCGTAAAGTGAAAGGGCTATTTCGACGCCTTTCCTTATGGGGGCGTGGCATTCATTGGGGGCGAGAAGAATCAAACTTCGAGCGCCTGCTCTGTAGGCTTCGGAAATCATCTCAGTTATTTCGCCTGCGCAACCAGTCATTCCGCAACTGACCAGCGGTAAAGAGGTGCCAGAAGGGTCAGTGAATGAGATTTCGGACATGTCTGGTTGCTCTGGAATATATCGTTTCGCGAGTTTCCCTTGCTTTACCAGCCGTGAAGCCTCATTTTGAAAACGGTTTTTCAACCAGGTCTCAGGGAAGCAAAGTGCATGCCTGCGGCTGCATGTAATATTTTGGATGGTTAGGGTTGAGGATAAGTTAAGATGCGCAAGGTAGCTTCTAGGGAGTTCCTTGAAGCCATCGTAAAACTCGGTCCTGTAGTCGCAAGCCGAATCGTTGCTTGGGACGTATTGCCAATCGTTAATTAAAAGGAGCAGTTTTGCGTTTTTGTTGTTGTTGATTATGTGGTGTTCTGCGAACTCTATTGCTAATTTCCAAGAATAGGTGGGGAATATGCCCACCCGCTGCTTTACTTGTGATTTCAATGTGGGATCTTGTATGTCCTCGAAGATGCCGGGCGCTAGCCTATCGCTCTGCTTATCATAAAATAGCATGAAGTGACCGGCCATAATATGAACCGAATTTGAGGGGGAGGCGTTCATGAAGCTGCAAATGTTTTTTTTAAGCTCGTGTTCGCTGAATGCAAAGTTTTCATGTGTTGTTATTTTGTGCATGACTTTATCCTTGCAGGCGATGCCGCGGTTGAGATGGCTAGTGGGTGAATGCGTTAGACAGGTCGCGAATTAACTCATCCGGATCTTCAAGGCCAAGGTATATCCTCGCGCATTCACTGTTAATGCCTAGTCGTTTTGCTGATGGCATGTCGTGCGTGTCAACGAGATTAATGAGGCTTATTGCGCCGCCCCATCCGTAGCCAATCTTTATTATATTTAGTCGGTTCAGGCGACATATAAGTTCGTCACGAGAGCATGAAAACTCAGCGGTGAGTAGGCTGTTGAATCCAGAGATCATGGAGTTTTGTAGGTGAAGCTCAGTGTTCTGAAGAATGGGATGGATCACTTGTTTTAAAAGGGGCATTGGCTGAAGGCTTCGAAGCACCTTGCGAGTTGTGCTCATTTGGAACGATAGGCGAGCGCCCAGTGTGCTAATTGATCGAATAGCTGCTGAGCAGGCTTGTGAGCTAACATGATTACCTATTAGTGCGGAGGTGATTTTCAAATTCAAATGCAAATCTTTTCGCTTGGTTGTTAGTGCTCCGAGAGAGATGCCCTCTACCGCCCCGTGGTATTTGCTCAGTGATATCAAGCTAATATCCGCGCCGAGTGACAGAGGGTGGTGAAATACTGATCCCGCCCACGTGTTGTCGGCGACAATTAACGCTGGATGGTCGTGTCGTGATTTGACAATTGCGCGGATATCTATCAACTCATAGGTGAATGCACCAGGGTTTTCAAAGATGATTAACTTTGTCTTAGAGGTTAATTTGCTTTTTAGGGTTGCGGCTTCGTTGGGTGTGAAGTACTCAATTGTTACGCCTATCGTTTTAAAGTAACTCAGCAGCCATTGTGTGGAGTAAACGGTGGTGTCTCCAGCAAGTACGTGATCACCCGGTTTTAAAAATGTTGACAGGAGCAGGTTGAATGCGGATTGCCCGGAAGGTGTTAAAACTGTGAAGTTGCCTTTTTCAAGGTCGGCTACCCGCTGAGAGAGTTGGCGAGTGGTTGGAGTGTCGACGCCGCCATAGTACAGGCCGTTGAAAAGATCGTGGTCTGTATCCGCCAGGCTTTCCTTATTGATGGGCGGCAGCTGATCAAAAGTGTCAACTAAATAGCTGGTGCATTCCATGGCTGGCGTTTGCGTGGATAGAATTTTTCCTACAGGGAAGAGACCAGCCTGTGCCAGTTTGCTAAGCATCATCTCAGGCATCGGTTGCCTCGAACTCATTGAGGAGATGGATTATTTCCTTTACTTCGCTAGTCTGAGGTGGAGAGACATTGGGTAAAGGGTACTCGAGGGAGGCTTCGCCGAATCTGTGGAAACATTCCAGCAGTTCCCCTTCGGGAGTGCCCCAGCGTAGGTAATTTTCATTCTCGCTTTCGCGGCAACTCCGCAGGGGGTGCTGGACTGCCCAGTTTGCGCTTAGGGCAACAGGTTGTCCTGTCTCCCGCTTAAGCGCTATGAGACCATTCAGTAAATTTCGGCGGCTATTATGTGCTTCACCCAAGCCAAAAAGTAGTGCGCACCCACAAGCGATATGGTTTGCTGCCATAAAGTCCAGAGCTTCTAAGAATCGGTCTCTCCACGTTCGTTTTTTGCCGTCAACGTCTTTGCTCATACCTCCAATTTCTTGTGGTTCAAGCGTTTCGAGCCCGATGAAGATATACCTCAGGCCACATTTGGCTAGTCGTTTAATTATGTCTTTTTTCCAAAGAATCTGATCAATGGTGAATTGGCCTCCAAAAACGATTTCTAATGGGTCCTTCTCAAGCAATTGACATAGCTGGGCGATTGCGACTGGGCTACCACTAAGGAGTATAGAATCTTCGACGAATGCGCTTGCTCCCTTGTTGGGATGATCTTGTTTTACCGCGATAATTGTCTCTTTGAGTTGGTTGTACAGTCGTCGCGGGGCGCCTTGAATTTCTTGGATGTTTCCAGCAATGCTCCGGCGTTCACTGCAAAAATTGCAGTCATAGATGCACCCGGGACCAGTATCGCTGAAAACATGTGATGTCATGCGCCCCTGGAAAACATCAAATGAAGCGGTCACCCCAAACGTACCGACTACCGAGGGCAGGTCGTCGTGCTTCAGAGGGTTGCCATCACTTACAAGTGTTTTATCGATATGCGGGAAGTCAGCGATCCACCGCCCTTCAGTTTTCGTATTTAAATTTTCTGCAATGAACATTGTAGGGTTTTGATTGGAGCGACTAAAAAGCTCTCCGATCTCTGCAATCAATTTTTCCGCTTCGCCGGAAATTATGACGTCGAAAAGTGGGGGGATCTCAAGCTCTCTAATAAGGCGTCCGGGCGAGGCTCGATGGTGTTTGACAAGGGAAGGTGACCTTCTTCTTTCGTCAGAAAGGTAGATCGTTTCATTTATATGACGCCCACCCAGTATGATCAGTACTCTGCTGCCGAGCATTTTTCTTGCGAGTTTTGCACATTCAACTGCGCCAGGCATGCAGAGCGTCATGGCGCCAATGAACAGAATATTGGGAAGAGATACGTGGATTAAGTTTTCGAGACGATGCAAGTCGTCCAGTGAGTACATGAGCAAAAAGTGTTCTCTCAACTTTTTGTCAGGTCGCCCCCAATTGCTGTTTGCCCAAGCGCCTTTACTTTCTTGCGCAAGGCTTGCCGCGCAGCGGCATGCGTTGAATAGGCTGACAGGGTCAGTGCTGTTCAAGGCCCTGCCTGATTTGCAGCCGCTGATGCACTCCGGTGCTGAGATCGCGATCGCTCGGATCCGGAGATCCGGCGCGGCGTCTAGGGGCACGCAAGAACGCTCGCCCCGGCTCCCCCCTTTGGTGATCTGTAAAGCCATGGTCTTCCTTTCCTGGAGATCGGCAAATGCCGTTGTTATTGTTGTTGGATATTGGATACAGTAGCCAAAATTTCCAGGCTGAGGTCTCTCGAAATGAAACAAAATGTGATTGCACTGGTTTTTGGGGGGAGGAGCTCAGAGCACTCAGTGGCGCTCCGCTCCGCTTCTACGATTCACGCGGCGCTGATGGCCCTCGGTCAGCGTGTGCACTGTGTTGGGATAGATCGTGAGGGCAACTGGAGATATCAGGGGGAGCCTGGCCAGTTTCCAGGCGAGGTTGATCTGTCGGCGCCTTTGATTTCGATACGTCCAGGTCATCCTTCGCTCTCATACACAACTCATGGGAGTGACACGGTGGAGATTGCGATCGATCTGCTCTTTCCGGCACTGCATGGTCGGTGGGGGGAGGATGGAACGATTCAAGGCTTGGCAGCGATGTGCAGTTTGCCTTGTGTGGGCTCCGGGGTGCTGGGTTCAGCAATGTCCATGGATAAGGACGTTACGAAGACGATGGTCCAGTCTTCTGGGCTGGTTGTGGGGCCTTGGAGGGCCATGAATTTCATGCGCCCGTGGGAAGAACTGGTTGAGTGCTTGGGTAGCAGCACGCTCTTCGTCAAGCCCGCCAATTCGGGGTCATCGATTGGTGTATCTAAGGTATCCAATGCCTTGGAATATGCTGAGGCATTTGCTATTGCAGCGTGTCAGGACACAAAGGTGCTGGTGGAGGCGGAAATCTGTGGAAGAGAGATAGAGTGTGGAGTGCTCGAACTTGAGGGAGGTTTGATGGCCTCGGTAGTGGGTGAAATACTCAAAAAAGAAGGGCACGGATATTACGATTATCAGGCGAAATATGATTGCAACAGCGGAGCAGATCTTCGTGTGCCATGCCTACTGCCGCCGGACATTGTCGAGCGCATTCAGGCATTATCCGTTCAAGCATTCAGATGCCTTGATCTGAAGGGGTACGCCAGGGTGGATTTTTTCTTGACAGAGGGTGGTGCAATTATTCTCAATGAGGTCAACACGTTACCTGGATTTACAAGTTCCAGTATGTACCCGAAAATGTTTGAGTGCTCAGGTTATCCCCCTGTGAAGCTAGTAGGAGCGTTAGTGGAATATGCGCTCTCGTCGGCATCGAAGGACCGTATTACGGCACGTCCTGTCGTCGCCGTGTCTCAAGAAACGTAACGATCGAATCTCGGCCCTCGGCAAGGTGCTCGGCCAAATATTGCTTGGCGGCTTCCCGATCACCCTGAGCGCACGCGTTCACAATGCGTTTGTGGTCTTGTTGCGATTTCTTGTGGTAATCGAGATTTGTCAACAAAAAACGAAGATGGCGATCCACCGAGTCATGAAGGGACTTAATCAACGCAAGTAACCTGGGGCGATTTGCTTTTGAATACAGAAGGTGATGAAATTTTTCGTTAAGTTCGCTAAGCTGGTGCGGGTCTGTTGCATGCTCCATTGTAGACACGAGGTCATACATCTGCGCCAGATCATTCTCTACAATGTTGGCAAAACCAAAGTCCAGGGCTGTGCATTCTGCCATGATCCGCATGTCATAGATCTCGACAATATCTTCAATCGTCATGATCGCGACAGATGCGCCTTTATGGACTTCGTAGGTAACAAGCCCTTCGGCCTCCAATTGCCTTATGGCGTCCCTTACCGGCATTCGGCTCAAGCCAAATTTTGAGGCTAGCTCTTCTTGCCGCAAAGCCGTGCCTTCGGCTATTGCGCCAGAAAGTATGCCTTGGCGTAGCGACTCGACTACATAATCCATCGCGGTTTTATGGCGATGTTTGTCAGGAACGATAAAGCTATCGAGAGAGTTTGCCACCATATGCTCCGGGTCAAGCGATGCAGTCAAAACGCTGGCGAAGGTACCACAGACTCACGAGGGCTACCAATCGAGTCATTGGCTGATGTTCGAGGCTTTATAGCTGGCATTTGCCTCGTGCGTCGGTATAGAAACCACGCTTTTTGCATGAACATATCGGTGTGAGTTTTTCCATTGGGCAGCCTCTCTGTAGATTTTCAAGAGTGAAGCATTGCGTCATTGCCGTTGAAGCGGGTGGGGTAGGAGGTATTGTTGCTCTTGTTGATTGCCCACTGATGAGCCGCCAGCCAACGCAATTGGGCTCGGCTGGTTCACGTTTCGCGTGGGCTAGGTCAAAGTTGGAAAGCTTCTTGCAGAGCCACGCCCAAGCGCCCCTGGGGCGTCAAAGTTTTGCTTGAAGAGGGCTCTCGGTGGATCGCAGTCAGTTAATCAACAACGCACGCCACAACCTGGCCGGCCTGGGCCGGGGCAACCTGGGTGTGCCGCTGTTGCTGCTGGTGATGTTGGCAATGATGATGTTGCCGATACCGCCGTTCCTGCTCGACGTGTTCTTCACCTTCAACATCGCCCTGTCGATCGTGGTCCTGCTGGTCTGCGTGTATGCCTTGCGGCCGCTCGACTTTGCCGCGTTCCCCACCATTTTGCTGGTGGCGACGCTGTTGCGGCTGGCCTTGAACGTCGCCTCCACGCGTGTGGTCATGCTCCACGGCCAGGAGGGCCATGGCGCTGCGGGCCAAGTGATCCAGGCTTTCGGTGACGTGGTGATCGGCGGCAACTACGTCGTCGGTGCAGTGGTGTTCGCCATCCTCATGATCATCAACTTCGTGGTGGTCACCAAAGGTGCCGGGCGCATCTCTGAAGTGAGCGCGCGTTTCACGCTGGACGCCATGCCCGGCAAGCAGATGGCAATCGACGCCGACCTCAATGCCGGCCTCATCGATCAGGCCCAGGCCAAGGCGCGACGCGCCGAAGTCGCCCAGGAGGCCGAGTTCTACGGTTCGATGGACGGTGCCAGCAAATTCGTGCGCGGTGACGCCATCGCCGGCCTGCTGATCCTGTTCATCAACCTCATCGGCGGCATGCTCATTGGCATGCTCCAGTACAACATGTCCTTCAGCGAGGCCGGCAAGGTCTATGCGCTGCTGACCATCGGTGACGGTTTGGTGGCGCAATTGCCATCATTGCTGCTGTCCACCGCTGCCGCGATCATGGTGACCCGTGCTTCCGGCTCCGAGGACATGGGCAAGCTGATCAACCGGCAAATGTTCGATTCGCCCAAAGCGCTGGCGGTATCGGCAGGCTTGATGATCGTCATGGGCCTGGTGCCAGGCATGCCGCACTTCGCTTTCCTCAGCCTTGGGCTGGTGGCCGGCGGTGGTGCCTACCTGGTCTGGAAGAAGCAGCAGAAGGCCAAGGTCGCCGCGCAGCAAGAGGCGCAGCGCCAGCAGGACCTGCTGCCGTCGCCGCAACGGGCCATGGAAACCAAAGAGCTTGGCTGGGATGACGTGACGCCGATCGACATGATCGGCCTGGAAGTCGGCTACCGCCTGATCCCGCTGGTCGATCGCAACCAGGGTGGGCAACTGCTGGCTCGGATCAAGGGGGTGCGCAAAAAGCTCTCCCAGGACCTGGGCTTCCTTATGCCCACCGTGCACATCCGCGACAACCTCGACCTGCAGCCCAGCGCCTATCGCCTGACGCTGATGGGCGTGATTCTGGCCGAGGCCGAGATCTACCCGGACCGCGAGCTTGCCATCAACCCTGGGCAGGTCTTCGGTACCCTCAACGGCATCGCCGCGCGTGACCCGGCCTTCGGCCTGGAAGCGGTATGGATCGATATCGGCCAGCGTGCCCAGGCGCAGTCGCTGGGCTACACCGTGGTCGACGCCAGTACCGTGGTTGCCACGCACCTCAACCAGATCCTGCAGAAGCATTGCCACGAACTGATCGGTCACGAGGAAGTGCAGCAATTGCTGCAGGTGCTGGGCAAGGCTTCGCCTAAACTTGCAGAGGAACTGGTGCCGGGTGTCATTTCCTTGTCGGGCCTGCTCAAGGTCCTGCAGGCATTGCTCGCCGAGCAGGTGCCGGTGCGTGACATCCGCAGCATTGCCGAGGCCATCGCCAATAATGCGGGTAAGAGTCAAGATACCGCCGCGCTGGTGGCGGCAGTGCGCGTCGGATTGTGTCGCGCCATCGTGCAAAGCATTGTCGGCGTTGAGTCCGAGCTGCCTGTGATCACGCTTGAGCCAAGGTTGGAACAGATTTTGCTCAATAGTCTGCAAAGGGCCGGGCAAGGTCAGGAAGACGGTGTTCTTCTGGAGCCGAGCATGGCCGAAAAGCTGCAGCGTTCGTTGATTGAAGCGGCCCAGCGTCAGGAGATGCAGGGCCAGCCGGCCATCCTTCTGGTTGCCGGCCCGATCCGTGCCATGCTGTCGCGCTTCGGCCGCCTGGCTGTACCGAATTTGCATGTTCTGGCGTATCAGGAAATACCGGATAACAAGCAAGTCACCATCGTTGCCACCGTGGGCCCCAACGGCTGAGGTAGTGGGTTATGCAAGTTAAGCGTTTTTTCGCCGCCGATATGCGCCAGGCCATGAAGCTGGTCCGTGATGAGCTGGGCTCCGACGCCGCCATCATCGGTAACCGGCGCATCGCTGGCGGTGTCGAACTGACGGCCGCGCTGGACTACAAACTGTCCGCGTTGGCCCCGCGCGTGCCCAATGCCGAGCTCGAGCAAGAGCTGCGCAAGACCCAGACGCGCATCGCCACGGCCCAGGCTGAGCTGGACAACCGCAGTGATGCCAGCGAAGGCAGCCGCCAATTGTTCGCCGGGCAGTCGCTGACCGCCTCGCAGCCATTGATCGAACCGCATGTGGACGTGCCGGCCCCTGCAGCACCTGCTGCGCCGGCAGCGGTCGACCCGCGCTTGTTCGATGCGATGCGCTCTGAGCTGTCGGGCCTGCGCGAGCTGCTGGAAGTGCAGCTCGGCTCGCTGGCCTGGAACCAGCTGCAAGGCAGCAAACCGGCGCAGGCCAACCTCTGGCGCCGGCTGCAGCGCATCGGCCTGTCCGGCCCGATCGCCCGCGAGCTGCTGGACCTGACCGCCGAAATCGAGGAACCACGCCAGGCCTGGCGCATGCTGCTGGCGCACCTGGCACGCATGATCGAAGTGCCGGAGATCGAGCCGATCGAAGAGGGTGGCGTGATCGCCATGGTCGGCCCCGCCGGCATGGGCAAGACCACCACGCTGGCCAAGCTGGCGGCGCGCTATGTCCTCAAGTACGGCCCGCAGAACGTGGCCCTGGTCAGCATGGACAGTTTTCGCATTGGTGCCCAGGAGCAGCTCAAGACCCTGGGGCGCATCCTCAACGTGCCGGTGACTTATGTAGACCCCGGCCAGTCGCTGGCCCAGGCGCTGGAGCCGCTGCTGCGCAAGCGCGTGGTGCTGATCGATACCGCCGGCCTGCAGGCCAGCGACCCGGCCCTGCGCATGCAGCTGGAAAGCCTGGCCAGCCGCGGCATCGCCGCGAAGAATTACCTGGTGCTGGCCACCACCAGCCAGAAGCAGGTGCTGACGGCCGCCTACCACAGCTACAAGCGCTGTGGCCTGGCCGGCTGTATCCTGACCAAACTCGATGAAACGGCGAGCCTCGGCGATGTGCTGAGCCTGGCCATCAGTCATGAACTGCCCGTTGCCTATCTTACCGATGGCCCGCGCATTCCTGACGACCTGCACTTGCCGCGGGCGCACCAACTGGTTAGCCGCGCGGTCAATGTGCAGTTGCAGGATGAGCCCAGCGAAGAGGCCATGGCCGACATGTTCGCTGATCTCTATCACAACCCAAGGAGAGCGGGTTGATGATCAAGCGTATGCAAAATACCTACACCAAGGGGACCGCTGTCATGCCCCACGTGTGGCTTGGGTCCAAGCGAGACAAGGTGAACAACGAACATGGGTAGCATGCATCCCGTACAGGTGATCGCCGTGACCGGTGGCAAAGGTGGCGTCGGCAAGACTAACGTTTCAGTGAACCTGTCCCTGGCACTGGCCGAACTCGGCCGCCGGGTCATGCTGCTTGACGCCGACCTGGGCCTTGCCAACGTCGACGTGTTGCTGGGCCTGACCCCCAAACACACCCTGGCCGATGTCATTGAAGGGCGCTGCGAGCTGCGCGACGTGCTGTTGCAGGGCCCGGGCGGTGTGCGCATCGTGCCGGCGGCCTCCGGCACCCAGAGCATGGTGCACCTGGCACCGGCCCAGCATGCCGGGCTGATCCAGGCCTTCAGCGAGATCGGCGACAACCTCGACGTGCTGGTGATAGACACCGCTGCGGGGATTGGTGACTCGGTAGTCAGTTTCGTCCGTGCAGCCCAGGAAGTGCTGCTGGTGGTGTGCGACGAGCCGACCTCGATCACCGACGCCTACGCGCTGATCAAGCTGCTCAATCGCGATTACGGGATGAACCGTTTCCGCGTGCTGGCCAACATGGCGCAAAGCCCGCAGGAAGGGCGCAACCTGTTCGCCAAGTTGACCAAGGTCACTGATCGCTTCCTCGACGTTGCCCTGCAATACGTCGGCGCCGTGCCGTATGACGAGTGTGTGCGCAAGGCGGTGCAGAAGCAGCGGGCAGTCTACGAAGCTTTCCCTCGTTCCAAGTGTGCGCTGGCCTTCAAGGCCATTGCCCAGAAGGTCGACAGCTGGCCGCTGCCGGCCAACCCGCGCGGGCACCTGGAGTTCTTCGTCGAACGCCTGGTGCAGCCAACCAGTGCAGGGCCGGTCCTATGAGTGCGAGCGGGTTCAAGATGTACAGCAAGGCGTCCAAAGACGCCCAGTACGATCTGGTTGAACGCTACGCGCCGCTGGTCAAGCGCATTGCCTACCACCTGCTGGCGCGCCTGCCTGCCAACGTGCAGGTGGAAGACCTGATCCAGGCCGGCATGATCGGCTTGCTTGAGGTCGCCAACAAATACGACGCCAGCAAGGGCGCCAGCTTTGAAACCTACGCCGGCATCCGCATCCGCGGCGCCATGCTCGACGAGGTACGCAAAGGTGATTGGGCACCGCGTTCGGTGCACCGCAACACGCGTATGGTCAGCGATGCGATGCGCGCTGTGGAAGCAAGAACCGGCCGCGACGCTAAAGATCATGAAGTTGCGGCCGAACTCAAGTTGAGTCTCGATGATTACTACGGGATTTTGAACGATACCCTGGGTAGCCGCCTGTTCAGCTTTGACGACCTGTTGCAGGACGGCGAGCACGAAGGGCTGCACGAGGAGGGCGCCAGTGGCCAGGTCGAGCCGTCGCGCGACCTGGAAGACGAGCGCTTCCAGGCCGCCCTGACCGATGCCATCGCCAACCTGCCGGAGCGCGAGCGGCTGGTACTGGCGCTGTACTATGACGAAGAGCTGAACCTCAAGGAAATCGGTGAGGTACTGGGGGTCAGCGAATCGCGTGTCAGCCAGCTGCACAGCCAGTGCGCCGCGCGTTTGCGCAGCCGTCTTGGGGAATGGCGGGCGCGTTGAGCCCGGGGTCGTTGCAGTCGTTTTCACGTTGTACCGAATTGATTGAATGCGCGCTCGGGGCCGAGCGCGTTTGAGACTGCTTGGAGGTCTAATTGAACAAAGACATGAAAATCCTCATCGTTGACGACTTTTCGACGATGCGGCGGATCATCAAGAACCTGTTGCGTGATCTGGGCTTCACCAATACCGACGAAGCTGACGACGGCACCACGGCGTTGCCGATGCTCGAAAGCGGCCATTACGACTTCCTGGTGACCGACTGGAACATGCCTGGCATGTCCGGTATCGACTTGCTGCGCAAGGTACGTGCCCACGAGCGCCTGAAGGGTATGCCGGTACTGATGGTGACGGCCGAAGCCAAGCGCGACCAGATCATCGAAGCGGCCCAGGCCGGTGTGAATGGGTATGTGGTCAAGCCGTTCACCGCCCAGGTGCTCAAAGAAAAGATCGAGAAGATCTTCGAACGCGTCAACGGCTGAACAAAGTCAGGGGGCGCCATGGAATCAACACAAACGTCTTTGGGGGAGTTTGAGTCAACCCTGAAGAAGCATGCTCAGGAACTGGTCGAAAGCCTGGAACGGGGCCGGTTCGGCGAGGCGGTGCAGCTGATTCATCAGCTCAACCAGACCCGCGACCGCGGCTTGTATCAGGAAGTCGGCAAGCTCACGCGCGAGCTGCACAGTGCGATCGTCAGCTTCCAGATCGACCCGCGCATGCCGCAGGCCGAGGAAGTCTCGCAGATCACCGATGCCACCGAACGCTTGTCCTATGTGGTCAAGCTGACTGAAGGCGCCGCCAACCGCACCATGGACCTGGTGGAGGAGAGCACGCCCGTGCTCAACGACCTGGCTGCTGAAGCGCAGAGCCTCAGTGTCGACTGGCAGCGTTTCATGCGCCGCGAAGTCGCTGCGCCGGAATTCCGCGAGTTGGTCAAGCGTGTCGACAGTTTCCTGACGCACAGCGCTGAAGGTAACCGCAAGGTATCCGGCCACCTCAATGACATTCTGCTGGCTCAGGACTATCAGGACCTGACCGGCCAGGTGATCAAGCGGGTGACTGCGCTTGTGACCGAAGTCGAAAGCAATCTGCTCAAGCTCGTGCTGATGGCCAGTCAGGTCGACCGTTTTGCCGGTATCGAACATGACCACCAACAGCTGCGCGCGGAAAAAGATGAAGAAAAATATCCGGCTCGGGGTGAAGGTCCGCAGATTCATGCCGATAAGCGTGAAGACGTCGTGTCCGGTCAGGACGATGTCGATGATCTGCTGTCCAGCCTGGGTTTTTGAGGAGCACGTTTAATGAGCTTCGGCGCCGATGAAGAAATCCTTCAGGATTTCCTGGTAGAAGCCGGCGAAATTCTTGAGCAACTGTCCGAGCAACTGGTCGAGCTGGAAAGCCGGCCCGATGATGCCGACCTGCTCAATGCGATCTTTCGCGGTTTCCACACTGTAAAAGGGGGCGCCGGCTTCCTCCAGCTCAATGAGCTGGTGGAGTGCTGCCATATCGCCGAGAACGTGTTCGACATCCTGCGCAAAGGTGAGCGCCGGGTCGACGCGGAACTGATGGACGTGGTGCTCGAAGCACTGGACACGGTCAACAGCATGTTTGGCCAGGTGCGCGAGCGCAGTGAAGTCACCCCGGCCACGCCCGAGTTGCTGGCGGCCCTGGCACGCCTGGCCGAGCCAGCTGGCCCTGAAGCGGCTGCGCCGGTGGTCGAGGCTGCGCCTGCGCCGGCCGAACCTGTCGCCGAGGCCGACATCACCGACACCGAATTCGAGCAGCTGCTCGACTCGCTCGATGCGGTCAAAGCCCAGGCAGCCGCTGCCGAACAGCAGCTGCAAGGCGAAACGCTGTCCGGATCGGGTGACGAGATCACCGACGACGAATTCGAATCGTTGCTCGACCAGTTGCACGGCAAGGGCCAGTTCTCGGCCGAAGGCGTTGCCACAGAGCCTGTGGCCGCTTCTGCCAGCGCGCCAGCCAGCGACGAGATCACTGACGAAGAATTCGAGTCGCTGCTCGATCAGCTGCACGGCAAGGGCACGTTCCAGGCGGATGCGCTGCCTGCTGCCGTGGCTCCGGTGGCCAGTGAAGCGCCAGCTGCCGGTAGCAGCGATGAAATCAGCGAGCACGAGTTCGAGGCACTGCTCGATCAGTTGCATGGCAAAGGCAAGTTCACCGGCGATGCGGTTACCGCTGAAGCGCCCGCCGCCGTTGCCGCCCCTGCGGCCGCCAAGGCGCAAAGCCAGCCGGTGGCCAAGCCGGCACCTGCACCTGCACCTGCACCTGCTGCGGCGGCCAAGCCCGCCGCGCCGGCCCGCGCGCCCGCACCTGCTGCCGAGAAGCACGCGGTGAGCGAAGCGGAAACCACCGTGCGCGTCGATACGGCGCGCCTGGACGAGATCATGAACATGGTCGGCGAACTGGTGCTGGTGCGTAACCGCCTGGTGCGCCTGGGCCTGAACAGCGGTGACGAGGCCATGTCCAAGGCCGTGTCGAACCTGGACGTGGTCACTGCCGACCTGCAGACCGCGGTGATGAAAACGCGTATGCAGCCGATCAAGAAAGTCTTCGGCCGCTTCCCGCGCCTGGTCCGCGACCTGGCCCGCCAGTTGAAGAAAGAGATCAACCTGGAACTGGTCGGGGAAGAGACCGACCTGGACAAGAACCTTGTCGAGGCATTGGCCGACCCCCTGGTGCACTTGGTGCGCAACGCGGTGGACCACGGTGTGGAGATGCCTGAGGAGCGTGAAGCCTCGGGCAAGGCGCGTACCGGCCACGTGGTATTGTCGGCCGAGCAGGAGGGTGACCACATCCTGCTGTCTATCTCCGATGACGGCAAAGGCATGGACCCTAACATTCTGCGCGCCAAGGCGGTGGAAAAGGGCCTGATGGACAAGGACGCCGCCGACCGTCTGAGCGAGTCGGACTGCTACAACCTGATCTTCGCCCCAGGCTTCTCGACCAAGACGGAAATCTCCGATGTGTCCGGCCGTGGTGTCGGTATGGACGTGGTCAAGACCAAGATTTCCCAGCTCAACGGCTCGATCAACATCTTCTCGGCCAAAGGCCAGGGTTCGAAGATCGTCATCAAGGTGCCGCTGACCCTGGCGATCATGCCGACCCTGATGGTGATGCTGGGCAACCAGGCGTTCGCCTTCCCGCTGGTCAACGTCAACGAAATTTTCCACCTGGACCTGTCGCGCACCAACGTGGTCGACGGCCAGGAGGTGGTGATCGTGCGCGACAAGGCGCTGCCGCTGTTCTACCTCAAACGCTGGCTGGTCCAGGGCCAGGTGCACGAGGAGCAGCGCGAGGGCCATGTGGTGATTCTCTCTGTGGGCACCCAGCGCATCGGCTTCGTGGTCGACCAACTGGTGGGCCAGGAAGAGGTGGTGATCAAGCCGCTGGGCAAGATGCTGCAGGGCACCCCGGGCATGTCCGGCGCCACCATCACCGGTGACGGTCGCATTGCGCTGATCCTCGACGTACCGAGCATGCTCAAGCGTTACGCGGCGCGGCGTATTTGATTTCGGTGGCGCGCCCTGCGGGGCTGCGCCATCTAATGGAGTGTTTATGGCAGTCAAGGTCCTGGTGGTGGATGATTCGGGTTTCTTCCGCCGCCGCGTCTCGGAAATCCTCTCGGCGGACCCGACGATCCAGGTCGTCGGTACCGCGACCAACGGTAGGGAAGCGATCGACCAGGCGCTGGCGCTCAAGCCCGATGTCATCACCATGGACTACGAAATGCCCATGATGGATGGCATCACCGCCGTGCGGCACATCATGCAGCGCTGCCCGACACCGGTGTTGATGTTCTCCTCGCTGACCCACGAAGGCGCCCGTGTGACCCTCGACGCGCTGGATGCCGGTGCGGTGGATTACCTGCCGAAGAACTTCGAGGACATCTCGCGCAACCCGGAGAAGGTCAAGCAGATGCTGTGCGAGAAGGTGCACACCCTTTCGCGCAGCAACCGTCGTTTCGGTGGTTACCCAAGCACCGCAGCGGCGCCTGCGCCGGCACCTGCCAGCGTGGCGCACGCCCCCGCCAGCAGCCTGGCCAGCACGGCGTCCACACGCAGCGTGGCGCCTGCCCGAGCGGCGGCTGCACCGGCGTCAAGCCATTCGCCCGCGCCCAAGCGCAAGCCCTACAAACTGGTGGCTATCGGCACATCGACCGGTGGCCCGGTCGCGCTGCAACGGGTACTGACGCAATTGCCTGCCGGGTTCCCGGCTCCGATCGTGCTCATCCAGCACATGCCGGCGGCGTTCACCAAGGCGTTTGCCGAGCGCCTGGACAAGCTGTGCAAGATCAGCGTCAAGGAAGCCGAGGACGGCGACGTGCTGCGCCCAGGCCTGGCCCTGCTTGCCCCCGGTGGCAAGCAGATGATGATCGATGGCCGGGGTACGGTGAAGATCCTGCCCGGTGACGAGCGCTTGAACTACAAACCCTGCGTGGACATCACCTTCGGTTCGGCAGCCAAGTCGTACGGTGACAAGGTGCTGTCGGTGGTGCTGACCGGCATGGGCGCCGATGGCCGTGAAGGCGCGCGCCTGCTCAAGCAGGGCGGCAGCACCGTGTGGGCCCAGGATGAAGCCAGTTGCGTGATCTATGGCATGCCCATGGCCATCGTCAAAGCCAACCTGGCCGATGCGGTGTACAGCCTGGATGAGATCGGCAAGCACCTGGTCGAGGCGTGTGTGTAATGGATGTCCTTAGCCTGATCGGACTGATCCTGGCCTTCGTCGCCATCGTCGGTGGCAACTTCCTCGAAGGTGGCCATGTCGGCGCGCTGCTCAATGGCCCGGCGGCCCTGATCGTACTGGGCGGTACCCTGGCGGCGGCGCTTTTGCAGTCACCGTTGTCATCGTTCAAGCGTGCCTTGCAGATCTTGCGCTGGATCATCTTCCCGCCGCGGGTCGATCTGGCTGGCGGTATCGACAAGGTGGTGAACTGGAGCCTGACCGCACGCAAGGAGGGCCTGCTTGGCCTGGAAGGTGTGGCCGATGGCGAGCCCGACCCGTATGCCCGCAAAGGCTTGCAGTTGCTGGTCGACGGCGCCGAGCCCGAGGCCATTCGCAGTATCCTCGAAGTCGATTTCCTGACCCAGGAAGGCCGCGACATCCAGGCTGCCAAGGTGTTTGAAAGCATGGGCGGCTACGCGCCGACCATCGGCATCATCGGTGCGGTGATGGGCCTGATCCACGTGATGGGCAACCTGGCCGACCCGTCTCAGCTGGGCAACGGCATCGCCGTGGCGTTCGTTGCCACCATTTATGGCGTGGCCAGTGCCAACCTGATTCTGTTGCCGGTCGCGAGCAAGCTCAAGGCCATCGTCATGCGCCAGTCGCGCTATCGCGAAATGCTGCTAGAAGGCCTGTTGTCGATTGCCGAGGGTGAGAACCCGCGTTCGATCGAACTGAAGCTGCAAGGCTTCATGGAGTAACCTATGCGTCGCCGTCGCCATACTGAAGAACATGAAAACCACGAGCGATGGCTGGTGTCGTACGCCGACTTCATTACCTTGCTGTTCGCCTTTTTCGTGGTCATGTACTCGATTTCCTCGATCAACGAGGGTAAGTACAAGGTCATTTCGCAAGCGCTGCTCGGGGTGTTCAACGACCCTGAGCGGAGCATGAAGCCAATCCCTATCGGCGATGAGCAACCGCTCAGCGTCAGGCCGGCCGAGCCGTTGATCAAGGACAGCGAGCAGACCGACGCAGGCCTTGCGCAGACCAGCGTCGACCCGCTCAAAGCCATCAGTGAAGACGTGCGCGATGCCTTCGGTGACCTGATCAGCTCCGACCAGATGACCATCCGCGCCAACGAGCTGTGGGTGGAGATCGAGCTGAATTCCTCGCTGCTGTTCGGCAGTGGCGATGCCATGCCCAGCGACCAGGCGTTCGACATCATCGAGAAGGTGGCGCACATCCTCAAACCGTTCGCCAACCCGGTGCACGTCGAGGGCTTTACCGACAACCTGCCGATCCGTACCGCGCAATACCCGACCAACTGGGAGCTGTCTTCGGCGCGGGCGGCGAGCATTGTCCGCCTGCTGGCGATGGAAGGCGTCAACCCGGCGCGCATGGCCTCGGTGGGCTATGGCGAATATCAGCCTGTGGCCAGCAATGACACTGCAGAGGGCCGGGCGCGAAACCGCCGGGTGGTGCTGGTGATCTCGCGCAACCTTGAAGTACGCCGCAGCCTGACGGGCTCCGGCAGTGCCAACACCACCCCGGACGCGGCCCTGCGCCGCGCTGGCACACAAAGTGCACCGGCAACCCCAGCAGCGACGGCGGGGCAGTGACTCGTCAATTCTCTGTCACCGCGCCCCCTGTGGCGGCTGCAAAGCCGGATCGCACAGGGTTCAGCGGCCTCCATGAATCAAGAGTTGTCCTATGAGAGTCTGGGCAGTAGCCAATCAGAAAGGCGGGGTCGGCAAGACCACCACCACTATCGCCCTGGCCGGTTTGCTGGCCGAGGCGGGCAAGCGCGTGGTCGTCGTCGACCTTGACCCGCATGGTTCGATGACCAGCTATTTCGGGCACAACCCCGATGCGCTGGAGCACAGCTGTTACGACCTGTTCCTGCACAAGGGCCAGGTGCCGGATGGCTTGCCCGGGCAGCTGCTGCTGCCGACCAGCGACCAGCGTATCTCGCTGCTGCCTTCGAGTACCGCATTGGCGGTGCTGGAGCGGCAGTCTCCGGGGCAGAGTGGGCTGGGCCTGGTGATCGCCAAGAGTCTGGCGCAACTGTGGCAGGATTTCGACTTCGCCCTGATCGACAGCCCCCCGCTGCTCGGGGTGCTGATGGTCAACGCACTGGCCGCCAGCCAGCAGCTGGTGATCCCGGTGCAGACCGAGTTTCTCGCGGTCAAGGGCCTGGAGCGCATGATCGGTACGCTGGCCATGATCAACCGTTCGCGCAAGCAGGCCTTGCCTTACCAGATCGTGCCGACCCTGTTCGATCGCCGGACCCAGGCTTCGCTGGGTACGCTGAAAGTATTGCGTGATACCTATGAACATCAGGTGTGGCAGGGCTACATTCCGGTCGATACGCGCCTGCGCGATGCCAGCCGCAACGGCGTCACGCCGTCACAGTTCGATGGCAAGAGCCGCGGCGTGATCGCTTACCGGGCGCTGCTCAAGCACCTGCTCACCTACAGGGCTGCAGTACAGGTGGCGTCATGACGGTGAAGACCGGTACGCGGCCGCAACTGGCCTTGCAATCTTACCTGGACGGTCTGCTGCAGGAAGCCACCGAGGCTGAAGCCATTCTCGAGCTGCCGGCTGCGAGTGACGAATTTGCCGCCGCCGTGCGCGAAGAACAGGCCCGGGACGCGCAGCCACAGGTCCAGAAGCCTGCAGTGAGCATTCCGGCAAGGCCTTTCGCCGAACCGCAGGCCGGGGTACTTGCGACTGTCTTGCCGGTCGAAGCGCCGGTGGTGGCGGTGGTCGAGGCCAAGGTAGTGGCCGAAGCCGCCATTCCAGTACTGACCCAGGTTCAGGCGCCCGAGCCCGTCGCGCCGTTGGTTGAAGTCAACCTGCCCGCGCCGAGCGCGCCTGTGCCACCGGCCACGGTCGATGGTCGCCCGGCCTGGGCAGCCGAGCCCTTCGAGTGCCTGCTGTTCGACGTCGCCGGGCTGACGCTGGCAGTGCCGCTGGTGTGCCTGGGCTCGATCTACAGCCTGGAGGGCCAGGAACTGACGCCGCTGTTCGGCCAGCCGGACTGGTTCCTTGGCATTCTCACCTGCCAGGCGGGCAACCTGAAGGTGCTGGACACGGCGCGCTGGGTCATGCCAGATCGTTACCGGGACGATTTCCGTCAGGGCTTGCACTATGTCATTTCCGTTCAGGGCTACGAATGGGGGCTGGCGGTGCATCAGGTCAGCCGTTCCCTGCGCCTGGACCCGTCGGAGATCAAATGGCGCAGCCAGCGTGGTCAGCGACCGTGGTTGGCGGGCACGGTGATCGAACACATGTGTGCGCTGCTGGACGTGGCCGAACTGGCCGAGCTGATCGCCAGTGGCGCGGTCAAGCAGCTGCATACCAAACACAAATAACTGCGAACACACCGCCATTGGCGGATTTTGAGGGCTAGGGGAATGAAAAAGTCGTCTGCACAAGGTTCGGAAGATCCGATTCTGCAATGGGTAACCTTCCGTCTGGACAACGAGTCCTACGGCATCAATGTCATGCAGGTGCAGGAAGTCCTGCGCTACACCGAGATCGCCCCGGTTCCCGGCGCGCCGAGCTACGTGCTGGGGATCATCAACCTGCGCGGCAATGTCGTGACGGTGATCGACACCCGCCAGCGCTTTGGCCTGATGCCTACCGAGGTGACCGACAACACCCGCGTCGTCATCATCGAAGCTGACAAGCAAGTGGTCGGCATCCTGGTCGATAGCGTGGCCGAGGTGGTCTACCTGCGTCAGTCGGAGATCGAGACCGCGCCGAACGTGGGGAACGAAGAGTCGGCCAAGTTCATCCAGGGCGTGTGCAACAAGAATGGCGAACTGCTGATCCTGGTCGAGCTGGACAAGATGATGACCGAGGAAGAGTGGTCCGAGCTGGAGAACATCTGAGTTGATTTTCGAGGTTGCTGTCATCTTCCTGGCGCTGTTGTGGGCGCTGAGCCTGTGGTTTTTCCTCAACTACAGCAAGCGCCAGCGCGAGCTCGCCGCCCAGCAGGCCCAGGGCGATGCCGTGCGTGACCAGCGCATCAAGGACCTGGCCAAGCGCCTGGATGATTACCAGAACGGTACCGTGCGCATGGGTGAAGCCATCCATGAGCTGCGCGCGGTAGTGGCGACCTTGCCAGACCGGCTGGAGCGTCTGGAGCAACGTGACCCGAGCGATGTAACCTTCAGCCAGGCGGCGAAACTGGTAGGGATGGGGGCGAGTGTGTCGGAGCTGACCGAAAGCTGCGGTTTGACCCAGGCCGAGGCCGAGCTGATGAGCAAGTTGCATCGTGGCGAGTAGCGTGAAAAGGCGACCTGAGGTGAGTGCCGGTCGGTTGGCGTAATCAGGGCTGCTGCGCAGCCCATCGCCGGCAAGCCGGCTCCCACAGGTACGGCGCAGGCCTGAAGGACTGCGGCATTCCACCCTTTGGGAGATACGGCGCAGGCCTCAAGGACTGTCACAGTCCAACCCTGTGGTAGATGCAGCACGGACCTCAAGGATTGTCACAGTTCAACTCTGTGGGATATGCGGCGCAGACCTCAAGGACTGTCACCACCCGGTGGGAGCCGGCTTGCCGGCGATGGGCCGCACAGCGGCCCCAAATCGCTTGCCTGGCTGGCATCGGACCTGAGGCAGCAGGTGCTTGCTGAGCCTGCCGCTCAGGGCCTGGCCCAAGAATTGTATCCACCGATCCTGGCGATGCGGTTGAGTGGAAGCAGCTGCCGCTGCGCTGCCTCAAACTCCACGAGGCTGACGAACTGCCAGGAGTTGGTGCGGGGGAACGCATACAGGTTGATGATCTGACGCATCACGCCCAGCTCAGGCAACAGCCGGTCGACCACGTCGGTGAGCAACCTCGGCCCGGTGAGGCGGCTCAGCGTCTGAGCATAACCATAGAAAGCTTGCGGGTCGGTGTGCAGGGAGGGCCTGCTGTTATAGAAGCCCGGCGCTTGCTCGAAGCGCGCCTGCATTTCCTCCAGGATTGCCCTGAGCGTCGGGTTATCTGCATGGCTGCCTACCAGGCTGCCGTTGTACAGGCAGTTCATGCCCAATCTTTCATTGGATACCGCCGGGTGCAGCAGCAGCCCATTTTCAGTGGTGGCGAGTACAACGTCATCCAAGTGCTCTCCCGGCGTGCCCCGGGGTACGCCGTCGATTGACACCGGGTATTCGCCAGGCGCCAGCAGGGTGTCGTCGACGTCCATGTACAGGCCACCTTCCTGATCCAGCAGGGCATAGCGCAAGACGTCCGACGCCGACGAAAAATTGCTCGCCACCCCACCATTGCCTTGAATCGCCGCCTGGTATTGGGCGAAGTTGGCACTCTCGCTGAAGCGTTTATAGAACGGCTGGTCCTCAAGCGGCATTACCTCCAACCCGGGCGCATGCGCCGTCAACAGCCGCAGGTTGGCCTGGAAGGCAGCCGGCTCGGCCCTGGAAAGATACAGGCGATGAACATACTGGGTGTTCTGCAGCGTGCGGGCGTTGCGGGCGATAGTGTCGATCAGGCTTTGCTCGATCACCTTGTCGCCCACCCAAAGGTTCATCACCTGTTTAGGGATGGGCCGCAGTGCTTCGGTGCGCAAGGCCGGCAGGGCGACGGGCAGGTGCAGATCGACGCCCAATGCACGCAGGGTCGCCATGCGCATCTGATCGGTAACCTGCCGCGTTCGGGCATCCACCTCGACCAGATTGAGCGAGCCTGGCGCTGCGATGTAGTAGGTGGGCTCAACCTCATTGAGGCCGCTCTCCAGGCCAAAGGCATCGGCCTGCATGTCGTAGAACATATGCTCATGATAACCGCCGATCATCGCCGTAAGCAGGTCGGCCGAACCGTCGTAGCGCGGGATCCTCACCACTGCACCGGCTACAGCGTCGTCGCCACCGGGCAGCGGTGCAATGGGGTCTGTGGTCTGGAGAAAATCCGCCACATCGGCCAGCGCCAGATGCGGTGGGTCGAGGGGGCTCAAGGGGTAGCCGATCTGTTCGTTGACCCTGCTGGGCACCACAAAGCCGTCACGCTTCAAGCGCAGCAGCACCGGTGCCCTGGACAGCCCGACAGTCACCAGCGGTGCTGCATTGAGCACCCCGAACACCGACATGCTGACGCCTTCGGCGCTTTGCTGGGCGGTCTTGGCGTGGATGGCCTGGTCCAACCCCAGGCCAAACTGTGCGATGCCGCCGAGGGCGAACAGCGGGGCGAGCTCGGGCACCACCAGGGCCAAGGGGGCCAGCAGGTTGATTGCCGAATTCAAGTAGCCGCGCCATTTGGCCTTGGTCACTTCGCTGTCGCTGGTGATGATGAAGTGTGCGTCTTGGTAACTGCGCTGCTTCTGGCGCCTGGCAAGGGAAAGGAACAGGTCGCCTTCGATCAGGGGACTATATTCCTTGGCCTTGTAGTTGATGTAGTCCTGGGGGGGCCAGATGCCTTGCACCGTGAAACCGGGGCGGTTGCTGTCGAGGTGATAGGGGGCTGGGTAGCTGCCCAGGCCGCATAGGGCGGTGTGAAGGCCGCTGTAACTCAAACCGTCTTCGCGATCGGCCAGGGCGAAGTGGTCCTGCAAGGCATCGCGCGTGCGAGGGTCGCGGCACTGGTGGGCAAACCAGTCCAGCATGGCTTGTTTGTCGCTGAATTCGTGCAGGGGCGAGGCATTACCCGGAATGTAGAGCAAGACCAGGCCGCTGACGGCGTCGTACAGGCACAGCAGGTCAGTGGCGCGGTAGCCATAGACGTTCAGCCACCGGGCGCGCAGCCTCGGTTTGCTGCTGGTTTTGCCGTCACTGGGCGCCGTCGGCGATGAAGCCTGCACGCCGCACGCCTGCCAGGCCAGCTGTCTGGCGGCATCACTCAGGCTGCCCTCGGTGACTTGCTTGTTGCATGCGGCGATGAAGTTGATCTTGGCGCTGACACGGTAGCGGTCCAGGTTGGCATCCCAGTAGCGGTCGAGCATCGACTTGTACTGCACCTGCAGGTCCAGGCCCCAGACGAACGACTGGAATTGCTCGGCCGCCAGCGCTACATGCGTATCGGCGTTGTATAGCGGCTGGTCGCTGTGCCTGAACAGCCCGTTGTAGATGCTGTAGGGGGCATGGTAGTCGAACAGGCCGCGCTCGCGCAGCGTCTGGACGATGGTCAGTGGCCCTTCGGGCAGTTCGCCAGCCCATGGGGCATGGAGCGCCGCCCCCAGCCAGTTGTTAGCCGACTCGCCCTGCCAGTTCGAGAGAACGGCCTGGGTCAGGGTCATCTTTTGCGCGACGATCGCAATCCAGCCGAGCTTGGGGTTGAACTGGTAGTGGAGGGTCACTGCGTCGACGCGGTCCGGGTCCAGGTCCATGGCGCGCTGGTGGGCCCACTGGCGTATGGCGTCGGCTGCCGCGCGGTCCGGGCGCGGAAAGCCGGCAAGGCTGTCGCGCACGAATTGCGTGCCCTTGGCATTGATAAACTGGGTTGTCATGGCGGTCACCTTTGAGTCTGTAAGGGCTGGCCAAGGTGACCTGCGTGCAGCTAGGGATGGCGCTATTTATGTAGGTGCATCGCAGGGTTCGCCTAACCTGGGCAAACCGGGCCGACTCGGGCGAACCGCCAGTGGATCGCTCAGGTGTAGGCCCAGCTATGCTCGCGGCCAATGCGCGCAACCCTGTCGAGCGGAACGTGCTGCTGCAGCACTGCGTGGAACCGGCGCAGGTTGAGCGTTGCATGGATGTCGTAGACCGGGGACATCAGCAGATGGCAGATTTCCCGCAGCTGTTTGAGTAGCGGCAGCTGTTGGTCGACTACGTCATTGAGCGCTGCTGGGCCGGTCAACTGACTCAGGCGCCGGGCATAGGCCTGGAACAACAGCGGCGCCAGGCGGGGGTGTGGGCGGCTGTTGTAGAAGTCGGGCTCCAGGCCGTAGCGGCGCAGGATTTCTTCAGAAATTGCGTCCAGCGTCGGGTTGCCCGGGTGGCTGCCAATCATGCTGCTGTTGAATTTGACGTACATGCCCAACTGGTCGTTCGACACCGGTGGCGAGAGCAGCAGGCCATCCTCCGTGGTCTGGAGTGTCAGATTGGCCAGGGGAGGGCTGAACTGGCCGCTGCTGGCGTCGAGCAACCGATCGTCGGCGTCCAGGTAAAGCCCGCCATAGTGCTTGAGCAACCGGTACCGCAGGATGTCGCAAGCGGAGGCAAGGTTGCGGCCGGGTCCGCCATTGCCAGCGATGGCGGCCAGGTATTGCGGGTAATAGGCTGAATGGGCGAATTCCCGGAAGAAGCCTTGGGTTTCCAGGGGTAGCAGCTGTGCGCCTACCGCGCGCGCGCGCAGCAGCAGCATGTTGCGCTGAAACACCTGGTGGTCGTTTTGCGAAAGCAGTATCTGGTAGCGGTAACCACTGATGCGGGCCACGCGCGTGTTGTGCACCAGGGCTTCGAGGAATTCGCCTTGCAACACACTGTCGCCCAACCAGACACTGCTGATCAGCCGGGGGATCGGCGTGCGTTGCAGTTGCTCATAAGGCGCGTAGTCGATGGGCACCTCCAGGTCGATACCCAATGCCCGAAGGGTGGTGGTGCGCTGGGCGTCGGTGGCGACATGCCGCTGGGTGGACAGGGTCAGGGCTGTGTCCTGGCCGTCGGCGAGCCGCCAGCGCAGCGGAGCGATCATGTGCGTGTCTCGGGCGCGGACGAAGCTGTCGCTGGCAAACTCATACTCGACCCATTCACCGACCACGCCTTTGGGCGTCTGCAGCCATGCCATGAAGCGGTGCTCAAGGTTTTCGTCGACGCGCGTCACCACGGCCGCCAGGCTGCTGGAGGACATGATCGCCGGGGCCCGGAATGCCAGCTCCACCGAATCGCTCGCCTGGGCAACAGGCGCCGCGCCGACCGGGGCGCCCAGCAAATCCGCAACGCGGGCGGAGCCGAAGAACCCTGGACGGGAGTATCGAAACACCGCTGCCTCCCTGGCTAAGCCCTGCCCGGCCACGGGCAGGGCGTTGAACAAGCCGAACGTCTGGTCGGCGACACCCGCGTTCTTGCGCTCCAGGCTCTTGCCATTGATGGCCTGGTCGAGGCCCAGGCTGAACTGGCCCAGGCCACCGATCACCAGCAGCGGCGCAAGCTCGGGCAGGACGATGACCAGGGGCGCCAGCAGGGCGGTGACCAGCGTGAGGTAATTGCCCCATCGGGACTTGTCGACCTCATGGTTGCTGGTGATCTGGCTGTCGGCATCGGCATAGGTGCGCTGCTTGCGCTGCAAGGTCAGGTGCTCGAAGAGGTCGCTGGTGATCGGAGGGGAATAGGTATCTGGGCGGAAATCGATGATCTGTTGCGGGTCCCAGTAGCCGCTGGTGGCAAAGCCAGGGTGATGGGCGCTGAAACGATGTGCGACCGGGTACAGGCCCAGCCCCGTTAACGCCGTGCGCAGGCCGCTGAAATCCAGGCCGTCGGGCCAGTCGGCGCGGGCGAAGTGGCCCAGCATCGCCCTGCGTTTGTCTGGGGCCTGGCACTGGCGGGCAAACCAGTGCTTCATGGCTTGGGCGTCGGGGAACGCATGAAAGGGCGATGAGTTGCCGGGGATGTACAGGACGGTCTCACGGCTGGTGCCCTGCTGGATGTACAGGATGTCGGTCGAGGTGTAACCGTAGACGTTGAGCAACGACACACTGAGGTCGCCGTAAGGCAGCAAGCCGCAGGCTCGCCAGACCAGACGGCGCTGGGCATCGGACAGGCTTCCCTGCGCCACCTGGCGGTTGCAGGCGGCGATGAAGGCGATGTGAATGGCCCGCCGGTACTGGGCTTGCTGCTGCTCCCAGTAGGTGTCGAGTTGCTGCTTGAACAGGGTGTGGAAATTCAGCTTCCAGGCCGCGGTCTGAAAGTCCTCGGCGCGTATCGGCAAGCGCGTGTCCGGTGCGTACCGGGCAGGCTCGGTGCGCGTGTACAAGCCGTTGAACACTTGGTAAGGCGAGGCGTTGGAGAGCGGGTCGATTGGCTCGAGCCTATCCACGATGGTCAACGGGTCCTGTGGCGGGAGGCCTGCCCAGTCGCCATAGTGAAAACCTCCGTAGCCTGCCGCGGATTCGCCCTGCCAGTTGGCGAGCAATGCTTCGACCAGGTTCATTTTCTGGGTGATGACCGCTTTGGTATAGGTACTGGCGCGGCCTTCACCCGCCGGTTCGGTCCGGTAATGGAACGTGACCACGTCGATCAGCAATGGCGATTGCGCCACGCCCTGGGGGGTGAGCCAGTCGGTAAGTACCTGCTGGGCCAGCAGGTCGGGGCGCGGTACACCTTTCAACGCCTGGCGGATCAGGGCCGGGCTGGGGGAGGGAGCGGGCTGCATGGGGTTACCCTTGTGTCGAGGAAGGGGCACAGGGTGGTGGAGCGGGGCGGCAAACGGCGTCAGGTAACGCTACCACCCGTGGGCAGGCCCAGCGGCGTTGGCGTGACGTCACGGGGCGCTGCCGGGTCGTCGGCGAAGCCTGCCGGCACACGGCCGCGCAGTTGCCAGGCGAAGGCAATGATTTCGGCGATGGTCAGGTACAGCGCTTCAGGAATCTGTTCGCCCAGCTCAAGGCGAGCCAGCAGGCGCACAAGCTCGGCATTTTCGTAGATCGGTACCTCGTGCTCGCGGGCCAAAGCCAGGATGGCCTCGGCCAGCGCATCGTCACCCTTGGCGCTGAGGGTCGGGGCCTGCTGCCCGTCGTAGGTCAGGGCAATGGCCTGGCGTGTTGGTTTCTGTGTCATGCGTTTTCGTCTACCCAGCGTTGCTCCACCCGTGTGCGCGGGCCTTGAGGGGGGATGCCCGGGTGGCATTCCAGGTCACCGACGTCCAGGCCGCGTTCCAGCAGGCGATTGCGCAAGGCACCGAGCTGGCTGTCGATGAGCCTGGCTGTTGGTTCGCGCTCTGCCCACAGGTGCCCGCTCAGGCGGCCTTGGCTCAATTGTGCCTGTACTTGCAACGGGCCAAGGGGCGAGAGGTCGAACGCGAGCTCCAGGCGCCACAGGGCTTGCAGCGGGTCTTGCGATTCCTGCTGTTGTTCGGCCTGCTGTTGCGGGGTTTCCTCACGCTGGATCTTGACCTGCAGCGGGATGAACTCCTGGCCGTGGCGGATCGGTACTTCTGTTTGCCAGGTGGTCTGCAGGTTGCCGTTTTCCAGCGTGCCGGTTTGTTGCAGGCTGCTCATGGCATGGTTTTGCAAGCGTGAAACGGCAGCTGCAGCCAGGCGCAGCAGTTGTTGCAGGTCTCCTTCGTCTTCCAGGGCCTTGAGCAAGCGCGATGGCAGCGGAAATGCCCCAGGCTGCGGCTTGGGGCTGACCCGTTCAAGCATGCCCAGGGCACTGCGCGCCAGCGCCGGCATGGTCACGGCCAGGCTGGAGGGTGCCAGGTTGGGGTTGCCCGCCGGCAGGACCGGGGCTTGGGCAACCAGGCGCAGCAGGTGTGCCTTGAGGTCTGTGGCGATGCTGGCGGGGAAGCCGCCGAGCAATTTCGCTTCAAGAAAGGCGCCACTGTTGTTCAGCGCTTGGGCCACGCCTTTGGCGTCGCTCAGTTGCCGGGCGTCCGGCAGGCCCGCCAACAGGCGTTCGGCACTGGCGCGCAGGCCGCCATCGGCGCTCGGGTCGCGGGTCAGCTGTTGCAGGGCGTTGAGCAGGCCGGGCAGCGAGGCCTGGCGGTTTTGCTGGGTCAGCAGCTGCTGGGCAATGCTCAGTTGGTCCTGCCTGCCACTGAGCGGCACGAAACGCAGCGACTGGTCACCCTGCACCAGTGCGCTGAGCAGGCTGCCAATGGCCAGTGGGCGCGGGCTGTCGACGCTCAAGGTGGCGCCGGCCTGTGCACTGTTGAGCAGGCTGACCAGCGCCCGGTAGATCGGCGCTTGGCCAGGCGCCTGGGCCAGTGCCTGGTTGGTCAGGACTTTGCCCTGCAGCAGGGTCCCGACGGGTACTTTGCTGGGGTCCAGGCGAGTAAGGGTGGCGATCTGGCTGGCGTTGGCCTGCTGCAGCATGATTGCCAGGCGGTTGCTTTCGGGCTGGGTGACGGTGACCTGGCTGCCGGGGGGCAGGGGCTGGTTGGCATTGGCTTGCAATTGCGTCTGCACGCCGTTGGCCTGTATCAGGCGCAGCACCAACTGGAACTCCTGGCCTGCCTGGCGCATCGACACGACTTCGGCCTGCGCGGTCTCGCCGGGGGCCAGCAGGCCGGGCTGTGCCTGGATCAGACGCAGCAGTTCGCCGGTCATGCCTGCCTTCATGGCTTGGCTGTTGATCGCGGTTTGTGCGCCGAGACTATTGATTTCAGTCATGATTGTATACAACCTGTCGAGCCCGGCCTCTTGGCAGCGCGGCAGCGCGTGTAATAATGCCGCGCGCCGGTGGTTGCCAGTATAACGGCAGCGCGCGGGGCGACTTGAGACACAAGGGCTCTGGAGCGGTGTTGGCTGCCACGCGGGTTCACCCGTGTAGCAGCCAACACCGGCCCGAAGCCCTACAATGATAAGGCGAAACCGTGACCCTTCACCTTCAAGCCGCAGGCTTGGCCTGCGAGCGCGACTGGCGCCTGCTGTTCGAGCAGCTCGATTTCGAGCTGGGCGCTGGCGACATGCTGCAAATCAGCGGCCCCAATGGCAGCGGCAAGACCAGCTTGCTGCGCCTGCTGGCCGGCTTGATGCAGCCTACCGCCGGGCAGATTCTGCTGGGCGGCAAGCCACTGGCCGAACAGCGCCACGCTTTGGCCAGCATCCTGCTGTGGATCGGCCACGCTGCGGGCATCAAGGACCTGCTCAGCGCCGAGGAAAATCTCACCTGGCTGTGCGCGTTGCACCAGCCGGCCAGCCGCGAGGCGATCTGGGCGGCGCTGGAGGCGGTAGGGCTGCGCGGTTTCGAAGACGTACCCTGCCATACCCTGTCCGCTGGCCAGCAGCGCCGCGTGGCCCTGGCCCGGCTGCACCTGGCTTGCCCGCCGCTGTGGATTCTCGACGAACCGTTCACCGCTCTGGACAAGCAAGGCGTGGCTCAGTTGGAAGCGCACCTGGCGGCCCACTGCGAGCAGGGCGGCACGGTGGTGCTGACCACCCACCACACGCTGGAGCGCAAGCCCTACGGTTACCGTGAACTGAACCTGGGGCAATGGGCGGCATGAGCGTATTCATTTCGCTGTTGCGTCGCGAAGCGCGCCTGCTGTTCCGTCGCCCTGCCGAGCTGGCCAACCCCCTGGTGTTCTTTGCCATCGTCGTTGCGCTGTTTCCCTTGGCGGTTGGCCCGGAAAGCCAATTGTTGCAAACCTTGTCGCCTGGGCTGGTCTGGGTAGCGGCACTGTTGGCAGTGCTGCTGTCGCTGGACGGCTTGTTCCGCAGCGACTTCGAGGATGGCTCGCTGGAACAGTGGGTACTGTCGCCGCACCCGCTGGCGTTGCTGGTGCTGGCCAAGGTGCTGGCGCACTGGACCTTTTCCGGGCTGGCACTGGTATTGTTGGCGCCGCTGCTGGCGCTGATGCTGGGGCTGCCGAGCCATTGCCTGCCGGTGCTGCTCGGCTCCCTGCTGCTGGGCACGCCGGTATTGAGCCTGCTGGGTGCGGTGGGCGCGGCACTGACGGTCGGTCTGAAGCGCGGTGGTTTGTTACTGGCGTTGCTGATACTGCCGTTGTATATCCCTGTATTGATCCTGGGCAGTGGTGCGTTGCAAGCGGCGTTGCAGAATATGCCGGCCACCGGCCACCTGCTCTGGCTCGCCAGCCTGACGGCCCTGGCTGTAACCCTGGCACCCTTTGCGATAGCGGCCGGCCTGAAGATCAGTGTCGGTGAATAACGAGTCCCGGGCTCTCAAGCCCGGCAAATACCCTGGATGTACCCTGATGAAAATAAGCTGGACGTGGTTCCACAAGCTGGGCTCCCCGAAATGGTTCTATGCCATCAGCGGCCGCATGCTGCCATGGCTGGCCGGCGCTGCCGTGCTTCTGCTGCTGGTCGGTATCACCTGGGGCCTGGCGTTCGCCCCGCAGGACTACCAGCAAGGCAACAGCTTCCGCATCATCTACATTCATGTGCCGGCGGCGATGCTGGCGCAGTCCTGCTACGTGCTGCTGGCGGTCGCCGGGGTAGTGGGGTTGGTGTGGAAGATGAAACTGGCCGACGTGGCCCTGCAATGTGCCGCGCCCATCGGCGCCTGGATGACCGCCGTGGCGCTGGTGACCGGCGCCATCTGGGGCAAGCCGACCTGGGGCAGCTGGTGGGTGTGGGACGCCCGCCTCACGTCCATGCTCATTCTGCTTTTCCTGTACTTCGGCATCATTGCGCTGGGCCAGGCGATCAGTAATCGTGACAGCTCGGCCAAGGCGTGCGCCGTGCTGGCAATCGTCGGCGTGGTCAACATCCCGATCATCAAGTACTCGGTGGAGTGGTGGAACACCCTGCACCAGGGCGCCACCTTCACCCTCACCGAAAAGCCGGCGATGCCCGCAGAAATGTGGCTGCCGTTGCTGTGCACGGTGTTGGGTTTCTACTGCTTCTTCGGTGCCGTGCTGTTGCTGCGCATGCGCCTTGAAGTGCTCAAGCGCGAGGCGCGCGCCAGTTGGGTCAAGGACGAAGTGTTGAACAGCCTGGGGCGGAGGGCCGCACAATGAGCTTTGCCACCTTCGGTGATTTTCTCGCCATGGGCCACCATGGCCTGTACGTGTGGTCGGCCTATGGCATCTGCCTGGCGGTGCTGGCGCTGAATGTCGCCGCGCCGCTGCTGGCCCGTCGTCGCTATCTGCAAGAAGAGGCGCGCCGTTTGCGCCGGGAGAACAACCAGTGAATCCGCAGCGCAAGAAACGCCTGTTGCTCATCGTCGGCCTGCTGGTCGGTGTCGGGGTTGCCGTCGGCTTTGCCTTGAGCGCACTGCAGCAGAACATCAACCTGTTCTACACGCCCACCCAGATCGCCAATGGCGAAGCGCCGCTGGACACCCGCATCCGTGCTGGCGGCATGGTCGAGAAAGGCTCGGTGCAGCGCTCGTCCGACTCGCTGGACGTGCGCTTTGTGGTCACCGACTTCAACAAGTCGGTGCCGATCACCTACCGCGGCATCCTGCCCGACCTGTTCCGCGAAGGGCAGGGCATCGTCGCCCTGGGCAAGGTCAACGCCGAAGGCGTGGTGGTGGCCGATGAAGTACTGGCCAAGCACGACGAGAAGTATATGCCGCCCGAGGTCACCAAGGCCCTGAAGGAAAGCGGCCAGGCCGCCACCGGTACGGAGGCCAGACCATGAACGCAGCCCTGGTGATCCCCGAACTTGGCCAATTGGCGATGATCCTGGCCATCTGCTTCGCCGCCGTGCAGGCCAGTGTGCCGCTGCTCGGCGCCTGGCGTGGCGACAGCCTGTGGATGAGCCTGGCGCGGCCGGCGGCCTGGGGGCAATTCGCTTTCCTGGCCTTTGCCTTCGCCTGTTTGACCCATGCCTTCATGAC
Organism: Pseudomonas sp. NPDC089758; assembly: GCF_044748705.1. Classification (NCBI taxonomy): domain Bacteria; kingdom Pseudomonadati; phylum Pseudomonadota; class Gammaproteobacteria; order Pseudomonadales; family Pseudomonadaceae; genus Pseudomonas; species Pseudomonas sp. NPDC089758. The sequence goes on from NZ_JBIVGN010000005.1 coordinate 356,431, forward strand.
CGACAACTTCTCGGTCGCCTATGTGGCCAGCAACTCCAACAGCGCCTTGCCCTGGTACTACAAGTTCAGCGCCGTGTGGGGCGCGCACGAGGGTTCGCTGCTGCTCTGGGCGCTGATCCTGGGCGGCTGGACCTTTGCCGTGTCGGTGTTTTCGCGGCAACTGCCGCAGGTGATGCTGGCCCGCGTGCTGGCGGTGATGGGCATGATCAGCGTCGGCTTCCTGAGCTTTTTGATCATCACGTCCAACCCGTTCCAGCGCCTGCTGCCGCAAGTGCCCACTGACGGCCGCGACCTCAACCCGCTGCTGCAGGACTTCGGCCTGATCGTCCACCCGCCCATGCTGTACATGGGCTATGTGGGCTTCTCGGTGGCCTTTGCCTTCGCCATTGCCGCTTTGCTCGGTGGCCGCCTGGACGCTGCCTGGGCGCGCTGGTCGCGGCCGTGGACCATCGTCGCCTGGGCCTTCCTGGGGGTGGGCATCACCCTGGGTTCCTGGTGGGCCTACTACGAACTGGGCTGGGGCGGCTGGTGGTTCTGGGACCCGGTGGAAAACGCCTCTTTCATGCCCTGGCTGGTGGGCACGGCACTGATCCACTCGCTGGCAGTGACGGAGAAGCGTGGCGTGTTCAAGAGCTGGACCGTGCTGCTGGCGATCGCCGCGTTCTCGCTGAGCCTGCTGGGGACGTTCCTGGTGCGCTCCGGCGTGCTGACCTCGGTGCATGCCTTCGCCTCCGACCCGTCACGGGGTGTGTTCATCCTGATCTTCCTGCTGTTCGTGGTCGGTGGTTCGCTGACCCTGTTCGCCCTGCGTGCCCCGGTGGTCAAAAGCCAGGTGGGCTTTGCCCTGTGGTCGCGCGAGACGCTGCTGCTGGCCAACAACCTGGTGCTGGTAGTGGCTGCTGCGATGATCCTGCTCGGCACCCTCTACCCGTTGGTGCTCGATGCCCTGACCGGGGCCAAGCTGTCGGTGGGCCCGCCCTATTTCGATGCCTTGTTCCTGCCGCTGATGGCACTGCTGATGGTGGTGCTCGGCGTCGGCGTGGTGGTGCGCTGGAAGGACACCCCTGGCAAGTGGCTGGCCAGCATGATGACGCCGGTACTGATCGCCAGCGCAGTGCTGGCGCCAGTGGCCGGTTTCATCGTCGACGACTTCGACTGGCCGACCCTGACCGCCTTTGCCCTGGCTGCCTGGGTGGTGCTCAGCGGGTTGCGAGACATCGTCGACAAGACCCGCCACAAGGGCTTGGCCAAAGGCGTACGTGGCCTGACGCGCAGCTACTGGGGCATGCAACTGGCGCATCTGGGGCTTGCGGTGTGCGCGCTTGGCGTGGTGCTGTCGAGCAACAACAGTGCCGAGCGTGACCTGCGCCTGGCGCCGGGTGAACGCGTGGAACTGGCGGGCTATCAGTTCCTGTTCCAGGGCGCCAAGCACTTCGAAGGGCCGAATTTCAGTTCCGACAAGGGCACCGTCGTGGTCAGCCGCGATGGCCGTGAAGTGACCACGCTGCACCCCGAGAAGCGCCTCTACACCGTGCAGCAGTCGATGATGACAGAGGCCGGCATCGATGCTGGTTTCACTCGCGACCTGTACGTCGCCTTGGGCGAGCCGCTGGACAACGGCGCCTGGGCCGTGCGCGTGCATATCAAGCCTTACGTCCGCTGGATCTGGCTGGGCGGTCTGTTGACCGGCCTGGGCGGTTTGCTGGCGGCCCTCGACCGGCGCTATCGCGTCAAGGTCAAGACCCGGGTGCGTGATGTCCTGGGCGTGTCTGGAGCAGCTGCATGAAGCGTTGGATCATGGTGGTGCCACTGGCGGTATTCCTGCTGGTGGCTGTTTTCCTCTACAAAGGCCTGTTCCTCAAGCCCGACGAGCTGCCCTCGGCAATGATCGGCAAACCGTTCCCGGCGTTTTCCCTGGCCTCGACCCAGGGTGATCGCACCCTGACCCAGGCCGATCTGCAAGGCCGCCCGGCGCTGGTCAACGTATGGGCCACCTGGTGCCCGTCGTGCAAGGTCGAGCACCCTTACCTGAACCAGCTTGCCGGGCAGGGCGTGGTGATCTACGGCATCAACTACAAGGACGACAATGCCGCCGCCCAGAAGTGGCTGGCCGACTTCCACAACCCCTACCAGCTGGATATTCGCGATGAACAGGGCAGCCTTGGCCTGGACCTGGGCGTTTATGGCGCGCCGGAGACGTTCCTGATCGACGCCAAGGGCATCATCCGCTACAAGCATGTGGGCGTCGTCGACGCCAGCGTCTGGCGCGAGCAACTGGCGCCGCTGTATCAGGGCCTGGTCGACGAGGCCAAACCATGAAGCGCTGGCTTGCGGCCGCAGTATTGGCTTTGAGCATGGCCGGCGTGGCCAAGGCGGCGATCGATACCTACCAGTTCCGCGACGACGCCGAGCGTGAGCGTTATCAGCAGCTGACCAAAGAGCTGCGCTGCCCCAAATGCCAGAATCAGGACATCGCCGACTCCAACGCACCGATTGCCGCCGACCTGCGCCGGGAGATTTTCCGCATGCTGGGTGAAGGCAAGAGCAACCAGCAGATCGTCGACTTCATGGTCGACCGCTATGGCGATTTTGTGCGCTACAAGCCAGCCCTCACTGGGCGTACCTGGCTGCTCTGGTTCGGCCCGGGCATTCTGCTGGTCGGTGGCTTTGCGGTGCTGTTGGTGATTGTCCGCCGGCGCCGTGTGCCAGCTACCTTGGGCTCGCAGGAGCTGTCCGTCGAAGAACGCGAACGTCTCGCCAAACTGCTGGAAAAAGAACAGAACCATGACTGAATTCTGGCTTGGTGCGGGCCTGCTGCTGCTCGCCGCCCTCAGCTTTCTGCTGATCCCGATCCTGCGTGGCCGTCGCCAGCAGCAGGAAGAAGACCGTACTGCGCTGAACGTAGCGCTGTACCAGGAACGTGTCGCCGAACTGGCTGCCCAGCAGGCCGCCGGGGTGCTGGATGACGCGCAACTGGCCAGCGGCCGTGATGAGGCCGCCCGTGAACTGTTGGCCGACACCGAAGGCGCCGAAGCGCCGCGCCAGGGGCACCTGGGCAGGGTGCTGCCGCTGCTGGCCGCTGTGCTGGTGCCGGTGGTGGCGCTTGGTCTGTATCTGCACTTTGGTGCTGCGGACAAAGTGCAGTTGACCCAGGAGTTCGCCGCGGCGCCCAAGACGATGGAAGAAATGACCACGCGCCTGGAGCGCGCCGTCCAGGCTCAGCCGGATTCGGCCGAGGGCCTGTATTTCCTGGGCCGCGCCTACATGGCCGAGCAGCGCCCGGCAGATGCCGCCAAAGCCTACGAGCGCGCCGTGGCCCTGGCCGGCCGCCAGCCCGAATTGCTGGGCCAATGGGCCCAGGCCCTGTATTTCGCGGCCAACAAGCAGTGGAGCGCACAGGTGCAGGCGCTGACCGACGAGGCCCTCAAGGCCGACCCCAACGAAGTGACCAGCCTTGGCCTGCGCGGCATTGCGGCATTCGAAGGCGAGCGCTACCAGGAAGCCATCGACTACTGGAACCGCCTGCTGGCGCAACTGCCTGAAGGCGACGCCTCGCGCGCGGCCTTGCAAGGTGGCATCGACCGTGCGGCAGAGCGCCTGGGCGGCAACGCTGGCAAGCCTGCGACCCCGGTGGCAGCACGCCTGAAGGTCCGGGTCGAGCTGGCCCCGGCGCTCAAGGATGAGGTCCAGCCCGGCGATGCGGTGTTCATCTTCGCCCGGGCTAGCAACGGCCCGCCCATGCCGCTGGCGGCCAAGCGGGTGACCGTGGCCCAATTGCCGCTGGAGGTCGAATTGTCTGACGCCGATGCGATGATGCCGCAGATGAAACTGTCCGACTTTGCCGAAGTCCAACTGGTTGCAAGGGTATCGCGCGCTGGCCAGCCCACCCAGGGTGAGTGGATCGGCCAAGGCGCACCGCTGCCCAGCACCACCCAGGCCACCCAACTGCTGATCATCGACAGCCCCGACCGGTAAGAGAACCCGCCATGCGAAACGTCGTCCGCCTGACCCTGATCACTCTCGCCGTGGGTTTGTCTGCGTGTACGGTGCGCGAGCCGTACGAACAGCCGGCCCCACCGATCGAAACGGTGCCTGCGCAAAAGGGGCCGGTGGTCAAGCCGCTGCCGGGTAGCCAACCCTCCACGCAGCCGAGCAAACCGGCCGCGACACCCAAACCGATGCCGCGGACCTCAGCAAGCTTTGCCCCACCACCGGGGGGCGCAAGCCATTGGGATCCGAAGCTGGGTGTTTATGTGTTGGAGAAGAAACTCAATACGTTCTACCGGCAGCGCACCTACTACCGCTATGACAATGGCTGGAGCTGGTCTCTGAGCCCGGATGGCCCGTGGCAGGAGACCGACAGCAGTGGTGTACCCGGTGGGCTGGGCCGGGCGTTCGCTCAGTAATTGCGTTGTGTTTTCTGGCCGTGTCGTCGGCAAGCCGGCACGGCCAGTAGCAAGCAACCGATACAGTACAGTTTACCCGCGATTTACCGATTGACTGTACCGCCCGCCGACTCCGCATAATGCCCCTTCGAATTAGAGCCGGAGGGGTGCATGAGCAAGACAGTCCTGGTGTTGGTGGAAACCGTCGATGATTACCTGCCCCTGCTCGAACAGGCCGGCTACCGGCTGATTCGCGCACCGTCTGCGCAGCTGCGTGGCGACGCCATCCGCCGCCATGGCGCTGAAATCGATGCGGTGCTTACCCGCGGCCCGCTGGGCCTGACCGCTGCTGAAATCCAAGCGTTGCCCCACTTGCAGATCATCTGCGTGATCGGTGCCGGTTACGAACAGGTCGACCTGGCCGCCGCCGCTGCTCGTGGCATCACCGTCACCAATGGCGCTGGTGCCAATGCTGCCGCCGTGGCCGACCACACCCTGGCGATACTGTTGGCCCTGCTGCGCGACATTCCACGCGCCGATGCCGGTATCCGCCTCGGCGCGTGGAACCGGGTCATCAGCCCCTCGGTAAGTGGCAAGCGCCTCGGCATCCTCGGCTTGGGCGCAGTTGGCCGGGCCATCGCCAAACGTGCCAGCCTGGGCTTCGACATGAGTGTCTGCTATCACAGCCGCACGCCGCGCCAGGACGTGCCTTACACCTGGTACGACAGCCCGTTGCACCTGGCCGATGCCGTAGACATTCTGGTCGTAGCCACCCCGGGCGGTACCAATACCCATCACCTGGTCGATGCTCGGGTGCTTGAGGCATTGGGCCCCGAGGGCTACCTGGTGAACATCGCCCGTGCCAGCGTTGTGGATACCCCGGCGCTGATAAGTGCCCTGCAGCACGGGCAACTCGCAGGCGCAGCACTTGATGTGTTCGATGACGAACCGGCCGTGCCCGACGCCTTGAAGGCCCTCGGCAATACCGTGCTCACCCCGCATGTGGCCGGGCAATCCCCTGAAGCGGCGCGTGACACGGTGGCCTTGGTCCTGCGCAATCTACAGGCCTTCTTCGCCGGCGAACCGGTACTTACACCCGTCCATCCGTAACGTTCGTTTTTAATTCTGCCCGGCGCTGGCTGGGCCACAAGGAGTGTTCGCATGCAACTCGAGATCTTTCAGGTCGATGCCTTTAGCGCAGAACCGTTCGGTGGCAACCCGGCTGCCGTGATTGCGCTTGAAAGCTGGCTGCCTGATGACGTGCTGCAACGCATCGCCGAAGAGAACAACCTCTCCGAAACCGCCTATTTCGTGCGCAATGGGGAGACCTTTGACCTGCGCTGGTTCACCCCGGCGGTGGAGGTCGACCTGTGCGGCCATGCCACCTTGGCATCGGCCTATGTGCTGTTCGAGCAGTTGGGCGAGCAGGCTGAAGTACTGCGCTTCAACACCCGCAGCGGTGAATTGCGGGTAAGCCGAGGCGCCGACGGCTTGCTGGCCATGGACTTCCCGGCCAAGCAGCCGGTCGCCGTCGAGGCGCCCGCCGGTTTGCTCAAGGCACTGGGACTGAGTGGGGCGAGTGCGGTGTATCGGTCCGACGACTATGTAGTGATGATCGATGACGCCTCGCTTCTGGACCCGCTGCAGCCGGACTTCGTCGCCTTGTCGGCGTTCGATGTGCGGGGTATCGCCGTGACCGCTCCCGGGCGCGGATACGATTTCGTCACGCGCTGGTTCGGCCCGCGAGTGGGTGTCAACGAAGACCCGGTCACAGGTTCTGCGCACACTTCGCTTGCGCCTTTGTGGGCGCAGCGGTTGGGCAAGAGCACCCTGACCTGTGAGCAGGGTGGTGCGCGCAAGGGCCAACTGCACTGTGAAGTGCCGGGCAATGGCCGAGTGATCATCAGCGGGCGGGCGGCGCTCTACCTACGCGGCAACGTGTTCGTCTGACCGGCCTGGTGGGGTTGCGAGCCATTGCGCGGGGGCGATCTATACTTGCCCTCCACCCAACGCAAGGAGCCTCACCATGACCCTGGAAAAGCACGGCAGCTGCCTTTGTGGGGAAACCCGGCTGCACGTCACCGTCGACACTACCCACATCAGCGCTTGCCATTGCAGCATGTGCCGCAAGTGGACCGGTGGGCCATTGCTGGTCGTTCACTGCAGCCAGCCACCGGTCATCGAAGGGCGTTCGCCCAGCGTCTACGATTCTTCCGATTGGGCCCAGCGCGGTTTTTGCGGGCGCTGCGGCACTCACCTGTATTACCGGCTCAAGGCCAACGATTTCTACGCGGTGCCGGTGGGCCTGCTGGACGGCGATGAGGCCTGGGATTTCGACCTGCAGATATTCGTCGAGCAGAAACCTGCCTGGTACTGTTTTGCCAACCAGACTACCGAGCTGACGGGCCAGCAAGCTTTCGAGCAATTGGGGTGAGTGGTGCTTGCCAATGCCGTGCATTCCTGAGAAAAGGGCGGCCTTGAATGTCACCCTTGGAGCATGCCCATGAACAGCGAACTGCAAATCACCGACCTCGTCGAAGGCGACGGTAAAGCTGCCGTCAAAGGCGCCCTGATCACCACCCAGTACACTGGCTGGCTGGCCGATGGCAGCGAGTTCGACTCGTCCCGGTCGCGCGGCAAACCGTTCCAGTGCGTGATTGGCACGGGCCGGGTGATCAAGGGCTGGGACCAAGGCCTGATGGGCATGCGCGTAGGGGGCAAACGCAAGCTGCAGGTGCCTGCGCACCTGGGTTATGGAGAGCGCAGCGTGGGTGCGATCCCACCGAATTCGGACCTGACGTTCGAGATCGAGTTGCTCGAAGTGTTGACGCGGGATGACTGAGCCTCGGGCGCGGCTGGCAGGCTTGGAATAATTTCGCAACATGTGTGGGTTACCGTAGGTCTTGCCCAGGGAGGAACCAAACGCGTTGAGGGCACTCTGACCCCTACTCGTTGGCCAGGGATGGCATTCACTACAAGGATGCCGGGCCTCTTGGGCCTCAGGGCAGTGTGGCGGGTCGACCCAAATTGTCTGCCACAAGAGCCTGCCTTCATGAAGTTGCCCACGTTTGTTCGCCGTCGTCGCCATCTGCTGCTGGGCCTCGCACTCGCTGCTGCGGCGGTGCCCTTGGCCCTGGAAGTGGTCGAAAACCGCGTTCAACCTGTCGACGGTACCCAGACCCTGGTGTTTCTGCGCCATGCCGAAAAACCCGGCGAAGGGTTGGGGCAGTTGAACTGTCAAGGCCTCAACCGCGCGCTGGACCTGGCCAGGCTGCTGCCTGAGCGCTTCGGCAAAGCCGATTTCGTCTTCGCCGCCAACCCGACACGAGAGGTCGAGGAAGGCGTCAATGACCAGCGTTACAGCTACATCCGCCCACTGATGACCATCACCCCGAGCGCGATACGTCTCGGCTTGCCGGTGAATATCGATTACGGTGCGAACGATACCGATGAGCTCGCGGATGAGTTGCTCAGCGGCAAATACCGCAACGCCACTGTCTACACTGCCTGGTCCCATGGTTATTTGCCGGAGCTGATCAATACCGTCGCCGGCAAGGCGCTGGGTGAGGACCGGGTGATCACCGAGGACTGGCAGGGCGACGATTTCGACACCCTGTATGTGCTGACCCTGACCTGGCGCGACGGCAAGGCCAGCCTGCTCAGCCGCAACGTACGCCAGGGCCTGGATGGCGGTGCGCACAGCTGCCCAACCTGATTCGTGGTCACTGTCCTGGCAACCAAGCTGAAACATCAGGCAAGTGTTGGTGCTGCTGGGTTTGGTGCTGCTGGTCTGACGGCCTTGGGGGTGCTCGGCGCTTGGCCTGGATGACAAGGCGACTGCGCTGGCCCTATCGCCGGCAAGCCGGCTCCCACCGCGACCGCGCAGTGCTTCAGTCCTGCGCTTTACCCGTGGAAGCAACCGGCTTGCCCAATTTATGAAAGCCGGCGCAATTGGACTGCCCCCAGGGGCCGGCGGTGCTGTTGGTCTGTGGGGGCGGGAATGCGCCTTGGCGCTTACCGGCCGAATCGCATCGGCCAGCCCACGACTTTCTTGGTCCGCGGGGTGGCATAGGTCCGCACCTTGGAGGTGCTCAGCCCCATCCGCACCAACGACTCGGCAATGGTCACCGCCGCGCTCACGCCATCGACCACCGGCACCCCGGTGCGCTGGCGAATCTGCTCATCCAGCCCGGCCATGCCGCCACAGCCCAGGCAGATCACCTCGGCCTTGTCATCGCGCACCGCCCGCTCGGCTTGTTCGACGATCGCCTGCACTGCACGCTGTGGGTCCTCCTCCAGTTCCAGCACGGCAAGGCCACTGGCGCGCACCGAGGCGCAGCGGTCGTACAACCCCGAAAGCCTCAGGCGGTCTTCGATCAGCGGCACGGTACGGTCCAGGGTGGTCACCACCGAGTAGGCGTGGCCCAGATACAGTGCCGTGCTGGCGGCGGCATCGGTGATGTCCACCACCGGCACGTTCAGCAGTTCCTGCAGGCCTTCGCGGCCATGTTCGCCGTAGCCGGCCTGGATCACGGCATCGTAGGGCCCCTCATAAGCCAGCACGCGGTCCATAACGGCGATGGCAGCCAGGTAGCTCTCGAAGTTGCCCTCCACCGACTCGGCACCGAACCAGGGGGTCAGGCCGATGATCTGCGTGTCGGGGCCCGCCACGCTACGGGCCTGCTCGGCGATGGCCTCGGTGATGGCTTCGGTGGTGTTGACGTTGGCGATCAGAATACGCATGAGCACTGCTCCTTGATCAGTGGCTGCTGTGGTCGACGGCGATGCACTCGCCGCTGACATCAGCGTATTGACGGTTGCGAGGGGCGATCAGCAGGTACAGCGCAGCGGCGATGCCGGCACCGATCAGCCAGGAAAACGGCGCGATGGCATGGAAGTTGGGCACCAGCGCCAGGACGATGGCCAGCAGCGCTGCCGGCAGGAACGCGGCGACGGCACGCAGGTTGATGCCCTTGCTGTAGTGGTAAGCCCCGGCCGGATGTTCGCTGTACAGCTCCGGCACGTTGATGCAGCCTTTGCGCAGCAGCCAGTAGTCGGCCACGATCACCCCGTACAGTGGGCCCAGCAGGGCGCCCAGGCCAGACAGGAAATAGACGATCACCAGCGGGCTGTTGTAGAGGTTCCATGGCAGGATCAACACGGCCACGGTGGCGCTGATCAGCCCTGCGCGGCGGAAGTTCAGGTGCCGCGGCGCCAGGTTGCTCAGCACGAAGGCCGGGGCGACGAAGTTGGCCATGATGTTCACCGCCACGGTGACGATCAGGAAGGCCAGGCAGCCGAGGACCAGGAAGGCCGTATTGGGGATGCTGGCAACGATCTGGGTCGGGCTGTCGATGATCTGGCCGTTGATCTGGAACTGTGCGCCGCACAGCACCACGGTGATCAGCGCGAAGACCACGATGTTCACCGGCAGGCCCCAGAAGTTGCCGACGCGGATGGTCTTGCGGCATGGCGAGGAACGGGCGAAATCGCAGAAGTTGAGCACCAGGGTGCCGTAGATCGCCAGCCACAGCGCGCCGCCGGCGAATATGTTGCGCCACATCTCGTAACCGGTCAGCGGCTCGGCCACCGACCAGGCGATACGCGCATCGGCCTTGAAGTACATGAACACCGCCAGGCTGGCGACGGTCAGCAGGATCACCGGGCCGGCGAATGCCTCGTAGCGGCGCACCATCTCCATGCCGTAGGCGAGGATCACCAGCTGCACCAGCCAGATTGCCACGAAGCACACCCAGCCCAGGCTCGACAGGCCGAGGATGCTGTCTTGGTCATAACTGGCGAGTTGCGGCCACACCGCCGTGAGCAGCACGCGTAGCACCACTGAAGCCAGGTAGGTCTGGATGCCGAACCAGGCGATGGCGATCACAGCACGGATCAGCGCGGGAATTTGCGCGCCATGAATGCCGAAGGCAATGCGGCTGATTACCGGGAATGGCACGCCGGTCTTCTGCCCCATGTAGCCGGAAAGGTTCATGAAGAAGTACACCAGCGCGGCGCCGATCGCCAAGGACAGGAGAATCTGCCAGCCGCCGAGGCCAAGCGCGAACAAGCCCATGGCGAAGGAGTAGTTGGCAATGTTGTGCACATCGTTGGTCCACAACGCGAAGATGCTGTAGCGCCCCCAGCGGCGGCCTTCGATACGCGTCGGCGCCAGGTCGCGGTTATGCAGGCGCGGGCTGAGTTCAAGTTGCGGCGCATGGCCGGCCAGGGAGGACGAGGGGTGGGTGCTGGCGACGGATAGTTCAGGGGCAAGGTCGAGGCTGGTACTCATTCCGGCAGGCTCCTGATGCACGTGGACTGCGATGAGCGGGCATGCGCACGGGCTCGCCATCTCGTCAGTGCAGCGTTGGCATCACTGGGTTCTGGGCGCGGCGGCCGGGTTGGGGCGGCGTCGCGGGTTCTTGTGTATTTATGTTTTGTTTAACTTGTATACAAAACACGAACACACAAAAGCGAGTTCCATGCCAGGCGAAGAACGTACTTCAAGTTGCGTTTACTTCAAAACTATCGCTTTGAAAGCTAAGTAGATGAATTGACGGCACTATAAATTGACCAATTGAACAGGTTTAATTTTATTCATGCATAATTAGTTGATCATTTGGTCAGATTTAGTTGCGCAGCGTATGTAACGTATTGGGGCATTGCTAGCACTTATGCACACAAAAATGGCACTTAAGGTGACGTTTGTGTGTACAGGCGTGGGTCAGGTTTTCCGGCGCTTCAATTCATCGGCGGCAAGCGCCGCTTCACCGGGCTTTTCTTGATGATCGCCGTGTTGGTTTCAGCGAGCACATTGATACGGTCGAGCAGGGTGTCGAGCTGTTCCATCGACCGCACATGCAGCCGGGCAATGAAGCAATCCTCGCCCGTTACCTTGTCGCACTCGGTGAACTCGGGAATCGCGATAATCTGCCGTTCCACCTCCTGCAGCTGCCCGGGCAGCGGGCGAATGCGTACGATGGCCTGCAATTGGTAACCAAAGCAGCGCGGATCGACATCCACGGTGTAACCGCGCAGTACGCCGCGCTCTTCCAGGCGGCGCAGGCGCTCGCTGACGCTGGGTGCAGACAGGCCACTGATGTGCGCCAGCGCTTTGAGTGAGCGGCGGGCGTCTTCCATCAGGGCGTTGATCAGGAGCTGGTCGATGGCATCGGTCATATACGCCTCATAAGGTTCAATTGCTGGTTTGCCTTGATAGTAAAGGCTGAGGAGGCATTTTTCCTTGGTTATCCGCTGGAGGGCCAACTGTGGGCCTCTGCATACTGTCCGTCATCGTCAAGGGAGGTGTGAGATGGACAGTTCGTTGCGCCGTGGCTCGCTGGAAATGGTCGCTGCCATGCTGATTTCCGGGACTATCGGCTGGTTCGTGCTGGTATCGGGGCAGCCGGTCCTGGAAGTGGTGTTCTGGCGGTGTGTGTTTGGCACCGGCACGTTGCTGCTGGTCTGTGCGGCGCTCGGCTTTCTCAAACCTGGTGTGATCAGCCGCACGGCCTTGCTCTTGGCAATCGCCAGCGGCGTGGCCATCGTCGGCAACTGGGTGTTGCTGTTCGCCTCCTATTCGCGGGCGTCGATCGCGATCGGCACCGCGGTGTACAACGTGCAGCCGTTCCTGCTGGTGGGGCTGGCGGCAGTGTTTCTGGGCGAGAAGATCACTGTGGCCAAGGTCACCTGGCTGAGCGTGGCGTTCCTCGGCATGCTGGCCATCGTCAGCGCCCATGGCGCAGGGCAGGGCAGCGGTGAAGAGTACCTGCTGGGCATTGCCCTGGCGCTGGGGGCGGCGTTTCTTTATGCCATTGCCGCGTTGATCATCAAGCGCCTGAACGGCACGCCACCGCATCTTATCGCCCTGATCCAGGTAGCGACCGGGGTGTTGCTGTTGGCGCCGTGGGTCAAGCCGGGCGGTCTGCCTGGCGAGCCCTCGGCCTTGACCAGCCTGGTGATGCTGGGCGTGGTGCACACCGGGTTGATGTATGTGTTGCTGTACAGCGCCATCCAGCGCCTGCCCACGGCATTGACCGGCGCCCTTTCATTCATCTACCCGATCGCCGCGATCCTGGTCGACTGGGTGGCCTTTGGGCACCGCCTGGTGCCGTTGCAATGGCTGGGTGTGGCGTTGATCTTGCTGGCGGCGGCGGGCATGCAGCAGGGGTGGTGGTTCCGTTCGGCGCCGATCACTGCCAAAGGCCAGTGAGGCGCGGTTGCGCGCCCCACCAGCAGCCTCGCGGGGTAGAATGCTTCCTTTTATTTGCTTGCGACCCGCCATGACTTCGCCGATCCACACCCTCGAACAGCATCTGCTTACCGCCCTCGACCCCGCACCCCAGGAAACCCGTCGCCTGTTTCACGGCCGCGGCCGTTGCTGGCCGGGGCTGGAGCAGGTCACCGTCGACTGGTTGCAGGGCGTGCTGTCGGTAGCGCTATTCCGTGAGCCAGCCGCAGGCCAGCTGGCCGAACTGCAGGCCATGCTGCGCACCCTCGCCGAGCGCCCGCAGTGGACCGGCCAAGCGATCCTCATCCAGCACCGTTACTTGCCGGACAGCCCGGGTGAGTGGTTGTGGGGCGAGCCGTGCCAGCAGCGCGAAGTGGTCGAAGATGGCCTGACCTATTTGCTCGACCTGGGCGTGCGGCAGAACAACGGTCTGTTCCTCGACATGCGTTACGGCCGCCGATGGGTACGTGAACAGTCGGCGGGCAAGCGTGTGCTCAACCTGTTCGCCTACACCTGCGGCTTTTCGGTCGCGGCGATCGCCGGTGGTGCCGAGCAGGTGGTCAATCTGGACATGGCCAAGTCGGCGCTTTCGCGTGGCCGCGACAACCACCGGCTCAATGGCCACGATGCATCACGGGTGGCGTATCTGGGGCATGAGTTGTTCAAGTCGTGGGGTAAGGTGCGCAAGTACGGGCCTTACGATTTGATCATCATCGACCCGCCCACCTTCCAGAAAGGCAGTTTCGTGCTGACCCAGGATTACGCGAAGATCCTGCGGCGCTTGCCAGAGCTGCTGACCAAGGGTGGCACTGTGCTGGCGTGCGTGAACGATCCGGGCATCGGGCCGCAGTTTCTGATCGACGGGATGGCGGAGCAGGCCCCAGCGTTGGCTTTCGTGGAGCGTTTGGATAACCCGCCGGAGTTTCCGGATGCCGATCCGGCGGGTGGCTTGAAGGCCTTGGTGTTTTGCGATGAATCACCAGCCTGATGTAGTCGGGAAGCTTCACTTGGGCGCAATGATGGCGCTCAGGTGAAGGCAGCACGCGATTACGGGTTGGTATAGATCTGGTCGAACACGCCACCATCGTTGAAGTGGGTCTTTTGCACGGTGCGCCAGTCACCGAAGGTTTTCTCCACCGACAGGAAATCGACCTTGGGGAAGCGGTCGGTGTACTTGGCCAGTACCGTTGCATCACGCGGACGCAGGTAATTCTGTGCGGCGATTTCCTGGGCTGCCGGCGACCACAGGTACTTGAGGTATTCCTCGGCCACGGCCTGGGTGCCCTTCTTGGCTACCACCTTGTCGACCACGCTGACCGGCGGTTCGGCCTCGGCCGACACGCTCGGGTAGACCACTTCGAACTGGTCGCGGCCGAATTCGCGGGCGATCATTTCGGCTTCGTTCTCGAAGGTAACCAGCACATCACCGATCTGGTTGGTCATGAAGGTCGTGGTAGCAGCGCGACCGCCGGTATCCAGTACCGGTGCCTGCTTGAACAGCTTGCCGACGAAGTCACGGGCCCTGGCCTCGTCACCGCCTTGCTTGAGCACATAGCCCCAGGCCGACAGGTAGGTGTAGCGGCCGTTACCCGAGGTCTTCGGGTTGGGCACGATTACCTGCACGCCGTCCTTGAGCAGGTCGGGCCAGTCTTTCAGGGCTTTCGGGTTACCTTTGCGCACGATGAACACAGTGGCCGAGGTGAACGGCGCGCTGTTGTTGGGCAAACGGGTGACCCAATCGTCCGGCACCAGCTTGCCGATGTCGGCAAGCGCGTTGATGTCGGTGGCCATGTTCATGGTGATGACATCGGCCGGCAGGCCATCGATCACCGCGCGCGCCTGCTTGCTCGAGCCGCCGAACGACATCTGTACGTTGACCTTCTCGTCATGCTCGGCTTCCCAGTGCTTCTGGAAGGCCGGGTTGTAGTCTTTGTAGAAGTCACGCATCACGTCGTAGGACACATTCAACAGGGTCGGGGCGGCGTGGGCCAAGTTGCCCAGCGCCAGGCCGGCCGCCAGCAGCGAGGCGGTGAATAGCTTTTTCACGAAGCATTCCTTGTTAGGGTTCAGAGGGTTGGCAGTGTGCCAGTGACTATAGCCGTTCGCTTCGCGGCGATTAAAGACCGAATGGCTCTTTGCTTATGCGCGCGCCCAGGCGGGTGTTAGGTATCTAACCACTTTCAGCCCTGGGCCATACCTAAGCTCGCGCCTCCCGAAGGAGGAGCGCGCCATGACTTACCAAACCGACCCGCAGCCCGATGGACTTGCCCTGGAACAGGCCTTCCAGGATCAATTGATTGCCGCACGCCTGCCACAGTGGCTGCGAGCAGCCCGCGCCGAACATTTGCCGGGCCTGAGTGAGGCGTTGCGCCAGAGCCTGGCCGTGCGTCAGCAACTCAGTGCAGTGCTTGCGCGCCTGGAAGGTATCGACAGTTTCGCGAAAAGCCGTCTGGAGCAGGCCTTGGAAGGGCCCGATGGCGAGCCTTTCAACGTGCATCTCTGGTCCTTCATTGCCGGCCACCGTGAACCGGTGATCAACGCACAGCCTGTGGGCGTGCACCTTACCGAACTGGTGTATGACGACATGCCGCTGCTGGAAGCGGCGCTGCGCAATTTCACTGAAGATCAAGCCGAGGAGGGCGGCCAGCCGCGGGGTAACCGGCTGACCAGTGCACGTAAAGGCGCTGCCAAACCACCGTCGGCCGTGGCGTTTGCCAAGCTGTGTCGCAGCCTCGACCTGGGCGGTCAATATCAGGCTCACCTCAACAGCGTGCTGCTGGCGCCGACAGCCCAGCGCGCAAGCGTCGCGATGCTGTTGGGTAACGCCCAACGCCAGCAGATGCTGGTGGACGCCTACAAGGCCAGACAGAGGGGTGTACTCGACGACGACGAACTGCAGATGGTTGTGGGGTTATGCCGCGACGGCACGCCGCCGCGCCTGCAAGGCGATCCGGTGGTGGCCAGGCAACTGAGCCTGGTGGGCTGTACCCTGGAGCAGATAGTGCTGCTGGACGTCATCGATGAGGGTTGGGTTCGCAACACCACCCGGCGTTTGCTGGCGTACGTGCCGGATGATCCCCATGGGCCGTGGTGTGTGTCCAGCAGCCTGCGGCATCTGGCCAATGACCTGGGGCGGCGGCTACGTACGCGTGACTACCAGCGGTTCTTCAGCCGCTTCGTGCGGCGTCGGGACAGTCAGGCATTTTTCTCTGTGATCATCCCGGCTTACGCTGATCTGGCGGATTGGGCCAATTACGACCTCGATGAGCACATGCAGGCCCTGCGCCTGCCATTGTTCGAAACCCTGGGCACGGCGCGTATCGCGCAGATCAAGGATGACGCGGCGATGATCGCCGCCCCAGTCGCCAGCATCGATCGGGCCGTGCAGCAGGCGCACGACCAACGCCTGGCCGCAGAGGGCTGGGCGCTGCTGAACCTGGCTGGCCTGTTCATTCCGGTGATCGGCACAGGTTTGCTGGCATTCACTGCATGGGGCTTGCTCAAGGAAGTGTTCCATGGCGTCGAGGCCTGGCATGAAGGAGACACCAGCGCGGCGCTCGATCACGTGACCCATGTCGCTACCGACCTTGCCGTGATGGGCGCCACTGCTGTCGGCGTGGGGGTGGCACTGCGTACCTGGCGGCGCTCGCTGAGGGTGGACAGCTTGCTGCCTGAGCAACTGGAAGACGGTAGTACCCGGCTGTGCCGTCCGGTATTGGCCGATTACCGCAGCGTGCCACCCCTGCAGGCGCACGTGGATGAGGAGGGCGTGCATCGGCTCGATGGCCGCGCCTGGGTCGAGATGGAGGGCCACTGCTACCCCGTGGTGCAGCATGGCGCACAGGGTGAGTGGCAACTACGCCCGCGTGACGGGTATGGCCCGCAGCTGCGCCACAACGGCGCGGGGGCGTGGCGCCTGTGGTTCGAGCAGCCGGCGCAGTGGGATGACCGCTATGGTTTGTTTCGCCGGCTTGGTGGAAGCCTGCACGCGTTGGATGATGAGCGGATCGAGCAGATTCTGCTGATCCACGACCTGCACGCCGATCACCTGCGCGCGCTGCATGTCGAGGGCCAGGCCCCCGACGCTGTGCTGCTCGACAGCGCCGAACGCTTTGTGCTGGACCGGCGTATCAGCGTACTGATCGAGCGCCTGCGCGCCGGGCAGCCGGTGGATGATGCTGCGCTCTTGCAGCAAGCACGCGCATTGCCTGGTGGCCAGGGGCTGGGCGAGCAGGCGTTGGCCGAGCTGGCCGCCGCTCGCCGTCGGTTGCTCTTCCAGCAGGCCTACGCCGCTACCCAGCCTCCATCGAGTGCAGAAACCGCAGTGCTGCGTCGCGTCTTTCCAAGCCTGCATGAATCGGCGGCACGCGCTTTGTGGCGCACTGCTCACTTGGCAGACCGCGAGCGACTGGCCGACAGCGGGCGCGTGGCGTTGAGGCTTGCTGAGGCGGCGCGCGTACATGTCCGGCAGATTCGTCAGGTCAGGGTGTTCGAAGCGTTCTACCTGGAGGTGGAGCAGCAGCTGGACCTTGCTCGGGTGGCGCTTGCCATGCTCAGGCACTTGCCAGCGGGCGGTGGCGTGCGCTGGGCCTTGTTCGATGGCGATGCCGGTGCCCCCTTGCTGGTCACCGGGGAAGGCGGCCCTGAATGTGCGATCCGCCATGAAGATGGCCAGTTTCGCCGCCTGGATGGCGCAGGCCAGCCGCTGGGCCAGGCTGGCGAGCTGTTCGAGGTCATGGCCTCTGCCTATGACGATCACCTGCGCGATACGTTGGGGGTCGGTGAGCCATTCGCCCACAACTTGCGCGTACTGCTCAGCCGCCAGGCCGTAGCGCATCGCGCCGAGGTCACTCAGCTGTTGGGTGAACAACCCTCGCGCGGCTGGTTTCGCCTGCCGCAGCGCCAGCCCGATGGTCGTCTGGGGTACCCGCTGAGTGGGCGGCGTGGAAGGCCTGCACAAGGGTTGTTTGCCTCAGTGCGCAATTTGTACCCAGGCTTCTCCGACGAGCAGATACTGGCCTGGATTGAAGGCCTGCGCACCTCAGGCAGCGATGTCCATGGGGAAATCACCCGGCTGGGCAACGAGCTTGCGGCGTTGCGCGAACGGCTGCAGCAGTGGGAGCGCCAGGCAACATCACGGGGCCTGCGAGAAGAGCGCCGTTATTTCCGGCGTTGCCTGATCGACTGCTGGCAGCGGCGGATCACTGCGGGGGTGAACGATATCCAGGCGCCGCAGAGTTTCCGCTTTGCCATGTTCGCTGCCATGCCTGGCCAGTTGCCCGAACTGCCCTCCCAAGTCAGGTTTTCCCATATTTTTGAACTGGCGTTGCTGGGGATGCAGCTAGAGGATATTCCCGTGGCATTCCTGGGCGCTTTTCCAGAGCTTCGCATCCTTGAGCTCAGTGGCAATCGCCTGAGCCGAGTGCCGACGGCGATCGCCCAGATGCCCAGCCTGAACGAGCTGGACCTGTTCAACAACCGCATCGTGCTCGACCCGGAACAGGCGGGCATCCTCGCCCATTGCGAGTCCCTGGAGTACCTCAACCTGTCGTTCAACCCTTTGGGCCGCGGCTTTTCTCTGCGCGCGCTGCCTCGGTTGCGACGGCTGTATTTGCGCAATACCGGCCAGACGGAGTTGCCGCCCGGGGTGCTGCGTTGCCCCGACCTGCTGCAAGCCGACTTGCGCGACAACCGTATCGCCACATTGCCTGCAAGCTATTATCGGGCACCGGTATGGAGCCGGCGCATGCTCATGCTCTGGGGCAACCCGTTGAACGATCACGACCTTGAGGGCCTGCAGACGTCGATGCCACACCTGGACATGGAAGCGCAACCGGGGACCACTTTCTTGCGTCAGCGCTGGCTGGACAGCGCCAACGTGCTGGCACGTGACGAACTGTCGGCGTGCTGGGAGGCGCTGGAGATGGAGCCCGGTGGCGACGACTTCTTCCGGTTGCTGGGCCGCTTGCTGGACACCGCAGAGTTCAGGCAGAACGGCGAAGCACTGGCGGAGCGGGTGTTCATCATGCTGCAGGCCATGCAGGACCACGCCAGCCTGCGAGAGATGTTGTTCCATCAGGTCAACCAGCAACTCACTTGCCAGGACAGCGTGGCGTTGTGTTTCAGCAACCTGGAACTGAGCATGCTGGTCTGGCGTGCGCGTATCGAGGCCGGGAGTGGCGATCAGCAGGGCGCCTTGCTGCACCTGGGCCGACAACTCTGGCGGTTGGATGAGGTCGATCGCATCGTTGTGGAGGACATTCAAGCTCGCCGCGCCGCAGGCGCCGATCCGGATGAGATCGAAGTGGGCCTGGCCTATCGCGTGGCCTTGCGTGATGCACTCGATCTGCCCGCACAACCTGGGAGCATGCTGTTTACCGCAGTGGCCGGCGTGGGGCCTGAACGCGTGGAGGCGGCGCGAGCGCGGGTGCAGGCAAACGAGACAGATGAGCAGATTGCCGTCTCACTGGCTCAGCGCGAATTCTGGCAGGAGCATCTGCAGCGCACGCAGGCAGCACGCCTGGAGGCGGCCGATGCGCCCTTCCACACGCGCATGCAAGCATTGCTGGAAAGCGCCGATTCGGTACCCGAGGCCGAATACCTGGCCAGGGTCGGGGTAGTCCACGCCGAGCGCCAGGCAGCGCGTAGCGACGTGCTGCTGGCGCTGACACGCGAGGCGCTGGCGCAGGATCAGTCGCGCTTGCCGAACAGTGCCTGACCACAGCGCGAGCAGAATGCCGCGTCGTGGCCATGCGTGCTTTTCTGGCAGTTTGGGCAGTCATGGTGCAACTGTTCGCCACGCATGGCATTGGCCAGTTCGGCAGTGAAAATCCCGGTGGGCACGGCGATGATCGAATAACCGGTGATCATCACCAGCGAAGACAGCACCTGCCCCAGCGGCGTCTTGGGCACGATGTCGCCGAAGCCCACGGTGGTGAGGGTGACGATCGCCCAATAGATGCCTTTGGGGATACTGGTAAAACCGTGCTCCGGCCCCTCGATCACATACATCAAGGTGCCGAACACAGTCACCAGTGTCGATACGCTGAGCAGAAACACGATGATCTTCTGCTTGCTGCCGCGCAGTGCCGCCATCAGGTAATTGGCTTGGTTCAGGTACTGGCCGAGCTTGAGCACCCGGAAAATCCGCAGCATGCGGATTACCCGGATGATCAGCAGGTACTGCGCGTCGCTGTAGTACAGGGCGAGGATCCCGGGCACGATCGCCAGCAGGTCGACCAGGCCATAGAAGCTGAAGGCGTAGCGCATGGGCTTGGGCGAGCAGTAAAGGCGGGTGATGTACTCGGCCAGAAAAATCGCGGTAAAGCCCCATTCGATACCCGCCAACAGGCCTGCGTAGTTCTGGTGCACCTCATCGATACTGTCGAGGATGACGGTGACCAGGCTGGCCAGGATGATCAACAGCAGCGTCTTGTCGAAGCGCCGGCCGGCGACGGTGTCGGTCTGGAAAACGATGACGTAGAGCCGTTCGCGCAGGCTCGTAGGGTTATTCATGGGCTCGTTCCACAAAAGCAATGGGGTGAGCCTAGGGGTTGCGTTTCAGCTGTGCAAGCGGCTGGCATTGCGTTGCCTGGGTTGTGCCAAGTGGCTGCCCAAGTGCATCAGCCAACAGGCGGCGACGAACGGTGCGGTCAGGCCGGGAGCCGGTAGCAGCTTGAACAGCGATTGCAGCACTACCGCCAAGGCAATCGCCAGCAGGGTCACCCAGGGCTTTTCACTCTGTCTGCTGAAGGCCAGCGCGGCCAGTGCTGCGTTGAAGCCGTGCAGACCCAGCCAGGCAGATTGCGCTTCGGCGAACAAGCCCACGCTGCCACCGATGGCCGAGCCGATGACAGCCCACATTGCGGCATAGGGATTAGCGACGAACATGCCGACAATGATCAGTACGCCGGCCAATGGCTGGTCGAGCAGAAAAATCTGACCTACCCCCCGCGCCAGGGCATACAGCGGGTCGGCTTCGACGAAGCCGCCGGGCGAGGGGCTGGCGAACAGCTGCACGGCCCAGCCCAGCAGCACGAACGGTGCGGTATAGGCAATCAGCAGCTTGCCACCGCGCTTGCGCCACTGGTGGGTAATGATGCTCGACAGCCCGCCAGCCGCGATGATCAGTGGCGGCAGAATGGCCGACCAGGGCAGCACGGCGCTGATCAGCAGGCCGATCAGCACGCCGTTGTAGCTGTACAGCCCGGCCTGACGGTCAGCGCGGTCGTAGCCGCGGGCCTGGGCGGTGAGCAGGCCGGCCAGGGCGCCGAGTAGGGCGCCGCCGACCAGGTTGGGCGCGGTCAGCAGAATGGCCAGCAGGCAGCACAGGCCGCACAGGGGATTGCGCAGCAGCAGCACCTGGCTGAAGCCGTTGAGCAGCGCCGTGGCCCAGTCGGGGCACGGGTTGACGAAATTTTTGGTGTACATGGGCAGTCGGCAAGGTTGATGGAAGAGCGGTGGGCCTCTTTGGGCCTCGGTTTTCCGCGTGTCTGTCGTTGCAGTGCCAGGGGAGGGCGTTGCTTGAAGCCACTCAGTCAAGCGCTTTGCAGCCGCTTTATGGCCCGCCGCCGGCAAGCCAGCTTCCACCAGGGCCGCGCAGTTCTTGAGGCCTGCGCGTACCTGTGTGAGCTGGCTTGCCAGCGATGGGCTGCGTAGCAGCCCTGCTAGCGAAACTGGCGCAAAGCGCCCCCGACACTCTCAGATCAAGGTCTCGATCCGCAGGCTGTTGGTCGAGCCCGGCTTGCCGAACGGCACACCGGCAGTGATCAGCAAGGTGTCACCACGGCTTGCCATACCTTGCGCCTGGGCGATTTCCAGTGCGGTGGTGACCACTTCATCCACCTGGCGCAAACGGTCATTGACCACCGAGTGCACGCCCCAGGTCACGCTCAGGCGGCGGGCGGTGACCAGGTTCGGCGTGAGGTTGAGGATCGGCGCCCGTGGCCGCTCGCGTGCGGCGCGCAGGGTCGAGGCGCCCGACTCGCTGTAGTTGACCAGCACCGCCACCGGCAGGATGCCGCTGATGCGGCGGATCGCGCAGCTGATGGCGTCCGACACCGTCGCTTCAGCCTTGGGCCGGCCAACGTCGAGCTGGGCCTGGTAGTCCGGGCCGTTCTCCACCTGGCGGATGATCTTGCTCATCATCTGCACCGCTTCCAGTGGGTAATCACCCGAGGCGGTCTCAGCCGACAGCATCACCGCATCGGCGCCCTCGGCCACGGCATTGGCCACGTCGGTGACTTCAGCGCGGGTGGGGGCCGGCGAGAAACGCATGGATTCGAGCATCTGCGTGGCCACCACCACCGGTTTACCCAGCTGACGGCAGGTGCCGATGATGCGTTTCTGGATTTGCGGCACGCTTTCGGCCGGCACTTCCACGCCAAGGTCACCGCGGGCCACCATGATCGCGTCTGCCAGTTCGGCGATGGCTTGCAGCTGTTCGACTGCCGATGGCTTCTCGATCTTGGCCATCAAGTAGGCGCGATCGCCAATCAGCTGGCGTGCTTCGACGATGTCCTCAGGGCGCTGCACGAACGACAGGGCCACCCAGTCCACGCCCAGTTCCAGGCCAAAGGCCAGGTCACGGCGGTCCTTTTCAGTCAGCGGGGAGAGGTCGAGTACTGCTTGCGGTACGTTGACGCCCTTGCGGTCGGACAGCTCGCCACCGTTGAGCACTTCGGTGTCGATGGCGTCGTCGTGCTTGGCGGTGACGCGCAGGCGCAGCTTGCCGTCGTCCAGCAACAGGTCCATGCCGGGCTCAAGGGCTGCGATGATTTCAGGGTGTGGCAGGTTGACCCGGCGGCTGTCGCCCGGGGTCTTGTCCAGGTCCAGGCGCAGGGCCTGGCCGCGTTGCAATTGCACCTTGCCCTCGGCGAAGCGGCCCACGCGCAGCTTCGGCCCCTGCAGGTCCATGAGGATACCCAGCGGGTAGTTCAGTTGCTGCTCGACTTCACGGATCCACTGGTAACGCAGGGCGTGGTCGGCGTGTTCGCCGTGGCTGAAGTTGAGGCGGAAGATGTTCACCCCGGCTTCCACCAGCTGGCGGATGTCGTCGATGCCGCTGATCGCAGGGCCCAGGGTGGCGAGGATTTTGACTTTCTTATCAGGCGTCATGATTGTGCAGTCTCAAGGATCAGGATGGCGCGGAAGTCGTTGACGTTGGTGCGGGTAGGCTCTGTGACGATCAGCGCATCGAGTGCCGCGAAATAGCCGTAGCCGTTGTTGTTGTCCAGCTCGTCGCTGGCCGACAGGCCCAGTGCCTCGGCGCGGGCGAAGCTGTCTGGCGTCATGAAGGCGCCGGCGTTTTCTTCCGAGCCGTCGATGCCGTCGGTGTCACCGGCCAGGGCATACACGCCCGGCAGGCCCTTGAGGCTTTCGGTGAGGCTGAGCAGGAACTCGGCATTGCGCCCGCCACGGCCATTACCGCGTACGGTGACAGTGGTTTCTCCGCCAGAAAGGATCACACAGGGCGCCTTCAGCGGCTGCCCGTGCTGGACGATCTGCCGGGTGATACCCGCGTGCACCTTGGCCACTTCGCGTGACTCGCCTTCCAGGTCGCCGAGGATCAGCGGGCTGAAGCCGGCCTGGCGGGCTTGTACTGCAGCGGCTTCAAGCGATTGCTGGGGCTTGGCGATCAGCTGGAAGTGGCTGCGGGCCAGGGCCGGGTCATCGGCCTTGACGGTTTCCGAGGCAGGGTCGTTGAGCCAGTCGATGACCGCTTTGGGCGCTTCGATGTTGTAGCGCTTGAGGATCGCCAGGGCATCGGCCGAGGTGCTTGGGTCGGCCACGGTAGGGCCGGAAGCGATGACCGTGGCCAGGTCGCCAGGGACATCGGAGATTGCATAGGTGTAGACCGTGGCGGGCCAGCAAGCCTTGGCCAGGCGGCCGCCCTTGATCGCCGAGAGATGCTTGCGCACGCAGTTCATCTCGCCGATGGTGGCGCCGGATTTGAGCAGCGCCTTGTTGATGTGTTGCTTGTCGGCCAGGGTCAGGCCTTCGGCTGGCAGCGCCAGCAGGGCAGAACCACCGCCGGAGAGCAGGAAGATGACACGGTCGTCTTCGTTCAGGTTGCTGACCAGCTCCAGCACGCGTTTGGCCACAGCCAGGCCAGCGGCGTCGGGGACCGGGTGGGCGGCTTCGACCACTTCGATCTTCTGGCAGTTGGCGCCGTGGCCGTAACGTGTGACAACCAGCCCGGACACTTCGCCCTGCCAGCTCTTCTCGACCACTTCGGCCATGGCTGCAGCGGCTTTGCCGGCGCCGATGACGATGACCCGGCCGCTACGGTCGGCGGGCAGGTAGGGTTCGAGGACTTGACGGGGGTGGGCGGCAGCGATGGCTGTGTCGAACAGGTCGCGGAGAAGTTTTTGCGGATCGACCGACATGGCAGGCTCCCAATTATTGTTGTTCTGCAGAATCGAAAACGCCCCTGGAACTGCCTCCGTGCAGGCCGAACCAGGGGCGGTCCCCAGAGCTGCAAGCTTCAAGCTACAAGCCACAAGTAAAAGCAGACCTGCTTTTGCTTGCCGCTCGAGGCTTACAGCTTGAAGCTTATTTCTCGCCGCGGATCGAGAAGTTGGCCATGTGTTCCAGGCCTTTGATCAGCGCCGAGTGGTCCCAGTTGCCGCCGCCCAGTGCCACGCAGGTGCTGAACACTTGCTGAGCATTGGAGGTGTTGGGCAGGTTGATGCCCAGTTCCTTGGCGCCTTGCAGGGCCAGGTTCAGGTCCTTCTGGTGCAGGTTGATGCGGAAGCCTGGGTCGAAGGTGCCTTTGATCATGCGCTCGGCGTGCACTTCGAGGATTTTCGACGAGGCGAAACCGCCCATCAGTGCTTCACGCACCTTGGCTGGGTCCGCGCCGTTCTTGGCGGCGAACAGCAGGGCTTCACTGACGGCCTGGATATTCAGGGCGACGATGATCTGGTTGGCGACCTTGGCCGTCTGGCCGTCGCCATTGCCGCCGACGCGGGTGATGTTCTTGCCCATGGCCTCGAACAGCGGCAGGGCGCGCTCGAAGGCTTTCGGGCAGCCACCGACCATGATGCTCAGGGTCGCGGCCTTGGCACCGACCTCACCACCGGACACCGGGGCGTCCAGGTAGGCGGCACCGGTGGCCTTGATCTTCTCGGCAAAGGCCTTGGTGGCGGTCGGCGAGATCGAGCTCATGTCGATCACGACCTTGTTCGGGCCCACGCCTTCGGCGACGCCGTTCTGGTCGAACAGGACACTTTCGACCTGCGGGGTATCCGGCACCATGACGATGATGAACTCGGCTTCCTGGGCAACCTCTTTCGGGTTGGCCAGCGCCACGGCGCCAGCGGCGATCAGGTCAGCCGGTGCGGCCTCGTGGTGGGTGGAAACGAAAATGCTGTGACCTGCTTTTTGCAGGTTCTGAGCCATGGGCTTGCCCATGATGCCGGTGCCGAGGAATCCGATTTTAGCCATGAGAAATTACCTCTTTCATTGTTATGTGAGCAGGCGACCCGGCCCCGCCAGGAGTGGCCGGGTGTCGCGAAAGGGGCGCGCAGCGGCCCCTCGGTCTCAGTGGCGCAGGAACCTGCCGGGGCTGATCTGCAGCCCACAGGTTCTGCGGGCGTTCTTAGATTGCGTTATGGGTTTTCAGCCAGCCCAGGCCCGCTTCGGTGGTGGTCAGCGGCTTGTACTCCGCGCCTACCCAGCCTTGGTAACCGATGCGGTCCAGGTGCTCGAACAGGAAGCGATAGTTGATCTCGCCGGTGCCCGGCTCGTTGCGGCCCGGGTTGTCGGCCAGCTGGATGTGGTTGATCAGGTTCAGGTTCGCCTGCAGGGTGCGAGCCAGGTCACCTTCCATGATCTGCATGTGGTAGATGTCGTACTGCAGGAACAGGTTGTCGCTGCCCACTTCGGCCTGGATTTCCAGGGCCTGTTGGGTGGTGTTCAGGTAGAAGCCCGGGATGTCGCGGGTGTTGATCATTTCCATGACCAAACGAATGCCAGCGGCTTTGAGCTTGTCGGCGGCGAATTTCAGGTTGTCGACGAATGTCTTGCGCACGTCGGCGCACTGCAGGCCTTGCGGGCGAATGCCGGCCAGGCAGTTGACCTGGGTGTTGCCCAGTACCTTGGCGTATTCGATGGCCTTGTCGACACCCGCGCGGAATTCTTCCACGCGGTCGGGGTGGCAGGCGATTCCGCGCTCACCTTTGCCCCAATCACCGGCCGGCAGGTTGAACAGCACCTGGGTCAGGCCGTGGGCGTCGAGTTGCTGCTTGATGTCGGCAGCGCTGAAGTCGTAGGGAAAGAGGTATTCGACGCCGCTGAAACCAGCATCGGCGGCAGCCTTGAAGCGGGCCAGGAAGTCCTGTTCGGTGAACAGCATGGACAGGTTGGCAGCGAAGCGAGGCATGATGTGTCTCCTTGCGATGAAGGCCCCCGGCGCCCTCGGTCGGGCGCAGCGCGGGGGCGTCAGGCGATCAGTCCAGCATCGAGATGGCGGTTGGCGCGTCGTTGCCGACCAGGGCCAGGTCTTCGAACTCGTTGACCGCGTTGATCTCGGTGCCCATGGAAATGTTGGTCACGCGCTCGAGGATCACTTCCACCACGACCGGTACCCGGAACTCTTCGGCCATCTTCTGAGCCTTGAGCAGGGCCGGGGCAATTTCACCTGGCTCGAATACCCGGATGGCCTTGCAACCCAAGCCTTCGACCACGGCGACGTGATCGACACCATAGGTGGCGGCGTCGGTGGAGTTGATGTTCTCGAACGCCAGTTGTACACAGTAATCCATGTCGAAGCCACGCTGCGCCTGACGGATCAGGCCCAGGTAGGCGTTGTTCACCAGCACGTGTACGTACGGCAGGTTGAACTGCGCGCCCACGGCCAGTTCTTCGATCATGAACTGGAAGTCGTAGTCGCCCGACAGTGCCACGACCTTGCGTTTCGGGTCGGCTTTGACCACGCCCAGGGCCGCCGGGATGGTCCAGCCGAGCGGGCCGGCCTGGCCACAGTTGATCCAGTGGCGTGGCTTGTACACGTGCAGGAACTGCGCGCCGGCAATCTGCGACAGGCCAATGGTGCTGACGTAGCAGGTGTCCTTGCCGAACACCTGGTTCATCTCTTCGTAAACGCGCTGCGGCTTGACCGGCACGTTGTCGAAGTGGGTCTTGCGCTGCAGGCTCGCCTTACGCTGCTGGCAGTCTTCCAGCCAGGCCTTGCGGCACTGCAGCTTACCGGCGGCTTTCCACTCGCGGGCTACTTCGATGAACACGTCCAGCGCCAGGCCTGCGTCGGAGACGATACCCAGGTCCGGGGTGAACACGCGGCCGATCTGGGTGGGCTCGATGTCGACGTGGACGAACTTGCGGCCCTCGGTATAGACGTCAACGGAACCGGTATGGCGGTTGGCCCAACGGTTGCCGATGCCGAACACCAGGTCGGACTTGAGCAGGGTAGCGTTACCGTAGCGGTGCGAGGTCTGCAGGCCGACCATGCCAACCATCTGGGCGTGGTCGTCCGGGATGGTGCCCCAGCCCATCAGGGTAGGGATCACGGGCACGCCGGTCAGTTCGGCGAACTCTACCAGCTTGTCGCTGGCGTCGGCGTTGATGATGCCGCCACCGGCCACCAGCAGTGGGCGCTCGGCGTCGTTGAGCAGCGCCAGGGCTTTTTCAGCCTGCACGCGGGTGGCGCACGGCTTGTTGACGGCCAGCGGCTCGTAGGCGTCGATGTCGAATTCGATTTCGGCCATCTGCACGTCGAACGGCAAATCGATCAGCACCGGGCCTGGGCGGCCAGTGCGCATTTCGTAGAAGGCTTTCTGGAAGGCATAAGGCACTTGGCCTGGCTCCAGCACAGTGGTCGCCCACTTGGTGACGGGCTTGACGATGCTGGTGATGTCGACTGCCTGGAAGTCTTCCTTGTGCAGGCGGGCACGTGGCGCCTGGCCGGTGATGCACAGAATCGGGATGGAGTCGGCCGACGCGCTGTACAGGCCGGTGACCATGTCGGTGCCGGCGGGGCCCGAGGTGCCGATGCACACGCCGATGTTGCCTGGGTTGGCGCGGGTGTAGCCCTCGGCCATGTGCGAGGCGCCTTCAACGTGACGAGCGAGGACGTGATCGATGCCACCGACTTTTTTCAGGGCCGAGTACAACGGGTTGATGGCAGCCCCTGGGATGCCGAACGCGGTATCTACACCTTCACGGCGCATGACCAGAACGGCTGCATCGATTGCTCTCATTTTGCTCATGGGTTGTGCCTCATCGATTTTGTAATTGTATACAACTTGCTTTGTGCCAGAGTGTATTCACGGCTGGCGGTTTAGGTCAATGGGTTTTCATCGGGGGAGGTTGCTTTCGTCCGAGCGCCCATGAAAACGGCGATTTGCGTCATCGCATACGATCGTTTCAATTTATTGTATACAAAAATAATCTTACTTGTGTTCTATTTGATGGATCGTTTTCCAACTGCCTACGGGCTTCTCACAACAAGAAGAGGACCTTTCCATGAACGCTTTGAACCTGAAAGTCGCTGTCAGCCTGGTGAACGCGGCGCTGGCGGCGGGCCGCAAGATCAATGCTGCGCCGTTGACGGTGGTGGTGCTGGATGCCGGTGGGCATGTGCTGGCCCTGCAGCGCGAAGATGGCGCCAGCCTGATTCGTCCTGGGGTGGCCACGGGCAAGGCCTGGGGTGCGATTGCCTTGGGCAAGGGTTCGCGCTTGCTGGCGCTGGATGCGCAGCAGCGGCCGGCGTTTTTTGCCGCGTTGAATGGTGTGGGTGAGCGGCCGGTGGTGCCGGCGCCAGGTGGCGTGCTGATCCGTGATCAGGATGGCAAGGTGCTGGGTGCGGTAGGGATCAGCGGCGATACGTCGGATATCGACGAGCAGTGTGCGATCAGTGCGATCGAAGAGGTGGGGTTGACGGCGGATGCCGGGGTAGCTGCCTGAATTTCTGTTGGCTGTACCGGCCTCATCGCCGGCAAGCCGGCTCCCACAGGTACTCCACGATCTGTTAACTGTGGTGTATCTGTGGCAGCAACCGTCTTGCCCAATTTGTTAAAGCCGGCGCAATCCATGTGGGAGCCGGCTTGCCGGCGATAGGGCTGCAGAGCAGCCCCTTGCGCCCTATCAGGCTGCCTCGGGCTCGCAGCCTTTGAGCACCAGCCGGATGATGGTCTCGGCTGCTGCTTCGTAATCACTGTCAGCCAACTTGGCCTTGCCGGTGATCACTGAAATCTGCCAATCGAAATCGGCATAGGTCTGAGTCGCCGCCCAGATGCTGAACATCAGGTGGTGCGCGTCGACCTTGGCAATCTGCCCGCGCTCGATCCAGCGCTCGATGCACTCGATGTTGTGGCGGGCCTGCTCGTTGAGCTGTTCCACCTGGTTGGGCGAGAGGTGCGGTGCACCGTGCATGATCTCGCTGGCGAACACCTTCGAAGCATGGGGCAGGTCGCGCGAAATGCGAATCTTCGAGCGGATGTAGGCACTGAGCACTTCTTTGGGGTCGCCGTCGGCATTGAACGGCGTGGAAGCCTGCATGATCGGCGCGATGATGCTCTCCAGGACCTCGCGGTAGAGGTTGTCCTTGGACTTGAAGTAGTAATACACGTTCGGCTTGGGCAGGCCGGCCTTGGCCGCGATATCGCTGGTCTTGGTGGCAGCGAAGCCCTTGTCGGCGAATTCCTCGCTGGCCGCGCGCAGGATCAGTTCCTTGTTGCGCTCGCGAATGGTGCTCATGGTCAGGGATCTTCCTCGTGTCTGGCCACCTCTAAGAGGGATCGAGCATGGTAGCACCGGGCTCGATGGGGGCTCAAGGCAGCGACTTTGGGCTAGACTGCGGCCCATTCATTTCACGGGAAACAGGCAGACATGGCAGGAAGCAGTTTACTGGTACTGATCGACGACATTGCCACGGTACTCGACGACGTCTCGTTGATGACCAAGGTCGCGGCGAAGAAAACCGCAGGTGTGCTGGGCGACGACCTGGCACTCAACGCCCAGCAGGTCACGGGTGTGCGCGCCGAGCGCGAGATCCCGGTGGTGTGGGCGGTGGCCAAAGGCTCGTTCGTCAATAAGGCGATCCTGGTGCCGGCGGCGCTGCTGATCAGCGCGTTCATCCCATGGGCGGTGACACCGCTGCTGATGCTCGGCGGCGCATACCTGTGTTTCGAAGGCTTCGAAAAGCTGGCGCACAAGTTCTTGCACAGCAAGGAAGAGGATGCTGCCGAGCACAGTGCGCGTAGCGAGGCCGTTGCCGATACCAATGTCGACCTGGTGGCGTTCGAGAAGAGCAAGATCAAAGGGGCGGTGCGCACCGACTTCATTCTCTCGGCAGAAATCATCGCCATCACCTTGGGCACCGTGGCCGATGCGCCGTTGACTCAGCAGATCATCGTGCTGTCGGGTATTGCGATCGTCATGACCGTGGGTGTCTATGGGTTGGTGGGCGGTATCGTCAAGCTCGATGACCTGGGCTTGTGGATGACTCACAAGGCCTCGAAAGCGGCCCAGGTGGTGGGCAACGGCATTCTGCGGGCGGCGCCCTACATGATGAAGAGCCTGTCCGTTATCGGGACGGCGGCAATGTTCCTGGTCGGTGGCGGGATTCTGGTACACGGTGTTGCGCCATTGCATCATGCCATCGAGGCCTTCAGCGAAGGGCGGGGCGGGGCGCTTACTGGCGCGTTGCTCAATGGTGGTGTGGGGATTGTGGCGGGCGCCGTTGTGCTCGCTGTCGTGGCGCTGGCGAGCAAGCTGTGGCGGGCGGTGAAGCCTGCCACCTGATGTGCCGGGCCGGGGCTAAGCCCCGGATCGCCGGCAAGCCGGCACACATTATCCCCGCCTGTCTCAGGCGCGGCGCCATTTCTGTGGGACCGGCTTGCCGGCGCTGGGCTGCAGCGCAGCCCGCGGTCAGAAGTGGACCTTGACCAGGAAGCTTGCCGTGTTCTGGTCGGTGGTGAACCCGTCGGAATCCTTGATCCCGTACTTGTTCTTCCAGTAGTCGTACTCAAAGCCTACGTACAACTGCTTCTCACCCAGGTGCAACGCCTTGCCCAGGTCATATTTGACCTGAGGGTTGAAGTGCAGGTTGGCCTGGTAGGTGCCGCGGCGGTTCTCGTCGTTGTCGACCACCCAGTCCATGAAACCGTCGATGAGGATGTCGGAGGAGCCCACAGGAATGGTGTACGACCACACCGGCGTGATCTGCCAGACATTGTCACCGGCACGGCTGCCGTCGGTGGTGCGCTGGTAGAAGTTCAGCTGGAAGTAGTCGAAGCCTGGGATGTCCAGGTCGAAGCCAGGGCCGATCAGGTAGGACTCGGTATCACCCTCGCCGAACTCGTAGGTCATTGCCAGCAGCACGTCCTTGACCGGGCCGAACGCCAGCTTCTGGTCGAAGATCTTGCCGAACGACAGGCGCGGGCTGATCTCACCGTAGTAGGTGTTATCGCCGTTACCCGAGTCCTTCTTGCCGTTGTAGAAGATCTTGTCGACGAAGATGAAGTTGTCGCCGTACTTCCAGCCATCGGCGTGCTCGAACGTGACGGTTTGCTGGATCGCTGGGTTGACCTTGAAGTTCTTGCCCCACAGGTAGGTCAGGCTGTTGTTCTGCCACTGCAGCAGGTCATCGGCGTAGGTGGTGCCGCAGGCCAGCAGGCCGCCCGCGAGAATCAGGCTATTGATGGTACGCATTGCGAGTGTCGCTCCCTTGATTGGTCTGTTGTCAGCGCTCGGTATTGGCGCTTTTTTGTCTTTTGAGTCAGCTTTTTTCGATTGGCCACAGTTGTTTGGCAAGAGCTGCGCCAACTTTCCGGATTGGCTACAACCTGCCTGCTCGACTCGTTCTGAACGGCTGAAAATGGGTATTTCCGGCTGGCAACACGTTGGCCAACCGCCCGAATTCATTGACTGAGCGGTCAGTAAACGCGGGCAGAATCCCTCCTGCCCTGTTCGAGGGGGCGCGCAGATTACTGGCTTGCGCGCCTGGCCTCAAGTGCTCCTTCCTGGAGCAGTGTGTATCAAACTTGGGCGTTTGATCAGGTTTTCAGAAATGGACCTTGATCAGCGCGCTGGCGACACTCTGGTTGCTCTGAAGATTGCCGCGGCTGTCGATGCCGTACTTGTCCTTCCAGTAGCTGTACTCAAAGCCCACATACAGCTGTTTGGCGCCCAGGTTGAGGGCCTTGCCCAGGTCGTATTTGACCTGGGGGTTGAAGTGCAGGTTGGCGTGATAGGTGCCGCGGCGGTTCTGGTCGTTGTCGGGCACCCAGTCCATGTAGCCGTCGATCAGAATGTCCGACCTGCCCACGGGAATGGTGTAGGACCAACCGGGGGTGATTTGCCAGACGTCGTCGCCAGGGCGGCCGCCTTCGGTGTTGCGCAGGTAGAAATTGAGGGTGAAATAATTGAAGCCGGGAATGTCCAGGTCAAAGCCCGGGCCGATCAGGTAGGCCTCGTTGTCGCCTTCACCACGCTCGTAGGTCATGGCCAACAGCACGTCCTTGATCGGGCCGAAAGCGAGCTTCTGGTCGAAGATCTTGCCGAACGACAGGCGCGGGCTGAACTCACCGTAGTAGGTGGTCACGCCTTTGCTGGCATCGGGCTTGCCGTTGTAGAAGATCTTGTCGACAAACAGGAAGGTGTCGCCGTACTTCCATTTGTTGGCGTGCTCGAACGTGATGGTCTGCTGGATGTCTGGGTTGACCTTGAAGTCCTTGCCATACAGATAGGTCAGGCTTTCGCCGTGCCACAGCAGCCATTCGCCTGCATGCGAGGGGAGGGTGGCCAGCAGGCTGCTGCCCAGCAACAGGGTTGATGCGATGCGCTTCATGTTGTGATTCCCGGACTTATTGTTTTTGTTGGCGGATTGTTCGGCGCGCAGGCGCCCCGGGCGGCCCATTCCGGCGGGCCGACGGTGTGGCAGTTGCAACGGATAGGCGCGGGGCGACGCAGGCGCCGCCCCGCTTGGCTCAATGCTGGTGACAGGCGTCGTTGTGCGCTGCGCGGTCGGCACCACCGAGGATGTTGAACAGCACGTTCAGCACCAAGGCGCTGACCGTGGCCATGGCGATACCACTGTGGGTGATCGGTTCCATCCACTGCGGCATCTGGGCGAAGAACTCCGGACGCACCACCGGGATCAGGCCGAAGCCGACGCTGACCGCAACCAGCAGTTGATTGCGACGGTCGCCGATGTCTGCCTCCTGAAGGATCTTGATCCCGGTGGCGGTGACCATGCCGAACATGGCAATGGACGCACCACCCAGTACTGCAGGCGGGATCGAGGCGATCAGGTAAGCCGCCTTGGGCAGCAGGCTGAGCAGGATCAGCAACGCGCCGGCGACCACGGTGACATAGCGGCAGCGTACGCCGGTCATCTGCACCAGGCCGATGTTCTGGGCGAACGAGGAGTGGGTGAAGGTGTTGAAGAACCCGGCGATGAACGAGGCGCCGGCATCGCACAGCAGGCCGCGGCGCAGCATCCCTGGCGTGACTTCACGATCGGTCACCTTGCCCAGGGCGAGGAACATGCCCGTGGACTCGACGAAGATGATCACCACCACAAGGCACATCGACAGGATCGGCGCCAGGCTGAAGGTCGGCATGCCGAAGTGCAGTGGCGTTACCACTTGCAGCCACGGTGCCTGGCTCAGGCCGGACAGGTCGACCATGCCGATGGAGCCGGCCAGGATGTAACCCAGGCCCATGCCTACCAGCACCGACACGTTGACCCAGAAGCCGCGCATGAAGCGGTTGATCAGCAGGATCACGGCCAGCACCAGGCCCGCGACCATCAGGTAGATCGGCGAGCCGAAGGCTTGTGCCTCATGGCCGCCACCGGCCCAGTTGACTGCGACCGGGAACAGCGAGAGCCCGATCGAGGTGATCACGGTACCTGTGACCAGCGGCGGGAAGAAGCGTACGACCTTGGACATGAACGGGGCAATGAGCATGCCGAAGAACCCGGCGGCGATGGTCGCACCGAATATCCCCTGCAGGCCAACGCCAGGCATGCCGGCCATGGCCACCATGCTACCGACGGCAGCGAAACTGGCCCCCATCATCACTGGCATGCGGATCCCCACCGGGCCGATACCGAACGACTGGATGATGGTGGCGACGCCGGCGACCAGCAGGTCGGCGTTGATCAGGAAAGCGACTTCTTCACGGGACAATCCGGCCGCCTGGCCGATGATCAAAGGCACGGCAATCGCGCCTCCGTACATCAGCAGAACGTGTTGCAGGCCTACCAGGATCAGTTGGCACAGGGGCAGAGGTTCTCGCGGTGGCGCCACAGGAATGTACGCCTTGCGTGACTCGGACATGCAGCACCTCGAGTTTTGTTTTTATTCTCGGATCCAAGCGGCAAGCCCCAGGCGGCAAGCTTCAGGAAGAAGCTTGGTGATCCGCGTGGAGCCTGACGCTCGATGCTTGCTTGTTACCTACGACTTACAGCTTGAGGCTTGAAGCGTGCGGCTTCGATCAGTTGACCTGGGCGCCTTTGGCGATCCAGTCACCGACGAGCTTGCGCTCTTCGACGGTCATCTGGGTGATGTTGCCCAGCGGCATGATCTGGCTGGCGACCGCTTGCGCCTGAATGCGCGCGGCCTGAGCCTGGATCTGCTGCGGGGTGTCGAACATCACGCCACCAGGGGCGGTGCTGAACAGCGGGCTGGTCGGTTTCGACGAGTGGCACACGGTGCAGCGTTCCTGGATGACCGTGTGGATCTTGTCGAAGGCGCCGCCGCCGGCCTGAGCAGTCGCCTGAGCTGGGGCTTGAGCCGGTGCGGCAGGGGCTTCGGCCGCCTTGGCAGCGTCCTCGGCGCGCTGCTCGGCAGCGGTCTTGCCACCCACTGCAGTCGCGGGCAGCGGCTGGTACTCGA
This sequence comes from Pseudomonas sp. NPDC089758, assembly GCF_044748705.1. Classification (NCBI taxonomy): domain Bacteria; kingdom Pseudomonadati; phylum Pseudomonadota; class Gammaproteobacteria; order Pseudomonadales; family Pseudomonadaceae; genus Pseudomonas; species Pseudomonas sp. NPDC089758. The sequence continues at coordinate 390,909 of NZ_JBIVGN010000005.1, forward strand.
TCTTCGCCGCGGCCTGCTCTGGGTCAACCGCCATCGGTTTCGGGCCGGTGACGTAAGCCAGGCAGATCATCGCCAGGGCACCGGCCGGCAGGGTCCAGGCGTACTTGTTGCTGTCGTGGCGGGTGTTGAAGTAGTGGCGGATCAGTACCGCAGCTACCGCAATGCCGGCCAGGATCAGCCAGTTGTACTGGCTACCGTAAGTGCTCGGGAAGTGGTTGCTGATCATGATGAACAGCACCGGCAGGGTGAAGTAGTTGTTGTGACGCGAACGCAGCAGGCCTTTGGCCGGCAGGCGCGGGTCGGGGGTGGTGTTGCTCTCGATCGCAGCCACCAGCTGGCGCTGGGCCGGCATGATGATGCGGAACACGTTACCGACCATGATGGTGCCGATGATCGCACCCGTGTGCAGGTACGCGCCACGGCCGCTGAACACCAGGCTGAAGCCCCAGCAGGCGGCGATGATCAGGACGAACAGCACGGCGCCAAGCAGTGCCGGGCGTTTGCCCAGTGGCGAATCGCAGAGCAGGTCGTAGATGAACCAGCCGGCCACCAGCGAACCGATACCGATGGCCACACCCTCGGCACCGCTCAGGGTGCTGCCAGGGGCCAGCAGGTACAGGGTCGGGTTCCAGTAGAACACCACGCACAGCAGGGCGATACCAGACATCCAGGTGAAGTAGGCTTCCCATTTGAACCAGTGCAGGTTCTCGGGCATTTTCGGCGGCGCCAGCTTGTACTTCTCAAGGTGGTAGATACCACCGCCGTGGATGGCCCAAAGGTCACCCGACAGCCCGTCACGCGGATTGCTCCGGTTCAGGTTGTTTTCCAGCCAGACGAAGTAGAACGATGCACCGATCCAGGCCACGCCGGTGATCATGTGAACCCAGCGAATGCTCAGGTTCAGCCATTCGTGAAGGTGTGCTTCCACAGTATGTACCTCTGCCGATCACCGAACGATGATCGACCTTTTCTTATTGGTGGGGATTGAGGATCAGCATCTGTTCCTCGGTGAAGTAATGCTCATCGCAGTTGTTGCCGGAACCACTGCGATCAACCACCAGGAAATCATCCCGCTTTTCGATCGTAAGCACCGGGTGGTGCCAAACGCCGCGATGGTAATTGACGCCCTGCCTGCCATTACTACGGAAGGCACGGACCAAGCCTGATACAGGTGCATCGCCAACGGGCGCGACCACGATCAGAAAGGGGTTGCCGAGCAGCGGGATGAAAGCCTGGCTGCCCAGCGGATGGCGTTCCAGCATGCGCACGGTCAGCGGCATGTCCAGCGCGTCGGCGCGGAAGATGCTGATGATCGCTTTGTCTTCAGGCTCGGCGGTCTCGACCGTGGCGAGCTTGTGGAAGCGCATGGTCGAGCCGTTGTTGATCATGAAGTGGTCACTGCCATCGGTTTCGATCACGTCACCGAAGGGGGCGAAGGCTTCTTTGGTCAGGGGCTCGATCATCAGGGTGCGCATGCGGTTATCTCTTCTATGTTCGTTGTTCTGGATAAAGCTGTGACGTTGCCGCGCCGGTTACAGCTGCAGCAGACGGAACAGGGCGATCAGGTTGATCTGCGCCAGGGCTTCCTTGAATTCGGCATCGCTGTCGTTATGGATGCGTTTTTCGAAAGCGGCGAGGATCTGGTGCCGGTTGCTGCCCTTGACGGCCATGATGAACGGGAACTGGAACTTGGCCTTGTAGGCATCGTTCAGTTCGGTGAACCGGGCGAACTCTTCGGCGGTGCACTGGTGGATACCGGCGCCGGCCTGTTCGTTGGTGCTCGATTCGGTCAGCTCGCCCTGGATGGCGGCCTTGCCGGCCAGGTCCGGGTGAGCGTTGATCAGCGCCAACTGGTCGGCGTGGTTGGCACTGAGCAGGATGTCGCTCATGCGCTGGTGCAGCGCTTCGATCTCGTTCAGTTCCTCCAGCTGGCCCAGGTCGTAGGCTTTTTCGGCGACCCACGGCGAATGCTCGTAGATGTCGGCGAAGACCTTGACGAAGGTGTCACGGTCCAGGGTCGATGGCTTGAGGGTCTTGAAGGCGGTCATCAGGCGTTCTCTTTCTTGTACGGGTGGGTGGTGTGCCAGTGGCGGGCGATGTCCGCGCGACGGGCGAACCAGACCTGGTCATGGCTCTTGGCGTAGTCGACGAAACGCTTCAGCGCGGCCAGGCGCGCCGGGCGGCCGACCAGCCGGCAGTGCAAGCCGATGGACAGCATTTTCGGGGCTTCGGCGCCTTCGGCGTACAGCACATCGAAGGCGTCCTTGAGGTACTGGAAGAACTGCTCGCCGCAGTTGAAGCCCTGTACCTGGGTGAAGCGCATGTCATTGGTGTCCAGGGTGTAAGGGATCACCAGGTGCGGCTTGCCGGTCGGGTTGTTGGGTTCCCAGTAGGGCAGGTCGTCATCGTAGGTATCGCTGTCGTAGAGGAAGCCACCTTCCTCCATGACCAGGCGACGGGTATTGGGGCCGGTGCGGCCGGTGTACCAGCCAACCGGGCGCTCGCCGGTCAGTTCGGTAAGGATGCGGATGGCCTCGAGCATGTGCTCGCGCTCCTGGGCTTCATCCATGTTCTGGTAGTCGATCCAGCGGTAGCCGTGGCTGCAGATCTCGTGGCCGGCCTCGACCATGGCGCGGATCACGTCCGGGTGGCGCTGGGCGGCCATGGCCACGGCGAACACGGTCAGCGGTACACCGCTGTCCTTGAACAGCTTGAGCAGGCGCCATACGCCGGCACGGCTGCCGTATTCGTACAGCGACTCCATGCTCATGTTGCGCTGGCCCTGCAGTGGCTGGGCCGCGACCATTTCGGACAGGAAGGCTTCAGACTCTTTGTCGCCGTGCAGGATGTTGCGCTCGCCACCTTCTTCGTAGTTCAGGACGAAAGACAGCGCGATGCGAGCATTGCCCGGCCATTGCGGGTGAGGTGGGTTGTTGCCGTAACCGATCAGGTCGCGAGGGTAGTCAGCGCTCACTGCAGTCTTCCTTCTTGTGCGTTAGTGCGGGGTGTGGGCGGGCCGCGTCGGGATGTCGCACCACCGGATGGGCTGATTGTATACAACTTCTGAAATCATTTGTAAGCCTGTTTTTCCGCATTTCTTCCCATTTGTCGCCTGAGAATCTGTTGCAAGAAACCTGCCTGATTGGTCAGTTAATCAGATTGGCAACGGCACAGCGCTTGATTTTGCGACTATTGACCGGTTTGACCGGGCCTTGGCGGAAGGGCTCAAAAAATTGTGTACAATCTTTCGATGAAATGTCTTAATAACGCTATTCCCGCCCGTCGCAGGTTGTTTGCCGTGCGGATGGCTGTGTATTTTTTGCCCACAGATTGAACAAGAGGCGACAAGCAATGGGACGTTTGACTACACACGTACTGGATGCAGCTCACGGTTGCCCGGGCAGCGCGATCAAGGTCGAGCTGTACCGTGTCGAAGGCCAGCAGCTTGAGCTGGTCAACACCGCCCTGACCAACAGTGACGGCCGCGTGGACGCGCCGCTGCTGCAGGGTGACGATTACCGTACTGGCGTTTACCAGCTGCAGTTCAGTGCTGGCGCCTACTACCGTGCTCGCGGCGTGCAACTGCCGGAGCCGGCGTTTCTGGATGTTGTCGTGCTGCGCTTTGGCATCGACGAGAAGCAGGAGCACTACCATGTGCCGCTGCTGATCTCGCCGTATAGCTATTCGACCTATCGTGGGAGCTAGTTGGTCGCTAGAAGAATCTTCGTAGGTCCTTGGCCCGCTCTCACACTGGCGGGCTTTTTTTCGTCTGCTGTTTTGTGTTTTCCCCTGCGCCCTCATCGCCGGCAAGCCGTCTCCCCCTGGATTGCGGCGGCTTTTAGAAATGGGTAAGACCGTTGCTTCGACAGGTAAAACGCAGGCCTGAAGAACAGCGCGGTCGGGGTGGGAGATTCTATGGTTATCAGCAAGCCATTTTCCCGCCTTTGGTAACGTATTCGTCCTGATTTCTCATCAGGGCGAATGCCACCCGTGCGAGCTTCCTGGCCAGAATTACCAACGCCTGGGTCGTTGCCTTACCGCTGTTTCTGTACTGCTCATATACCCCTTTCTAAGCGGCCGACCTGCTGGCCGCCATTGCTGCGTTATGCAGCAAACGACGGATTTCCGAGCAGCCGCGCTTGGTGAGCCGACGACGTCCACTCTTCTCTCCAGAATCATTAACCCGTAAGTCCATTCCCAGGAATGCGATGTACGAATCACTGTTCTTGAACTCGCCCCTTACAAAAGCCATTACCAAGGCTGTAGCGGTAAGAAACCCAATTCCCTCTACCGCCTGACAGCGGGCAACTTGCTCGTGCAGCCCAGCCTCTCGTAGCACTTCCTTAATCTTTT